>NZ_CP040244.1:1311649-1613299 GCF_005517195.1 Streptomyces vilmorinianum | reverse complement strand
CGTGCCAGCACCGCACTCCGGAGGATCTGTCGTGACCGTCAGTCTTGAGCAGCTGCGCCGTTGCCATCTCGCCGTCGACCTGGGCGCCGCCCGCACCCGGGTCTTCGTCAAGGGCGCCGGGCTCGTCGTCGACGAGCCCAGCGTCGCCGCCGTGAACACCCGTACCGGCGCACTGATCGCCGTCGGTGCGCTGGCCGAGAAGATGACCGGCCGCACGCCCGACTACATCCGGGTCGCCCGCCCCGTCTCCGGCGGCACCGTCGTCGACATCGAGATGGCCCAGCGGATGCTCCGTCACCTCCTCGGCGAGAAGCTCCGCCGCCAGCTGCGCCGCAAGCCCCGGCTGCGGGCCGCCGCGTGCACCCCGCACGACAGCGACCCGCTCGCCCAGCGCGCCGCCGTCGAGACCCTCGTCGGGCTCGGCGCCCGGCGGGTCGAGCTGGTCGACACCCTGATCGCCGCGGCCGTGGGCTGCGGACTCCCCGTCGAGCAGCCCACCGCCACCATGATCATGGTCTGCGGGGCGGCGACCACCCAGGTCGCCGTGCTCTCGCTGGGTTCCATCGTCACCGCCGAGCGGATCCCGGTGGGCGGTGACGCGATCGACCACGCGGTCATCCAGCACCTGCGCCACCAGCACGAGCTGATGCTGCCCAGCCAGTCCGTGCGCCCGCTGCAACTCGCCCTCAGCGGCAACGGTCTGACCCCCCATGGCCCGACCTCGACAGAGATCCACGGCCGGGACGTGGCCACGGGCCTCGCCCGCTCGGTGACCGTCGAGACCGCCGCCGTACGCGAGGCGATCCACACCCCGCTGACCGCCGTCCTCGACGGCATCGGCAAGATCCTGCGCGACTGCCCGCCCGACCTCGTGGCGGACCTCGCAGAGCGCGGCATCATGATGGTCGGCGGCAGCGCGCTGCTGCCGGGGCTCGACCAGATGCTGCGCGAGGCGACCGGGATGCCGGTGCACATCGCCGAACGGCCGGACGTGTGCGCGATCCTCGGGCTCGGCGCGATGCTGGAGGGCAAGATCCAGCCGATGGTCCTCGACCCGCTGGCCGAGGCCGAGTGACGGTACGGTCACTGTCTCCCGCTTTGTACGACAATGAGCCCATGCCACTCATGGACCAGGGCGGACCGGCCGGCGAACCGGCGGAGGACCCGGCAGGGGACCCGGCCGAGGAGCCGGCAGGGGACCCGGCAGGGGACCCGGCCGAGGAGCCGGCAGGGGACCCGGCCGAGGACCCGGCTCCGCGCCTGCCGATGCTGCTCGAAGCGGTCCTGAGCGTCGGCACCGACCTCGAACTGCGGACCACGCTCCAGCACATCGTGGACTCCGCGGCCGAACTGACCGGGGCCCGCTACGGGGCGCTCGGGGTCGTCGACCCCGAGCGCCACCGGCTCACCGAGCTGTTCACCGCCGGGATGACCGAGGCCGAGCGGCAGCGGATCCCCCGCCTCCCCGACGGCCGCACCGGGCTCCTCGGCGTCCTCGTCCGGGACCCGCGGCCACTGCGGCTCGACGACCTGACGGCCGATCCGCGCTCCGGCGGGGTCCCGGAGGGCCATCCCCCGATGCGCTCCTTCCTCGGCGTCCCGATCCGCGTCCACACCGAGGTGTTCGGCAACCTGTACCTCACCGAGAAGCACGGCGGCCCGTTCACCGAGGAGGACGAGGCCCTGCTGCGCGTCCTCGCCTCGCAGGCCGGGATCGCCATCGGCAACGCCCGGCTGTACGAGACGGCCCGGCAGCGCGAGCGCTGGATCGAGGGCGCGGCGGCGGTCACGACGGCCCTGCTCACCGGAGAGCCGGCGGCCGACGCGCTGATGACGGTCGCCGAGCGGGCGCGGCTGCTCGCCGACGCCTCGGCCGGGGTCGTCCTGCAGCCCACCCCGGAGGGCGGGATGGAGATCGTGGCGGCCTCGACGGTGGACGACCCGGGCGACCTCGTCGGCACGACGATCGCGCCGGGATCGCCCGTCCTGGAGCAACTGCTCGGCGGGCAACCGGTCTTCGTCGAGGACTCGGCCACCGATCCGCGGATGACGACCCCTGTGAGGTCACGGTTCGGGCCCTCGATGATGCTGCCGCTGCAGAGCGGCGGTCAGCTCATCGGCACCCTCGCCCTCCCCCGGCGGCGCGGCGGGCGCCCGTACACGGCGGTGGACCGGCTACTCGCCTCGCAGTTCGCCTCCCAGGCGGCGCTCGCCCTGGTCCTCGCGGACGCGCGGCACGACCGGGAGCGGCTGGCGGTGTACGAGGACCGCGACCGGATCGCGCGTGATCTGCACGACCTCGTCGTCCAGCGGCTCTTCGCCACCGAGATGATGCTGGAGTCGACCCGGCGGCGGGCCGAGGACCCGTCCGACGAGAACGCGCTGCTCGGGCGGGCGGTGGACGAGCTGGACTCCACGATCCAGGAGGTACGGACGGCCATCTTCGCCCTCCAGCAGCCGCCCGCGGACGCGCCGGCCTCCTTCCGGGGGCGGGTGCTGCGCGAGACGGCCGGCGCGGCGGCGCTGCTGGGCTTCCAGCCCTCGGTCCACTTCTCCGGCGCGGTCGACGCGCTGATCGACGGCGCCGACGCCGACCGGCTCCTGGCCGCCCTGCGCGGCGCGCTGGCGGCGGCCCACCGCCGGGCGGGCGTCACGGCGATCACGGTCCAGGTGGCGGCGACCGGTGAGGGCCCGCGTCTCCAGGTGACGGACGACGGCCGGCCGCCCACGACCGTGCGCTGGCCGTAGGCCCCGTACGGCCCAGTACCGCGCGCAGCGCCCCGCGCACGGATCTTGACTGGTGGGGTGGACACCGACGCCAAGCCCCCCGCCGCCGCCTACCGCAATCTGGCGATGGCCACGGTCGGCTTCACACTCACGTTCTGGGCGTGGAACCTGATCTCGCCGCTGGCCCCCTCGTACGGTGACCGGCTGGAGCTCAGCTCCGTCCAGCAGTCGCTCCTCGTCGCGGTCCCCGTCCTGGTCGGATCGGTCGGACGGATCCCGGTCGGCGCCCTCACCGACCGCTATGGCGCGAGACGGATGTTCCCGCTCGTCTCCGCGCTCACGATCGTGCCCGTGCTGCTGCTGGTCGTCGTCAAGGACAGCTATCCGGCGATGCTCGCCGTCGGCTTTCTCCTCGGCCTCGGAGGCACCACGTTCGCCATCGGCATCCCCCTCGTCAACTCCTGGTTCCCGCCCTCCGAGCGAGGCTTCGCGCTCGGAGTCTTCGGGATGGGCATGGGCGGGGTGGCGCTCTCCGGCTACTTCACCCCGCGCATCGCCGAGCACGGCGAGAACCTGCCGTTCCTCGTGGTCGCCGGCGCGCTGACCGTGTACGCGGTCCTCGCCGCGCTCCTCGTCACCGACCGGCCCGACCGGCCCGTGCCCACCGCGTCGCTCGTGAGCCGGCTCGGCTCGGCGGGGCGGCTGCGCGTGACCTGGGAGCTGGCGGCGCTGTACGCGATCGGCTTCGGCGGAATCGTCGCGTTCGGCGTGTATCTGCCGACGTACCTGAAGACCTGGTACGCACTCGATCCGACCGACGCCGGCGCCAAGGCCGCAGGGTTCGCCGTCGCCACGGTCGTCTTCCGGCCGATCGGCGGCTGGCTCTCGGACCGGATCCACCCGGCGCTCGTCACCGCCGCCGCGCTCGGTCTCGTCGCGCTCCTCGCCATCGTCCAGGCCTTCGACCCGCCTCTGAACCCGGGCGGAACGATCGCGCTGCTCTGTATGGCGGCCGGCCTCGGCACCGCGAGCGGCTCCGTCTTCGCCCTCGTCTCGCAGGTCACCCCACAGCGTCAGGTCGGCAGCGTGACCGGGATCGTCGGGGCGATGGGCGGGCTCGGCGGATTCGTGCCGCCGCTGGTGATGGGCGCGATCTACAGCGCGAAGGACTCGTACTCGATCGGCTTCATGCTCCTGTCCGACCTGACGCTCGCGGGGTGTGTGTACGCCTACGGCCGGATGCGGACGATCGGGCCCGCCGAGGAGAACGGGGACCGGGAGGTGAGCAAGGTCGCAGCAGGCCGCCCCTGACTCCCCCTGACAGGTGGGAAGAATGCCTCCAGTCATGGACCGACGCGAGGAGGACGACCGTTGAGCACGCTGTTCCCGGCCCTGGCGGCCGGATCGGACCGGCTGGAGCGTCCCGCCCTTCGCTTCGGCACCGAGACGCTGACGTACGGCGAACTCGCCGCCGCGGCGGGCGCCCTGGCCGCGCGGATCGACGGCACGGGCCGGGTGGCGGTCTGGGCGACGCCGACCGCCCGGACGGCGGTCGCCGTGGTGGCGGCCCTGCTCGCCGGGGTGCCGGCCGTCCCGCTCAACCCCCGTACGGGCGAGCGGGAGCTGGCGCACATCCTCGGCGACAGTGCGCCGGGCGCGGTCCTCGCGGGCGCGGCGGACGAGCTGCCCGCGGGGCTTTCGGGACTCCCCCGGGTCGACGTGGACGTACGGGCGCGGGGCGCGGCGGTCGTCGAGTCGGCGGACCCCGAGTCCGCCGCCCTGATCGTCTACACATCGGGCACCACGGGACCGCCCAAGGGCGTCGTCCTCTCCCGGCGCGCGGTGGCCGCGTCCCTCGACGCGCTGGAGGAGGCCTGGGCGTGGACGGCGGACGACGTTCTCGTCCACGCCCTGCCGCTGTTCCACGTCCACGGGCTCGTCCTGGGGATCCTCGGCCCGCTGCGGCGGGGCGGCTCGGTGCGGCATCTGGGGGCGTTCTCCGTCGCGGGCGTGGTGCGGGAGCTGGGTGCGGGTGGCGGCACGATGCTGTTCGGCGTACCGACGATGTACCACCGGATCGCCGACGCGGTGGGCGAGGACCCGGCGCTGGTACGGGCGCTGGCCGGGGCGCGGCTCCTCGTCTCCGGCTCGGCGGCGCTGCCGGTGCACGACCACGAGCGGATCACGGCGGCGACGGGCCGGACGGTGATCGAGCGGTACGGGATGACCGAGACGCTCATGCTGTGCTCTGTGGGGGCGACCCCCCAGACCCCCGCTTCCGTGCGGGTGGGCTCCGGGCCGCGCCCCGGGTCGGTCGGGCTGCCCCTGCGGGGCGTGGAGCTGCGCCTGGTGGAGGAGGACGGCACGGAGATCGAGGCGTACGACGGGGAGAGCGTCGGCGAGATCCAGGTCAGGGGCCCGAACCTGTTCACCGCGTATCTGAACCGGCCGGACGCGACCGCCGCGGCCTTCGACGGGGAGTGGTTCCGGACCGGGGACATGGCGGTCCGGGAGCCGGACGGATCCGTCCGGCTCGTGGGACGCAAGGCGACGGACCTGATCAAGAGCGGGGGCTACAAGATCGGCGCGGGCGAGATAGAGAACGCGCTCCTCGACCACCCGGAGGTGCGGGAGGTGGCGGTGACGGGCGAGCCGGACCCGGATCTCGGGGAGCGGATCGTGGCGTGGGTGGTGCCGGTGGACACGGAGAAGCCGCCGGTGGCGGAGGAGCTGGCCGACCATGTCGCGCGCCTGCTCGCCCCGCACAAGCGGCCGCGGGTGGTGCGCTACCGGGAGGCGCTGCCCCGTAACGACATGGGCAAGCTGATGAAGAAGGCACTCCATGACTGAGCGGCTCGCGGCCCGGGACGTGATCGCCCTGGTGACGGACGACTTCGCACCGGCGCTGACGCGGCGGGCCCCGGCGGAGGAGTGGGTTCCGGAGGACGAGCCCGTCGCGGCGGGCGAGTGGACTCCGGAGGACGACGCGGTCGCGGCGCCGGACGGGCCGCTCGGCTGGCCGGGTTACGACGCGGCGCGCGCCCGCGCCGCCGAACGCACCGGCGAGGAGGAGTCGGTCGTGCACGGCACGGCGACGGTGGGTGGCCGGGCCTGCGTGCTCGTCGCCTTCGAGTTCGGCTTCCTGGGCGGCTCGCTGGGGCAGGCGGCCGGGGACCGGCTCGTCGCCGCGTACCGCACGGCGGCCGAGCGGCGGATTCCGCTGGTCTCGCTGGTGGCGACGGGCGGCAGCCGGATGCAGGAGGGCATGATCGCCCTGACCCAGCTGCAGCGCGTCGCCGCCGAGACGGTACGGCTACGGGAGGCGGGCGTCCCGCATGTCACGGTCCTGCGCGACCCGTCCACGGGCGGCGGCTGGGCGACGGTCGGCGCGGGCGCGGACGTGATCCTCGCCCTCCCCTCCGCCCAAGTGGCCTTCGCAGGCTCCCGCGTCCGCCCTCCGCACGCGGACCCGACCGCGTACACGGCCGAGGACCAATGGGACCACGGCCACGTGGACGCCCTCGTCCCACCGGAGGCCCTGCGGGGCGTGCTGGCACTGTGGCTGCGCCTCCTCACGGGCACGGACGGCAGCCCGGTCCGGGGCCCGGCAGGCCCCGAGGCCGGGGCCGAGGCCGCTCCCGGGGCCGGGGGCCCGGCGGCACCCGCCGCCCGGCGGGGCAACGAGCCCGAGGCTGCGGCCTCGGCCTCGCCCTCACAATCCGGCGCACGCCCGGGCGACACGGCGGGCACAGCCGCCGACCCCGGGCAGGGCCCGGCAGGGCCCGAGGCAGATCCCGGCGCCCCCGGTTCCGGGTGGGGTTACCCGGACGCCGGGCCCAAGCCAGGCTCCGTACCCGCGCCCGCTCCCCCGCCCCGTGCTCTCGCCGAGGTTCCCCCGCCCGGGACGGGGTGGGCGGCCGTCTCGCGGGCGCGGGATGCGCGGCGGCCGCGGGCCGGGGCGTATCTGGAGGCGTACTTCGGGGAGCGCGCGGCGATCCGTGGGGACCGGGTCGGGGGTGTGGATCCGGGGGTGGAGTGCGGGTTCGGGATCCACGCCGGCCGGGTCGTCGCGTACGCCGCGCAGGACGGGTCCCCGACCCGGCCCGCGGGGTATCGGACCGTGGCCCGGCTCGTGCGGCTCGCGGACCGGCTCGGGATCCCCGTGCTCACCCTCATCGACACCCCCGGCGCCGCCAACGACGCCGAGGCCGAGCGGGCCGGGGCGGGCCCGGCGATCGCGGACGCGTTCGCGGCGATCGCCGGGGCCCGGGTCCCGGTGACCTCGCTCCTGATCGGCGAGGGCGGCTCCGGCGGGGCGCTCGCGCTGGCCGCGCCCGGCAACACCTGGGCCACGCCCGACGGTTACTTCTCCGTCATCGCGCCCGAACTCGCCGCGGCCATCCTCAAGAGGACCCCCGACCAGGCCCCGGTCACCGCCGACCAGCTCCGGCTGCGCCCGCAGGACCTGGTGGACCTGGGTGTCGTCCGGGGGATCGTGACCCGCGACGCGTAAGCGCGCGAGAGGCCCGGCACGGCGACGCACGCCGTACCGGGCCTCCCTCCCCCTACTTCACCCCCACCGCCCGGATGATCTCCTGCTTCACGGAGCCGCCCCGGTCGTCGGACGCCCCGGCCCGCAGGGACACGAACGCCGCGCCGTCCGGTACCCGCAGCTCACCCGTCCAGGCGCCGCCCGCGGTGGACCGCAGGGCCACCCGCTGCCAGGTCGCGCCCTCGTCGTACGAGACCTCAAGGGAACCACCGCCGATCGTTCCCGTGCCGGCGGCGCCCTTCACGTACTCCGCGAAGAGCGCGACCGGCACCCGGCCGCCGCCGCGCACATCGCCCCTCAGGTCGGTGTCGACGTCGAAGCCGAGGTTGATCAGCGGAAGGAAGGTGTCGCGGTCCTGCGGCGTCTCCTTCGACCGGAACGTCCACTCGGCGTGGCCGCGCGAGGAGAGCCGCCAGCGCGCCGGGTCGAGCGTCGTGTCGGTGACGACCTTGAACTCCGCCTCCTCGGCCGGGGCGTTCCAGGCGTACGCGCCGGAGCTCATCCTCCGGTCGACCCGCGTCCCGTTGACGTACACCTCGGTGAACTGGGTCATCGAGTCGTCGCCCCACACGTTGCCGAAGCCGGTGTGGTCGGGACCGGAGTCGCCCCAGCCTGGGGTGTTGAACCGCAGCTGGTTCCCGGCCCGCTGCTGTCCCCAGCCGAGCCCGGTGCCCAGCCACGGGTGCCAGACCGGCTTGAACCAGTCGAGCGTCGTACCGCTGCCGCCCCGGTACGAGACGATCCCGCCCCGCTCCTCCAGAGAGTCCCCGAGGTCGACCGACTCGTGCCATCCCTGGCCCTTGCCGGTGGAGACGTACTCGGTGCGCTCGGCCGGGAACGCGATCCACTCCTTGAAGCCGAAGCCGACGGGGAAGGTGTCGGTGATCGAGTAGCGGAACTCGCCGCCGATCTCCTCGCGACCCGTGGGCATGTGGAACCTGGAGCGTACGGTGGCGAGTTCGTCGCCGTCGGGGCGGTAGACCAGGTCCGTCGGGATCGCGCCGGGGTGTCCCTCGGAGAGGTCGTAGACGTACGGCGTGTACGGCGTGCCGGTCACGTCGACGAGGTGCCCGCCCGCGGCGGCCGAGGCCAGCCGGGCGCCGTCGGCGGCGTCGACGGTGGCGACGGTCAGCGGCCGGTCCTCGTACTCCTCGGTCCCGAACCAGGTGTTGAGCCGGCCGGCCGCGGCGTCCGTGACGAACAGGAGGGCGGCCCCCGCGTCCTGGGCCGTCTGCGCGATCCGGACCGGCGTCAGCGCTCCGGCCCGGACCAGGACGGCCTTGCCCTTCACGTCCTTGCCCGCGTACTCGGCGGGTGTTCCGGTGCCCACGTCGACGAGTCCGAGCCGCGACCGGCCCTCGAAGGTGCCCGTTCCGGGCTGCGGGAGGGCGCCGGAGAGCCGGGCGCCGCCCGCGCTCGCCTCCAGGCGGGGCTTGCCGAGCCGCCAGACCGTGCGGTACTCGAAGGTGCCGGTGGCGGGCTTGCGGGTGGGCGCGGCGAAGACGGAGTCGTACGCCACGGGCACGATGACCGCGCCGCCGTAGGAGCCTCCGTTCGCGTCCCGGTCGAACTCCATGACCAGCTGACGGGTCTCGGTCCGCTTGTCGACCTCGGCCCGGATCTCCTTCAGCCGGCGTCCGTCGAGGGTGATCTCACGGTCGCGGTCGAGGACGATCTCGGGATCGGTGAGGAGGCCGAGACCGAGGGAGTCCTTTCCGTGGGAGCCGCGCACGTCGAGCCAGGAGGAGACGGTGTACGTGCCGGGCTTCAGGCGCAGTTCGAGCGTGCCGGACTCGCCGACGGTCGCCGGGAACGCCTGCTCGTCCTGGGCGAGCCTCGTGAGGCCGAGGTAGGCGGGGGTGGGGGCGCCGTCACGGTCCTTGACGTGGATCGTGAGGGTGTAGCGCTCCTCCTCCTTGACCAGGCCGAGCGCGGTGTGCGCGACCGGGGTGCCCGCGGCCGTGGCGGTGATCCGGCCGGACGAGGTGCCGACCGGGGCGGCGGCGCCGTCGCCGGTGACGGTGGTCTGCGCGGTGCCGTGCGCCGGGACGGTCAGCGTCGCGTCGGCGAGGGTCGCGACGCCCGCCGGCATGCCCTCGACGGCGAGGTTCAACTCCACCGCCGTGTCCGAGGAGTTGGTGTACGTGACGGTCCGCGTGACCGGCTTGTTCGCCTCGTACGGCCAGGAGAAGAAGCCGAGGTCGGCGGAGCCGGTGGCGGTGACGTTCGCGGCGATCGCGGCGCCGACGTCGACCCGGCCGGCGCCGAGCGCGTAGGCGGAGGCGTCGAGGACCTTGGACGTGGACATCAGGGCGCTCTTGAGCTGGGCGCCGGTCCAGTCGGGGTGCTTCTCGGCCAGGAGCGCGGCGACGCCGGCGACGTGCGGGGTCGCCATCGACGTACCGCTCATCGAGGTGTAGAGGCCGCTGCCCGAGACCAGTTGGGAGCGGGCGGCGAGGATGGAGACGCCCGGCGCGGACAGGTCGGGCTTGAGCGCCTGGTCGCGGTAGCGGGGTCCCTGGCTGGTGAAGTAGGCGGCCTCGTCGGCGGAGTCGACGGCGCCGATGGTCAGCGCGGAGTCCGCCGCGCCGGGAGAGCCGATGGAGCCGGGGGCGCCGGAGTTGCCGGCGGCGATGACGAACAGCGCGCCGGTCTCGGCGCTGAGAGCGTTCACCGCCTGGGCCATCGGGTCGGTGCCGTCACTGCCCTCGCTCGAACCGAGGCTCATCGAGACGATCTTCGCGTCGATGTCCTTGGCGGCCCACTCCATGCCGGCGATGATCTCCGACTCGCTGCCGTAGCCCTCGTTGCTGAGGACCTTGCCGACGGCGAGCGTGACGCCGGGTGCGACGCCCTTCTCCAGCCCGTCCGAACCGGCGCCGCTGCCGCCGACGGTCGAGGAGACGTGGGTGCCGTGGCCGTTGCGGTCGGCGACCTCCTGGCCCTCGATGAAGCTCTTGGACTCGGCGACCCGGCCGGCCAGGTCGGGGTGGGAGAGGTCGGCCCCGGTGTCGAGGACGGCGACCTTGACGCCCTTGCCGGTGAGTCCGGCCTCCCACGCCTTCGGGGTGCCTATCTGGGTGTTGGACTGGGCCATGGTGGCCTCGACCCGGCCGTCCAGCCAGACCTTGCCGCCGGCGGAACGGGTGGCGGGCGAGGTGAACGCCCGCCAGAACGCGGCCGGGTCGGTCGCCTCCACCGCCGCGCCGCCGATGCTGGGCAGGGCGCGGACGGTCTCGGTGCCGCGCGGCGCGGCGGCGCGGGCGCCCTTGCCGTACGTGACGATGAGCGGCAGTTCGCCGGTGAGGCCCTGCTCGATGAGGCCGCTGACGTCGAAGAGACGCCGGTCGAGGACGCCGGAGTCGAGGTAGGGGCGGGCCTCGTCGGGGACGACGGTGACCCGGCCGTTCACGATCTCGCTGCGTACGGCTCCGGTGGCGCCCTTGGCCCGCTCGACGGTGACGGTCTTCTTGCCGCCGTCGAGTTCGGTGACGGTGACCCGGTCGCCGGTGACGAGCGTGACGGTGGCGCTCGGCGCGGCTCCTGTGAAGGTGTCCGGCACGGTGGCCGTGGCCGTGGCCGTGGCCGCCCCGGCGGCGGCGGTCTGCCCTGCCGTGAGCAGCACCAGGGAGAGGCCCGCGGCGAGCAGGCCGGCCCTTCCTCCTGCGGAAGGTCTGATCATCGACGCACTCCTCGACACCCGGGGAAAGGGGTGGTTCCGGGTGTCGCGAGGAGTCTGTTCCGAACGCCGGTAGTTGAGTACAGAACTGCTTGGCGGCTATGTGCCGTGGCGGCCAACCGCCAGTTCAGGCCGTGGGCTTGAGGGCGTCGTACCGGCGGAAGCCACGCCCGTACAGCGCGAGCAGACCGACGGCGAGGACACAGGCGATACCGCCGCCGGTGATGGCGACGGCCGGTGAGGTCAGATCGGCGACCGAACCGGCGAGGAAGTCGCCGAGCCGCGGCCCGCCCGCGACGACCACGATGAAGACGCCCTGGAGCCGGCCGCGCATCTCGTCCGGGGCCGCGACCTGCATCATCGTGTTGCGGAAGATCATGGAGACGGTGTCGGAGTAGCCGGCGAGGGCGAGCAGGAGCAGCCCGAGCCAGAGGTTGCGGGTGAGTCCGAAGACGGCGATCGCGGTGCCCCAGCAGGCGACGGCGAGCAGGATCGCCTGCCCGTGGTGGCGGATGCGCCCCTGCCAGCCGCTGAGCACTCCGCCGAGGAGCGCTCCGGCCGCCGGGGCGGCGGCGAGCAGTCCGGTGGTGCGGGCGTCGCCGTCGTACCAGAGGACGGCGACGACCGGGAACAGCGCGCGCGGGTGGGCGAGGATCATCGCGCAGAAGTCCGAGAAGAACGTCATACGGAGGTTGGGCCGGGTGGCGAGGAAGCGCAGCCCGTCGAGGACGGAGGCGCGCTTGGCGCCGCTCCTCTCCGGGAGCATCGCGGGCAGCCGCCACATCGCGTAGAGGGCGGCGGAGAAGGCGATCGCGTCGACGAGGTACGCGGTCTGGTAGCCGGCCACGCCGACGATCAGGCCACCGAGGCTCGGCCCGACGAGCGTCCCGAAGGTCATGGTCATGGAGTTGAGCGCGTTGGCGGCGCGCAGCTGCTCGGGCGGCAGGAGCCGGGGGATCATCGAGGTGCGGGCGGGCGAGTTGAGCGCGCCGCAGACGGACTGCAGGGCCACGATCGCGTACAGGAACCAGACCCGGTGGAAGCCGGCGAACGCGGCCGTGGCGAGGGCGGCGGAGAGCACGGCGGAGCCGGTGGCGCTGGCGAGTCCGAGCTTGCGGCGGTCGACGGTGTCCGCGATGGCGCCGCCGTACAGGCCGAAGACGATCAGGGGGACGAGCGAGAAGAGCCCGACGAGCCCGACGGAGAACGGCGAGCGGGTGATCTCGTACACCTGGAGCGAGACCGCGAGCGCGGTCATGCCCTGGCCGACCCAGGAGACGGTGTTGCCGAACCAGAGGCGGCGGTAGTGGGGGGAGGTCCTGAGCGGGGTGAGGTCGGCGAAGACCCGGCGCGGGGCCGGGTTCTGCGTCTGCGTCATGCGGCGTCTGCGTCAGCGGCGGCGGGGGCGTCGGCGGCGGCGGCGTCGGCGTCGGCGGCGTCGGCGTCGGCGTCGGCGGCGTCGGCGGCGGCGGTCAGGTCGAACCGGAGCTCGGGCCGGGCCCAGTGGATGCCGCCCGTGGGGTGGATCGTGCCGGTGCGGCGGGCGCCGGTGCGCAGGTAGAACTCCTCGGCGGGCGGGTGCGCGACGACGCGTATGGAGGTGAGTCCGGCGGCCCGGCCCTCGGCGACCATGTGCTCCATCAGCAGCCGCCCGATCCCGCGCCCTTGGGCCTCGTCGGAGACGAAGGCGAGGTCGAGCTCGGCCTCGTCGAGGAGGAGGGCGTAGAAGCCGAGGACGCGATCGTCCTGGTCGACGGCGACATAGACGGGATGGTGCTCGATGTACGAGCCGCCCACCTGGTACCCGGAGACCATGGCGGCGTACTCCCCGGCGTAGGCGGAGGAGGTCCGGACGAGGCGGGTGAGCCGCTTGGAGTCCTCGGCGGTGGCCCGCCGGAGTGTGATGTCGACCATGGGGCGAGTATAGGAGCGCATTCCTGGACGGCTCCTTACATTTATGCGTCGAGGCAGCCGGTCAGCTCGTCCGGGTCGACGGCGTCGAGGCGGGCGGCGAGCCCGTGGAGCAGGTCCCGCAGCTCGCGGATCTCCGACAGGTCGAGCCCGGTCGCGGCGGCGATCCGGCGCGGCACACCGAGGGCCTTCTCGCGCAGCGCGGCCCCGGAGCCGGTGACGCGTACGGTGACGGAGCGCTCGTCCTCGGGGCTGCGCCGCCGCTCCACGTACCCGGCCGCCTCCAGCCGCTTGAGCAGCGGCGACAGCGTGCCCGAGTCCAGCCTCAGCCGCTCCCCGATCCCCTTCACGGGCAGCTCGCCGTGCTCCCAGAGCACCAGCATGACGAGGTACTGCGGATAGGTGAGCCCGAGCTCCTTGAGCGCCGCGCGGTAGACGCCGTTGAAGGCGCGGGTGGCGGCGTGCAGCGAGAAGCAGATCTGGTGGTCGAGCCGGAGGAAGTCCTCGTCCCTGACCTTGCCGAGCGTGTCCATGGCTTCAGGGTACGGGACAGCTCATCGCGAGCCATTGAGTTGTGCACAACTGAATTGCACGCTACCTTCATAACCGCACCCCGACCGAGACCCGGAAGACGAGGACCCCCATGAACGCGCTCTACACCGCTGTCGCCACCGCCAACGGCCGCGAGGGCCGCGCCGTCAGCTCCGACGGCCACATCGACCTCCCGCTCGCCCACCCGCAGGCCCTCGGCGGCAACGGCCAGGGCACGAACCCGGAGCAGCTCTTCGCGGCCGGCTACGCCTCCTGCTTCGCCAGCGCCATGGGCGCGGTGGCCCGCCAGGAGAAGATCGACGTCTCGGACGTCTCGATCACCGCCGAGGTCTCCATCGGCAAGGACGAGAAGGACGGCGGCTTCGGCCTCGCGGTCGTCATGCGCGCCGAGCTCCCCGACCACCTCCAGGGCGAGCCGGGCCGCGAGCTCCTCGAGAAGACCCACGCGTACTGCCCCTACTCCAAGGCCACGCGGGGCAACATCCACGTCGAGCTCGTCATCGAGTAACCACGAGAATCGGCCGTCCGGGCGACGGCACGAGAATGCCCCCGGCGTGACGTACGTGTCGTACGTACGCCGGGGGCGTTGCGGTGGCCACACAGGTGGAAACCTGCCCGGGGTCGATCCCTGGCCGCCGTGACGTTGCGTAGCACCGCTCGACCCGCGAGGAGTAGTGGGACGGCTCCGTGGGCGCGTCCACTCCTATCGTGGAACCGCAGCACAGTGACGGTCGGCGCCGAGGTGGGCAGCACATGGGGAAACAGAAGATCGACTACGCGGCGGTCTTCCACGCCCTGCCCGGCATGGTGGCGCTCCTCACCCCCGACCTGGTGTACGCCGACGCCAACGAGGACTTCCTCCGACTGGCCGGGCGCTCCCGGGAGCAGCTGCTGGGCCGCTACATCTTCGACGTGTTCCCCGAGAACCCCAACGACCCGGCGGCGGCC
Source organism: Streptomyces vilmorinianum (assembly GCF_005517195.1). Taxonomy (NCBI): domain Bacteria; kingdom Bacillati; phylum Actinomycetota; class Actinomycetes; order Kitasatosporales; family Streptomycetaceae; genus Streptomyces; species Streptomyces vilmorinianum. Next base: position 1,598,930 of record NZ_CP040244.1, on the reverse strand, counting down.
GGCATGCGGGAGACCCGAGCGTCGATGCTGCGCGTGGTGGCCACGGGCGAGCGCGACACCATGGCCCTGCTGCGCTACGACATCGAGGACCGCGAGAGGCCCGGACACTGGGTGGAGCACTTCTGGAGCCCGGTCAACGCACCCGTGCTGGGCCCCGACGGGCGGGTGGTGCTGATCGTGCACCGGGTGGAGGAGGTCACCGAACTCATCCGCGCCCGTGGCGGCACGGGCAGCGACAGCAGCCGGGCCCACGTGCTGGAGGCCGAGCTCTACACCCGCGCCCGCGAACTGCAGGAAGTCAACGAACGTCTGCGCCGCGCCCATGCGCGCGAGCGCGAGGTCGCCCTGGCCCTGCAGGCCGCGATGCTGCCCCCGCCGACGCCCATCGGGCACCACCGGGCAGCCGTGCGCTACCGGCCCGCGGTGGGCGCCCTGAACGTGTGCGGAGACTGGTACGACCTGGTCGACCTGCCCGGGGACCGCATCGCGGTCGCCGTGGGTGATGTGGTCGGCCACGGCCTGGGAGCCGCCTGCGCGATGGGGCAGCTGCGCAGCGCCCTGAGCGCGGCCGCTCGCGTCGCCGACGGCCCGGCCCGGGCCCTGGACGCGCTCGGGCTGTATGCCCGTCATGTCGACGGAGCCGAGGCGACCACGGTGGTGAAGACGTACATCGACTGGGACACCCACACCCTCACGTACAGCAGCGCGGGCCACCCACCACCCGCCCTGCTCCACCCCGACGGCACCGTGACCTTCCTCGACCAGGCGACCGACCCGCCTCTCGGCGCGCGCCCCGAGCACGTCCCGCGGCCACAGGCCGGTACGGCCTTCGCCGAGGGCGCCACCCTGGTCCTCTACTCCGACGGCCTGATCGAACGCCGCGACGAGGACATCGACGCCGGCCTGGACCGCCTCGCCGACTCCCTCGTCCGCCACGGGCAAGCCGACCCCGAAGCCCTGGCCGACGCACTCCTGGCCGACCTCCTCCCACCGGCCGGCAACACCGACGACACGGCGCTGGTCATCATCCGCCTGTGACCCGTCCGCCCTCGCCGGACAGACCGCCGGCTGGTCGTGGATGGTGACGGCCGACCGAACCGCCGGGGCAGATCGCCGAAGGGGCGAGGGACGGTACGGTGTCGCGGTCCGTGAGCGCCACCGAGGTGTCCTCGGTCATGCGTTGATCAGGCCCGGCCGGCCGTGCCGTCCTCGACCGGATCGAGCATCTCCTCCTTCGGCGGCGCGACCGAGTCCGCGCTGGTGCGGCCGATTCGGGCACCGAGCCGGGTGGCGATGGGCTCGGTGTAGCGGGCGGTGAGCGGGCCGAGTACGACGAGAACCAGAACGTACGCCGTGGCGAGCGGTCCGAGAGACGGCTCGATGCCCGCGGTGACGGCGCGTCCCGCGATGACGATGGAGAACTCGCCGCGCGCCACCAGCGTGCCACCCGCGCGCCAGCGGCCCCTGGCGGAGATCCCGGCACGCTTGGCGGCCCAGTAGCCGGTGGCGATCTTCGTGGCGGCCGTCACGACGGCCAGGGCGAGGGCGGGGAGGATGACGGGCGGGATGCTGGCGGGGTCGGTGTGCAGGCCGAAGAAGACGAAGAAGACGGCTGCGAACAGGTCCCGCAGCGGGCTCAGCAGGTTGTGTGCCCCCTCGGCGACCTCACCGGACAGGGCGATACCGACGAGGAACGCGCCGACGGCGGCGGAGACCTGGAGCTGCTGGGCGATGCCGGCGACGAGCAGGGTCAGGCCGAGGACGACCAGGAGCAGCTTCTCGGGGTCGTCGCTGGAGACGAAGCGGGAGATGACCCGGCCGTACCGCAGCGCGAGGAACAGCACCACGCCCGCGGCGCCGAGTGCGACGGCCAGGGTGACACTGCCTGCCGCGAGGCCGACTCCGGCGAGCAGGGCGGTGATGATCGGCAGGAACAAGGCCATCGCCAGGTCCTCGAGCACCAGGATGCTCAGCACGACCGGTGTCTCGCGGTTGCCGAGGCGGCCCAGGTCACCCATCACCTTGGCGATGACGCCGGACGACGAGATCCACGTGACGCCGGCGAGAACGACCGCGGCGACGGGCCCCCACCCCAGCAGCAACGCCATCGCCGCACCCGGAAGCGCGTTGAGGGCGGCGTCCACGAGCCCGGCGGGGTACTGGGTCTTGAGGTTGGTGACCAGGTCGGCGGCGGTGTATTCCAGACCGAGCCTCAACAGGAGCAGGATGACGCCGATCTCGGCGCCGATCGCCACGAACTCCTCGCTGGCGCCCAGCGGCAGCAGCCCGCCTTCACCGAAGGCGAGACCTGCGAGGAGGTAGAGGGGATGGGGGAGAACCTCAGCCGCCCGGCGATACGGCCGAGCAGGCCGAGGCCGAGGCCGAGGATGATCGCACCGAACTCCGACTCGATCAGGTTGCGATCGAAACGACTCCCCCGCCCCACCGCTCCAAAGGCGCTGGATCTATGACGTCCGGCGGGTTCGTGGAACCATTCGCATCTGCTCATCGTCGAATGAATCGGGTTCGGCACCGCACACAAAACCGTTGCTCAGCAAAGCGGTTCGGACCGCCAGGCCCCGCGGGGTCCGAAGGTCCGGCCTGCACGACGCTCAGCTGGTGCCCGGTCCGAGAACACGTCCCACCGTCCCCGAACGCCCGCTCCCTGACCGGCACGCGCCAAGGGGCCCGACAGACAAACCTCCTGGAGATCGCCTTCATGTATCCGAGACCACGCCGACGGCGCGTGCTCGCCGCTTTTTCCGTGCTGATGCTCGGCGCGCTCCTGTCGCCGGCGGCGACCGCGAGCGCCTCCCCCACAGCACCCGAGGCTCCGGAGCCTGCCCGAATCGACCTGGTTCTCGACCTGTCCGGGTCGATGAACGAGAACGACGCCGGCGGCCAGACCCGCCTCGCCGCCGCCAAGCAGGCGGTCACCCGGATCATCGACACCGCCCCCGAGCACGCCCCGCTGGGACTGCGCGTCTACGGCGCCACGTATCCCGGGCAGGACAAGAAACAGGGCTGCGCCGACACGCAGCAGGTCCTGCCGGTCGCTGCGATGGACCAGGCGGCGCGTGCCGAGGCCAAGAAGCGGGTCGCGGGCTTCACGGCGGTCGGGTTCACACCGATCGGCGTCTCGCTCCGCGAAGCCGCCAAGGACCTCGGCACGAGCGGTAAGCGCCGCATCATCCTGGTCTCGGACGGTGAGGACACCTGCGCACCGCCACCTCCGTGCGAGGTGGCCCGCGAACTCAAGGCACAGGGCATCGACCTCGCCGTGGACGTGGTCGGGTTCCGGACGCCCTCGTCGGCACGTGCGGAGCTGAAGTGCATCGCCGACGTGACCGACGGGTCGTACGCGGACGCCGACGACGCCGACTCGCTGACCGCCAATCTGGGCACCCTGTTCCGCAAGGAGTGGCGGACGTACCACGCCACCGGCAAGCCGGTCGAGGGCTCGCGGGGCGGCTGCCAGGACGCTCCGCTGGTCTCGCCCGGCCAGTACCTGGACAAGTTCACCGGGGGACGCGACCTCTACTACAAGGTCAAGAAGCGGCCGGACCAGCGGCTCCAGGTGAGCGCCACCGCCGTCGCCGAGGAGGGGTACTCGCGCGGTTCCATCATCACCGTCGCGGCCGGCCCTGCGGGCACCTCGGGCGACGGCAAACCCTACGCATGGCTGCGGGAGTTCTCCCAGTCGATGGGGTGGGCGAACGTCATCTCCACCGGAGGCCGCAGCGAGACAGGGTCGGGCAACGAGTCGCCCGCGCCGGACGACACCGGCTGCATCGTGGTCGAGAACCAGATCACGAAGTCCGGCGACAAGCCCATGCCCGTCGAACTCCTTGTCGGCATCGCCGACAAGTCGACCCAGCAGGCGGGCGCGCGGACTCCGCAGACCCGTACCGGGGCCGACGCCGAGGGCGGCTTCTCCTTCAACAGCGCCACCCCGATCGGACCGGGCACCCACCGGCAGTCCATCGCCGTCGGTGAGGCCCCCTTCTGGCGGGTGGACCTGAAGGCGGGCCAGAAACTGACGGTCAAGGCCGGCGTGGACCTCCCGGACGACTTCCCCAACTCCGTCGTCACCGGGTGGGGCGTCACCATCTACAACGCCATGCGCGAGTCGACGCAGTGCAACGAGGACCACCGCGTGACCGAGCTCCTCGCCGGCCGGACCGGGCACATCGAGCGTGTCTGCGGGCCCTGGGACATCACGGAGAAGGGCGGCGCGAGCAGCTCCGCCTCCAAGGGGTACGACGTGCCCGGCACGTACTACATCCAGGCGCAGATCGCCGAGCCGAACGACAAGGCGAAGGGCATCGTCGTACCGATCTCGCTGACCGTGGACGTCTCCGGCACACCGCGCTCCGGTTCCGGTTCTGGTTCCGGTTCCGGAAACAGCCCGGTGTTCTTCTTCGGTGACAACGCCGCCCAGGGCCCCTCGCAGTCCGGTGCGAACGGGAACGGCGAACAGGGCGGGACCGGCGGCACAACGGCTGCCGCGAAGGACGATGACTCGCCTTTGGGCAAGCTCGCGCTGCCGTTCGGTATCGGCGCCGGGGTCCTCCTGCTCGGCGGCATCGCCTTCTACGCCCTCAGGCGCCGCGGGGCGGCCTGACAGCGGCGCTCGCGCGGGTGGGACGACCAGGCTGAGCGCTCCGGCGTACGTCTGACTCACCCGTGCGGGCGGGCCGCGGCGCGGGCCTCGGTGAGGAGGCCCCACGAAGGTTCACACGGCCTCTTGGCGGTCCACTTCTTGATGCACCACTGCGCGGGCGGGAGCGTTGACGGGCCTCGGCCCATCTGGGCGGCCGTCGGCTCTCGGACACGGCTCCCCGATGAGAGAATGAGGAGACCGGACCACGGAGGTGGATCATGGGAGAGGCGCGCACGGTGATGGACCGCCTCACCGAGGCGGTGACCCATTCGGACCTGGACACGGTCGCCAATCTCTACGCCGAGGACGCCGTCGCCTTCACCCCGGACGCGGGAGAGGTACGGGGACGGGAGGCGATCGTCGCGTACTGGCGCATGATGACCGACGCCGTGCCGGTGGGCTCGTACACCCCCATGAACACGTACGAGATCGGTGACACCGCGATCGACGAGGGCGTCTTCAGCGGCCGGAACACGGGCCCGATCCTGCTCCCCACCGGCGAGACGCTGCCGGCCACGGGCAAGGAGGTCAGCATTCGCGGGACCGACCTCGCGACTGTGCGGGACGGCAGGATCGTGAGTTACCGGTTGTACTTCGATCAGATGGGCTTCCTGGACCAACTCGGCCTGCTGCCCGAGGCCTGATCCACCGCTGACCCGGCCGGGGGCCGAGGCATGGGCCCGGACGGGGGCCCGGACGGGGGCCCGGAAACGCGTGGCACCTGGGCCTGCCCACTCGGTGGTCGAAGATGCAAGGCACCCCCGCGTAATACGACTTGAGGTGGGTGGCCCGCTGGTCATGCGCTGCGGGCTCGTCGGCTCAGGCCTGCCGCCCGTCGGGGCCGACTGGTTCACCGCTGGCCCGGGGCTGGCTACTGGCGGATTTCGGCGAAGATCATGCGGTGCCCGCGGGCTGTGTCCACGTACTCGCGGACCCGGTGGATCAGCTCGTCCCGGAATTCGAGGACGAAGCAGTAGTCGTTGCCGTACTGGTTCCCGTTGGCGAGCGTTGCCGTCACGCTCGCCTCCGCGACCCCTCGCTCGCTGTCGGCGTGGATCCCATGGAAGGTGACGGCGACGTCGCGCACGAACAGACGGGGGAAGCCCTCGGCGAAGAAGTGCACGATCGCCTTCCTGCCGATCATGTGATGCGTCGCCCCGAGCGTGACGGCGACGGCGTTCCCGGGGGGCGAAAGCCATTCGGCGTCCTCGGTGAGGACCGCGGAGATCCGGTCGGGGTCATAACTGGCGAACGCCTGGAAGGCGTTCTGGATGATGAGGCTGCTCATGAGTCCACTGTGGCCGTCGGCGCGCGCCGGCGTCTTGGACAAATGTTCCGATCGGTCTCCTCGTAGCATGGGGTGATGCGATCCGCTGTGGGTGAGCGTGAGGCTGTGGCCGGGTGGGAGGTTGCGAGGCCATCACGGCACGGCCGGACAGCCGGCGTCAGCCTGGCCGGATTCCGCGATCGGGGCACGGGCCCGGTCGACCTGCCGGTGATCCCTCACCCGGCCCTCACCCTCGTCGTCGAGTTCGGCGGCGGTCCGCTCGTCGTGGGCGACGCCGCAGGCCGGCAACAGCGCGGAAGTCTCGTCGCCGGGCTCGCACCCGGTGCGGTGCGTATGCGGGGCGAGAACATCACGTGTGTGGAGGTGCACCTCTCCCCGTTGGTCACGCACGCCGTGCTGGGTGTCTGCCCGGCGGAGCTGGAACGTACCGTGGTCGCCCTCGACGACCTGTGGGGCCGGGACGCGGCACGGCTGCGGGAGCAATTGGGCCAGGCCCCGTCCTGGGAGGACCGTTTCGCGTTGACGGACGCCTTCCTCGCCCGTCGCCACGGGACGGGGCCGTCGGTGGACCCGGAGGTGGTCCGGGCCTGGGACCGGATCCTCGTGAGCCGCGGCCGAGTCAGGATCGAGGAACTGGCAGCCGAGGTCGGCTGGAGCCGCAGGCGCCTGTGGTCCCGGTTCCGGTCGCAGATCGGCCTGCCTCCCAAGCGCGCCGCGACACTGGTCCGCTTCCGCCACGCCGCCCAGCGTTTGACCGCGGGCTGGAGCGCGGCAGACGTTGCGACGGAATGCGGTTACGCCGACCAGTCCCATCTTCACCGGGAGTTCCTGGCGTTCACGGGAACGACTCCCTCGACGATGGCCGGCGACCCTGGGCTGGCGGTGGACGACATCGCGTGGGCGGGGCACGACGCCGGCGAGACACGCCAGCTCCCGCCCTCACCACGGGCGCGTGGGTGACGTTCACCCTGTGGAGCACAAGCTGCGCTGCCGTACGCGGGGAACTCGAACTGGCCGATGTCACTCTCGAAGATCGGGAGGTCGCGCAGGCTCAGGTAGTGGCGTTGGCGTGCGATGGCTCCGGTGTTGTCGTTCATGGGTCTCCGCAGGGGCGTGGCGCGGGCCGCGGCCGCGCCCCTGCGTCGGTTCTGGTCATGGAGTGGTGGCCTTCGGGCGGGGCTTCTTGTCGGAGGCGCGGTTTCGCGGGCGGCGCTTCGCGGCGGGACGGGGCTCCGTGGCCGGCGCTTCGGCGTTGGCACTGTCGGCCGGGGCGGCGGGGTGCCACCAGTCGGCAAGGGCAGGGGACGCGGCTGGAACGCCGAATGTGACGCGGGACACGGCCGCCGATGGGCCGGACGAGGGAATCACACGCGCCGCGTGACCCGCGTCCAAACATTGTCCAAACAGGTGTGATGTCCTGCTCTGGACGGGTCGCCAGGATCCTTCATGCTCACGGTCGGAATCGTCCGACCAGGCAAAGTGCCCGGTCAGAACGATTCTGCTTCACCATGAGCTGGTGGGGCGGGTGGGACTCGAACCCATTTCAGTGACGCGTCTCACCTGCGACGATGCCGAAGAGCCGGACATATCCATCCGATTCCATCCGGCTGCGTCCCCCTTCGATCCCACTCGATCGGGGGTCGTTGGGCGTTCGCCACACCGGCCCCCTTCCTCCCGCGCTCCTGCCACACCCGCGAAGTTCAGGACTTGCTCCCCGCGCTGTCGCCCCGGATCACGGCAATGCTGCTGTCCGAGTTCCCATCCCCCATGCCCGTCTTCGCCAACAGTCCGGAGTTACCTTCTGTAGCGCTATGGCCTTCCGTCTCTGCCCCTCGACCTCCTCACCTGCGGCCTCCCTATGCAGGAAGCTGAGGCTCAGGCGCCTGAGATCGGACGGCCGCTGAACAGTCCCGCTGTCGGTAGACGTGGTGCTGGAGGCTACGGAGCGGCGCCGCCGATGGCCAGGACGAGCTTCGCGGGATTGCGACAGCCAGGGCGGCGGTGAGGCCGGCGGACTCGGCCGGGGCGATCGTAGGCGGTCAGTGAGCGCATGACGGGCTGGCCAGTGTGGTCGTTGTGCCAGATCCCGGCGGCGAGTGCGAGGACGCGCTGAGGACGCGGACGATGACACCGCCGGGGGTGCCGCCCTGGTGGCGTTCGAGCCGGTCTGAGCTGCGTGGCCAGGAATGACCATCCCAGTCCACAATGGATTTGGTGACCATGCGCGACGCGGCGTCCACCTCCGCACGCCTAGCGTCGAATCGTCGAACGACACGACACCAAACGAGGAGGGCCCCATGTACGTCGTGGTCCAGCACAAGATCTTGAACCCGGAGACAGCGTTTCCCCGTGGCCAGGCCCTTATCGACGGCATCGGAGCGCCCGACGGCTCCCGGGTGCTGCAGTTCTACCCGCACGTCGACGGATCCGCCGTGACGTGCCTCTGGGAGACAAAATCCGTTGAAGACGTCCAGCGCTTCGCCGACACAACTCTCGGGGACTCGAGCATCAACGTCTGCTACGAGGTCGACTCGGAGATGGCATTCGCCGAACGTCCACTCGGCCTGAGGCCGTCGTCGGCTCCTGTCACCTAAGGTGAATGATCCGAGGAGTTAGTGGTCGTATGCGGTCAGCGAGCGCATGACGGGCTGACCTGTGTGGTCGTTGTGCCAGATCCCGGCCGTGAGTGCGAGGACGCGCTGCAGGACGCGGACCATCACACCGCCGGGGATACAGCCCTGGTGGCATTCGAGATCGAGTTGGGCTTTGAAGGTCTGGTTGACCGACTCGATGGTCTGCCGTAGCGACCTGAACAGCTCGGACCCGGCCCGCGCGGGCTCGCCCTTGCGGGCCGGCGGCAGCAGTCGGATTCCCCACTGCGTGAGTTCACGTTCGAACGCGGCGCCGTAGTAGTGGCGGTCGCTGATCTGCGTCTGCTCTGGGTGGAGCCAACGAGGTCGGACTCGGCGTCGAGGATGCCGAGAAGGGTCTGGCGTTCGTCGGCTTTCGCGCCGGTCAGAGCGAACGCTACGGGCAGCCCGTGGAGGGTGCACACGAGGTGCAGCCGCGGTGCTGTACGTCGGCCTTCTCTTCGCCGCCCTCGCGGAGTTCGGCTTTCCCATGGGCGGCGGTGGCTCATATCCCCAATGGCAGGGTGTGCCTCTCACCACCGGGGTGTTCACCTTCCTCGGCCTCCTGTGTTCCGTCTCCGCGCTGACCGCCTTGGCTTTCATCGGCTGCGCGCTCCGTTCGCCGCGGCCGCGCACGGCGTGGCCTGCGCGCTGCTCGTCGTACTGACGCTGGTGATGACGGGCGCCGCGTACACGGCCACCTACCCGGAGGAAAACCCGCTTCCACCCCAGCCGATCCACCAGTGTCGCAGCAGCGACGACAACAGCGAGTGCCCCGGCGGCTGACCCCGCCGACCCCGGCTCCGAGGTCGGCGGGGTCAGCCGCCTCCCTCACGAGCGTCCGGGCCCACTGACCACGACAGCCAAGCCGCGGACGACCATGAAGGCCACGGCACGCGATGCGCCGTGGCCTCCGCTCAGGTGCCGGGGATCAGCAGGGGCGGTTGTACCAGTTCATGGCCTTGCTGGTGGAGCCGCCGTAGCCGGACAGCGTCAGCGTGTTGTAGCCGCTGGTGGGGATGAGGTAGTAGGTCGGCGTGAGTGTGACCGTCGTCCCGGCCGGAATGCCGCTGGGAGCGGACAGATTGACCACCTGTGTGGTGCCCGTCGCGCTCGGCACATAGCCTGAGTCGGAGCTGACCTGGAGCCCCTGGTAGCCGGGCTTGCTGACAGTGACCTTCCAGGTGCTGCCGGCCGGCACGCCGGTCGTCGAGGTGATGGTGAAGGCGAACTTGCGGTTGTAGGAAGGCCCGACGCAGGTCTGACCCAGTGTCGCGCTCTGAATCCCCACCGACGCGGTCTCAGTAGCCGGAGCGGCACTGGCCGCTCCGCCGCTGGAGAGCAGGGTCGCGGCGGAAACCGCGAGCGTTCCCGCCACCGAAAGAAGGCGGCGGTTCGCCCGCCCCGTCGTGATCTGCATTCCCGATCCTCCCCGCCGCGGCTGCGGCGATCCGACACCTCGGTCCCGCTCCGGGACCGAGCCGTGCTCGGGCCGACCCCACCTGCGGGTCGTTCACACGGGTAGGCGCATGACCTACCGTCGCGCGCCTCCCCGCGCGCCCGGAGCAACATAGCCGACGGGAACACGCCAAGGGACGGGAAAACCGGAAATATGTCGGCCCAGAATCATCTTGATCGCTGATTCATCGGTTCCGGTTCGCTCTACTGACGATGTTTACGGCCGAACCGATTCGGCACTCCTTCGTTCCCTCCCCGGGGCGCCGCACGCCGGCGCCGGCACCAGGACCGTACGGACGAGGAAGGTGTCGAGGCAGGACGCCGATGCCGACGAGAAGGCCCATCTGGGCCATGGTGACGAGCGGCAGTCCGGCGAGGACGACCCCGGGCATGTGAAATCTCCTCACCGACAGGCGGCAACCACCCCTCGACCATTTCGGGTTGAGACCCCGCACCATCGGCGTAGCGTGAAATCAGGCCCACTCCTGTGATAGGCGGGCAACGGGGCCCTCGGGGGATGTCACACCCGGGCGCCACCACAGGCGCGGCGCCTTCCGAGCGGAGCTGGTGAGGGTAAGGGCACGAGGAGCGATGGCCATGGGCAAGCTCTCGATCGACGCGTTGCGCGAACGGGTACGCGGGGCGGTCGTCACCCCCGGCGACGATGCCTACGACGACGCGCGCAAGGTCTACAACGCCATGATCGACAGGAGACCTGCGGTCGTCGTGCAGTGCGCCAACGCGGGTGACGTCATGGCCGCGGTCGACTTCGCGCGGGAGAACGAGCTCGATCTGGCGGTCCGTGGTGGCGGGCACAGCGTGCCCGGCTTCGGTACCTGTGACGACGGTGTGGTGGCCGATCTGTCCCCCATGCGTGGCGTCCGCGTCGACCCCACGCGGCGAACCGCGCGTGCGGAGGGCGGGGCCACCTGGGGTGACTTCAACGCGGCCACACACGCTTTCGGTCTCGCCACGACCGGCGGAATCATCTCCACCACCGGTGTCGGCGGGCTCACCCTCGGCGGCGGCATCGGCTACCTCGCTCGCGGACTCGGCCTGAGCTGCGACAACCTGGTCTCGGCCGACGTGGTGACCGCGGACGGCCGACTGGTCGTCGCGAGCGAGAAGGAGCACGACGACCTCTTCTGGGCGCTACGAGGCGGAGGTGGCAACTTCGGCGCGGTGACCTCCCTCGAATTCCGGCTCAGCCCCGTCAAGGACATCTACGGCGGGCCGATCCTCTACGAACTGGAGAACGCCGGCACCGTACTGCGCTCGTTCCGCGAGTTCATCGCCGAGGCGCCGGAGGAACTCGGAGGATTCCCGGCCTTCCAGATCGCCCCGCCGCTCCCGTTCATCCCGGAGGACCGGCACGGCGACACCTTCATCCTGATCGTGTCCTGTTGGGCGGGGCCGCTCGACGAGGGACCGCGCGCCCTCCAGCCCTTCCACGACTTCGCGCCGGTCGTCGCCGAGCACGTCGGCCCCATGCCGTACCCCGCGCTCAACAGCGCCTTCGACGCGCTCGTACCACCCGGCCTCCAGCACTACTGGAAGGCCAACTTCGTGACCGAGCTCAGCGACGCCGCGATCGAAGCACATCTGCAGCACGGACCACGCGTACCCGCCGTGAACTCGACAGTCCACATCTACCCCATCAACGGCGCTTGCCACCGAGTCGCACCGGAAGCGACGGCCTTCGCCTACCGGGACGCCTCGTTCGCCACTGTCATCGCCGGGATGTGGCCCGACCCCGCCGACAACGAGGCCAACATCGCCTGGGTGCGCGACTACTACCAGGCGACCGCCCCGCACTCGGAGGAAGGCGGATACATCAACTTCATGGCCGACGACGACCAGAGCCGGATCAGAGCCAACTACAAGGGAAATTACGACCGCCTCGTCGAAGTGAAGCGGACGTACGACCCGGGAAACCTGTTCCACCTGAACCAGAACATCACGCCTCAGCAGGTCATGACGGCCGGCGGCTCGCCTCGATGAAGCTGGTGACACGGTTCGCGTAGTCGTCCGGGTGCGTGACGTGGGGGATGTGTCCGTCGAAGGTGTGCGTCTTCGCCCGGGGCAGCGCCTCGGAGAGGCGGGCGGTCCTCCACGAACTGGCGTGCCCCGGCGAGGGTATCTCCCGCCCGCAGGTGGGAGAGGACTGTGGTCGGACGCACGTCGACGGCTCGTACAGCGCAGCCTGCCACCCACGACAGTGGCCGGTCCTACCGGTGCACGACTCCCCTCGACGGCCTCGGATCCGTAGGATTCGAGCGGTGGGGCCGCTCGCAGAAGGGGCGGCCTGGCCTTCCGCCGGCCATATCGGACCCGCCCTGCGACAGGCCGTATCCGCAGGTCAGAGGCCATACTGATACCCGCAGCGCCACTGATTCTTCCGCTCATGGTCCAGCCGTCGCAGAAAACGCCGGTGTTCCTCTCTGGTCTCCTCCATCAGGTGCGCGCAGCTGTTCCATGCGCCGCCGGACCAGGATGATGCCCACTGCCACCGCCGCGACCACGGCGGCGAGCACCGCGACACAACGCCGGGACGAACCGTACGTGCACGATCACATCACCCAGGAGCAGCGCGGTGAGGGCGGCCACCGCTCCACCGGCCAGGAGCGCGGCCGCGACAGGCGGCCAGGAGCGTTTCCGACTGGTCACGCTCCACCCTCGACCGGTGCGATGAAGCGGTACCCCTGTCCGGTGACGGTCTCGATCCAGCGGGGCACCGCGGGATCGTCCCCGAGCACGCGTCGCAGTTCGGCGATCCGGTTGTCCACGGTTCACGCGTGGTGCCGGCGGTCTCCCAGCCCCACAAAACCTCCAGCAGCCGTTGCCTGGGGAGCCGTTCGCCGGGATGGGTCACCAGATAGTCCAGCGGCGCACCGGCCTTCGGGGTGAGCACCAGCTCCCGCCTGCTTCCGGGGGGGTCGGCCCGTCTTCGCCGGCCGCGTCCGCGGGGCCCGACCGAGATTCTGGTACGCGGTGGACCGCCCCTCTCGGCCGCCATCTGCGCTCCGAAGGCTGCCTCAGAGGCTGAGGACCAGCTTGCCGCGCACCCGGCCCTCCTTGCTGATGCGGTGTGCCTCCGCCGCCTCCTCCAGCGGGAGGACCGCTTGGACCTCCACATGCACGGCACCCGAGTCGATGAGCGTGCCGATCCGGCGCAGCGCCTTTCCGTCGGGGGTGACGATGACGCGGCGGGCCGTGATTCCGGGAAGGCGGTACGTCTCGTCCACGGGTTCAGGAAGGGTGATGAGGGTGCCGCCGGGGCGCAGCAGCCCCCAGGACGCGTGCTGCACCGGGCCTCCGACGGTGTCCAGGACGACGTCGAAGGGGGCCCCGGCAGCCAGTTCGGCGGTTACGCGGTCGATCGGCTCGTCGACGCCGAGGCGGCGCAGGAAGTCCAGGTTGCGGGCGGAGGCGGTGGCGGTGACGTGCGCTCCGAGGTGACGGGCGAGCTGCACGGCGAAGTGACCGACGCCGCCGGCACCCGCGTGCACCAGGACCCGCAGCCCGGGCTTCGCTCCCGCCGCCTCCAGCGCCTGCCATGCCGTCAGCGCGGCCAGGGGCACGGCGGCGGCCTCGGTGTGGGTCAGCCGGGCGGGTTTGGGCGCCACGGCGGAGGCGGGCAGGACGGCCAGTTCCTGGTAGGCGCCGCCGTAAGGAAGCGGGAGCATCCCGTACACCTCATCGCCGATCGCCGGGCCGCCGGGCACCGTGGCCCGGACGACGCCGGACACGTCCCAGCCCATGCCGAGCGGGAACGGCAGGTCGCTGCGCACCGCGCCCTCGCGGTACTTCCAGTCGACGGGGTTCACCCCGGCCGCCTTCACCTCCACGAGGACGTCTCCGTCCGCCGGTGCCGGCGCCGGCCGCCGGGTGAGTTCCAGGACGCTTTCGTCGCCGTACCGGGAGAAGACCACTGCGCGCATCAAGACGGGCTCCTGTCGTGTCGAGGGGGGTGTGGTGCGGTCGCACCTCCGTCACCTTCGCCGCACCGTGGAAGCGGAGCCACTACCCCGTGAGTACCCGGCGGGACGCGGGCCTGACCGGCAGAGGGGTACTCGCAGGGACAGGCAGAGCGCCGCCGGCGCCGCACATACTGGCGCGCATGAACTCAGCGAACGAACTCGGCCGATTCCTGAGCTCGCGCCGTGCCCGGGTGACCCCGGTGGAGGCCGGACTCCCCCTCCTCGACAGGCGCCGGGTCGCGGGGCTCCGGCGCGAGGAGGTGGCCGACCTCGCGGGCGTCAGCGTCGTCTACTACACACGCCTGGAACAGGGCCGGGCCCGCAATCCCTCCGACGCCGTGCTCGACAGCCTGGCCCGCGTCCTAAGACTCGATCCGACCGAGCGTGCCCACCTGTACGACCTGGCGCACCGGGCCCGCGGCGCAAGGACGACGCTCGCCTCGGCCCCGGTCGACGCCGAGGAGACGGAGGGGGACGACGGCGTCCCGGTACGGGACGGGCTGCGGCGTCTACTGGCCGCGGTGGGAGCCGTCCCGGCGTACGTCCTGGATCCCGTGATGGACGTTCTCGACGCCAACGACCTGGCCCGTGCCCTGCTCGGCGACCCGGTACTTACGCCTGCCCGGCGGCTCAACCTCGCCCGGCACGTCTTCCTCGACGCCGCCGCGCGGGAGCTGTACCCGGGGTGGGCGGACGTGGCACGGCAGACCGTCGGCTTCCTGCGCCTGTCGGCCGGACGCCGTCCCGGGGACGCGCGGCTGGCCCGGGTCGTCACCGAACTGAGCCGCCGCAGCGAGGACTTCCGGCACCTGTGGGCGGCACAGGAGGTGCGGGACAAGACGCACGGCACCAAGACCTTCCGGCATCCCGTGGTCGGCGGCTTCGACCTCGCGTACGAGACGCTCGCGCTGCCCGGCGACGAAGGCTGGTCCCTGGTCGTCTTCACGGCACCCGACGCCCGCGCGGACGCCGCGCTGCGGCTGCTCGGCAGCTGGACGGCACCGAACCCGGCGCCGACCCGCACGAGGACTGATAGCGTGACTCACGGATTCGACTCCTGAATCCGTGAATAAAGATCGAGGGGAGATCTCATGCTGCCTACGCCACTCAACAAGGAAGAGCACGCGTCGCTGCGCGTGACCCTGCCGCGGAACGCGCGGTACGGCGCGACGCAGCAGGTCGCCGCACTCCAGGCGGTGGAGTTCCCGGAGGTCGCGGTGACCTACCCGATCATCTTCGTCGAGGGCCCGAGAGGGCTCACCCCCTGCGCCCTGCTGGGCCTTGAGCAGGGCCGCAACCAGTACGTCACACGGGACGGCGACTGGCGCCCCCACACGTACCGGCCGGCCTCGGTCCGCGCGTACCCGTTCTTCCCGGTCGAGGAGGAGGACGGAGAGATGACCGTGTACATCGACGCCGACTACGACGGCTGGAGCACGGTCGAGGGCGATCGCCTCTTCGAGGACGACGGCTCCCTCACACCGTTCCTGGCCGAGCGCGTCGAGTTCCTGCGGCAGTGCGCCTGGGAGGCACAGCGGACCCGGAACTTCACCAAGGAACTACTCCGCCTCGACCTGCTGAAGCAGCAGACGCTGACGGTGACCCCCGCCGGCGGCGACACCGTCCAGATCGGCGAGTACTGGGCGGTCGACGAGGAACGACTGAAGGAGATCGGCACCGGCGACCCCCTCGCCGACCTGATCTCCCTCAACCTCAAGGGCTATCTCAAACTGATCCACACCCATCTCATCTCGCTGCAGAACCTGACGGGCCTCTACAGCGAGCTCGCCAACGACTGACGGGGGGGGGAGGGAAGGGCGGAGGCAGGGACGGGGCGGGATCAGTCCTCGTGCTGCCCGCTCCGACGGGCAGCACGCGCCCGGTTGCCGCAGCCGATCGAGCACCACGCCTGGTCCCGCCTGCGCGCGAGGAAGAACATTCCGCAGCTCGGCGCGGGGCAGCGCCGCAACCGCGCCTGCTCCGGCCCGGCGGCCAGCACCAGCGCCTGCCGGGCGACCGCCGCCGCGACCGGCCCGCCGGCCTCCTGCTCCGCGAGACGGCCGGCGTCGTCGACCCGGAACGTCACCGGAGCCCGCGCGGCCAGCGCGTTGAGCCGCGCCCGCGCCGGCCCCGGCAGCGGCGCCTGCCGCGCCGCCGCGTCCAGCGCGTCCCTGACCGGGGCGCGCAGCTCCGCCAGATCCTCCAGGGGCAGGTCCGCGAGTTCCCGGTCGAGCGCCTTCTCCCGCCAGGACGCCAGCAGCTCCGGATCGGCCAGCAGATCGACGTCCACACCCGCGTGCCCGGCTCCGACGACGACGGTGTTGGCCAGGTCGAGGACCGGCCGCTCGCCGATCCACGGCATCTCGCGCAGGTTCTTGAGGGTCATACCACCAACCTACCGGACCCACGGATTCACCACGTCGAATCCGTGATAGCTTCCCATCACGGATTCAGCGATCTAAATCCGTGAGTCGACATGTGAAGGGGTTCCCATGAGCACGACCATCGAGTACGTCCGCTTCGCCTGCGCCGACCCCGAGCAGCTGACCGCCCACCGCGACCAGCTCATCTCCCTCCTGCGCGAGCGGTACGGTTCCGACTTCCTCGGCGCGCACCTCGCCCGGTACGAGGACGGCTCGCTCCTCGACCTCATCGTCTGGGCCTCCCCGGAGGCCGCCGCCCGCGCGGCGGAGGAGATGCCCGGGGACCCGGCCGTCGGGGAGTTCTTCAGCCTGATCGGCGAGGTGCACGAGATGCGGCACGCCGAAGTGCTGCACAGCGCCCAGGACTGACCGGACGCCCCCGATGAAGAAGAAGAGAAGGAGGCAGGCGCCGTGCCCACCGCCGAGGAACTGATCAACGCCCGGACGGTCGACGAGCTCGCCGCGATCATGGCGGCGGCCGGCGCCGCGCCGGCGCCCGCCCTCCACGCCTGCGGCGGTCACCTCGACGGCCGGTCGTTCAGCGAGCGCGTCGCGCCCTGGTCAAGGAGGCCGTACTCGCCGACCTGCCCGACGGCTACCCGGCCTTCGCCGCCGTCGTCCGAACGGCCCTCGGCCAGGCCGGATTCACCGGCTGGATGACCTACCCCGTCAACGCCGCCGTCGCCGAACGCACCCTCGCCCACAACGTGTTCGAGCCCGCCCTCGATCTCCTCGCCGACCTCACCCCGCGGCTCACCGCGGAAACGGCCGTACGCCGCTTCCTCCAGCACGACCTCCAGCGGGCCCTGCGGACGATCCTGCCCTGGACAGCCCACCCCGACCCCCACGTACGCCGCCTGGCCAGCGAGACAACGCGCCCCCGCCTCCCCTGGGCGCCCCGCCTGCCCGCACTCGTCGCCGACCCGACCCCCGCCCTGCCCGTCCTGGACGCGCTGTACCGCGACCCGTCCGAGTACGTCAGACGTTCCGTGGCCAACCACCTCAACGACATCAGCCGCGACCACCCGGACACGGCCGTCGCCACCGCCGCCCGCTGGCTCACCGACCCCGCCCCCACCACGCGGGCCACCGTCCGCCACGGCCTGCGCACCCTCGTCAAGGCCGGCGATCCGCAGGCCCTGGCCCTCCTCGGACACGACCCCGACGCCACACTCCACGTCACCGGACCCGAGGTCCGCACACCCGAGGTACGCGTCGGCGGCGAACTCGCCTTCCGCTACCAGGTCACCAACACCGGCTCCCGCGCCGCGAGCCTCGCCATCGACTACGTCATCCACCACCGCAAGGCCGACGGACCCCTCAGCCCCAAGGTCTTCAAACTGACCACCCGCACCCTGGAACCCGGCGAACAGTGGTCCGGCCTGCGCCGCCACTCCTTCCGCCCCCTCACCGCCGCCGCTACCACCCCGGCGTGCACCGCGTTCAACTCCAGATCAACGGACGCCCCACGGCACAGCGGACTTCACCCTCCTGGCGCCCTGACTCCCGCAAGGCCCTACGGGCGGGGGAACTCCGGCAGTTCGGCGTGGGTGACGGTGTAACCGCCCTTGACGACTGGAGCGTAGGGGGCGGGCGCCATGCAGGTGCCGACCTCGGCGTCCTCGCCATTCGGAAGCAGGTTCACCCCGTTCCACGAGAAGCCCACCCGGTCCGCCTTGCCGCCCTTGCCGCCGTCGTGGACGCTCAGCCCGACGCGCTTGCCGAGCCGGCCGGTCTCCTCGTGGCTGACCTTGGTGATCAGGGCGGAGACGGTCGCCGTGCGCGGGCCGGTGACCAGGCACTCCACCTGGCCCTCGAAGGTGTAGGTGATGTTCTGTTCGGCCGAGTAGTGCGAGATCCGCACGGTCCCGCGCGCGTCGACGGGCAGTCCACGCGAAGCCCCGGGCCGCGGCTGGGTGAACGGGGCGGCCACCGCGTCGAAGCTGAACGAACGGACGTCGTCGTCCTTCAGATACGGCAGCACAATGTCGCCACTGCCGACGACCCGCGCCACGGCCGGTCGGCGGTCCTCCGTCTGCTGCTCGGCGGACGAGGCGACGGACGAGGCGCACAGGGTGAGCCCCGCGACGAGGGCCGCGACCGTGGCGGTGACGGTACGGCGGGCAGACAGCGAAGCCATGATGATCTCCTTTTCCCCGAGGGGAGTTGACTGGCGGAACGCGATCTATCCTGCGCTCTGGCCGCCGCCCTGCCATCGGCTCCAGGCCGCAGATCCGCGCGCCGACCCCTCCCCCGTCCGGCCGAGCGACCGTCACCCGGCAGTCGTACGTGGTGGAGCACGGCCATCGCGACCGGGGCAGATGCGCGGAGCAGTGCAGGCAGGTTCCCGCCTCCTCAGCCCCCGCCCGTGCCGTCGTCGGTCACCGTGACCTCCAGCCAGTCGTCCGGCTCGGCGCACCAGTACCGCGAGGACCCGGGCCGCGCACCCGTAGCCTGCCCCAGGCGCGCCAGCGCCTGGGGGGTGAATCGGGCACGGTCGGCGTCGTAGGGGGTCGTTTCAGTTACCCGAACAGCCATGCAGGACGTGTCCGTATCGAGTATCCGCTTTTCACCGAAGACCGTTCTCCGCTTGACGGTTGGCGGCTTGGCTGAATGAGGTGTCTTCCTCGCCTGGTTCCGTCGCCATGGTCCTGGCCCGCCTCCCCCTCACCCTCGCCGCTCTCGGCTCCGCCCTTGTCCTGGTCCTGGTCCTGGTCCTGGTCCTGGTCCTGGTCCTCCTCTGAGCCGTGGTCCAGACCCCTCGCACAAACCCCCTCCCCCGGCGATCTCCTCTCGACGAACCATGTGTCCGGCGGAGATGGCCCGGGGCGGGTGGACTCGCTTACGGCCGGCTCCTCATGGCTCCTTCGGCGGAGGCCGGCCACTGGGCGACGAGGTGGGTGACCATCGCGCCGCCGCGGTCGCTGAGGTGGAGGTGGTCGACGAACAGTTCGAGACCGTTGTCGCGGGCGACCTCGTCCCAGCTGTCGCCTAGCAGGTAGTACTTGGTGGCCGCCAAGTAGGCCGTGGTGAAGCCGAAGTCGTACGTCGGCCGCTGCCCCTGGTCCCGGAGGTGGTCGGCGAACCGCTCGTTCACGGGCACGTAGTCGACCGTCGCGCGGGTCGCGGCCTCCTTGATCACGGCGTTGTAGTCGCGGAGCCTGCCGTTGATCTCGGAGTCGAGATCCTCGCCCGCCGGAGGCAGGGACAGCAGAGCGATACGGGCAGAGGTCTTGTCCTTGATGCGGTCGACGATCGCGCCGAGGTTGGCCCGGAACTCCTCCGACGGGACACCGTCCCGGAGGTCGTTGGCGCCGATGAGGATGGTGACCCTGTCGGGGGCGCACGCCACGATGTCCCTGTCGACGCGGCCGAGCAGGTCCGCGCTGGTGTTGCCGTTGTCGCCGGCGTTGACGAACGCGTAGCCCCGGAACTCGGGCTTCGCTCGCAGGTCGCCGACCCAGTCATGGCCGAGCGATCCCTGCGTCATGCTCGCGCCGGCCGCGACGACCACCGGTCCGCCGGCCTTCGGGCGACCGTCTGCACACACGTCAGCGGCCGCATGGGCGGGGCGCGGCCGGCATCCTCGGACTTCGTCGCGGCGGTCGCGCAGGCGCTGCGGATCGACGTCACGGTGCTGACGGGCCAGCCGTACGTGGCCCCGATGCAGGAGGACCGGCTGGCGGAGCTGATCCGGCCCATCCGCGAGTCCCTCGACCTACAAGACCTCGGCGATGACCCCCGGGGCACCACCCGCACGGCCAGCGAACTCGTAACCGCCACCGAGGATCTGTGTGCCCATGTCCGCGCCACCCACCTGCACGCGGCGGCGGCAGCTCTTCCGGGCGTCATCACGGAGCTGACCGTCCTGTGCTGGCGCGCTCGCCGACGACGGAGCTGCGGCGGGCCCTGGGTTCCGCCGACCGCACCGCGCACGACGTCACGGTCAAGCTCGGTTCATCGACCTCGCCAGCGTCGCCCTCGACCGGCTCGGCTGGGCCGCCGAGCGGGCCTCGGACCCCTGTCTGGCAGCCATGCGGCACTACTTCCGGGGGCTGGTCCACTTCCCCGAAGGCGAGTACAGCATCGGCCTACGCCTGATCCGCTCTGGACACAGCCTCCTCAACCCGAACAACTCGGCCGCGAGACACTCACGGTCGCCGGCCAGCTCCACCTCTGCGGCTCCGTGCTCGCCGCACGGGCGCAGGACGAGCGGACGGCCGGGTCATCGAGAACGTGGCTGTTGACTGCCTGCTCAATGACGGTGAACCGCCCGCTGGAGAGCGCGGCAAAGTACGCGGAGTCGAAGCGGGACCGGCCCGTTCGACGAGGAATCCCTGCTGGCGGCCGTGGTCACCGAGGCGCAGCGCGTTCCCGTCACTCAGGGTGCTGGGTGCGGGTGTCGGGGGCCTGTCCGCCAGCCTCGACGGAGGACGACGAGCGGTCCCAACCCCTACCGACAAGCCTCCGACCATCTGGCCCATGGGGCGCCGACAAGGCACAGAAATAGAGCCTAGATCAGGCGCCCCGACGCGTCAGGCAGCTTCGCCCTGGTGGGCCCGGCCGCCGCGCCACTCCACCCAGCGCGGGTCGTCGAGGAGGGTGTCCGAATCTTCGAGACCGGCTCGCCGCAGAAACTCCAGGACATCCCGGTCGCTGTGAGCGAGACCGGGGACGCCGCCCTGACGGACGGTGACAAGTCCAGCGCCCCTCCACCTCCTGCTGGCAGCAAAGACGTCGTTTCGAGAGGCGCCCTCACCAGCAGGAGCGTCCTACCACACGGAGGCCAGGGCTGGCCGCCCCTGACTTGGCGTATCACTTCGCGGTGGAACAGCAGGTGACGCCGACGCGGCCGGGCGGCAGCCCACGGACGCCGCCCGAGGATGCCGATAATCGCCCATCTGACACTGACTTGGAGTAATGCTTCTCACACAAAACGCCACCGGCGAAGGTGATTCGGTAAGTATTTCACGAGATTGCCAGTTTTGATCGCTACACAAGCCCGGGTCCGAACCGACCGGATTCCAGGCATAGTTTGTGTGCTCCCTGTGAGCCCGGATTGACTGCCCCCCACTGATCCATTCTGTGGGGGCTATAACGGTGCGTAACACCCGTCCACTCGTCATATCCATGGCGCTCACCATGACCGTGCTCGCGGGCACGGAACAAGCAGCGCAGGCCGTCGGCCTGTGGTCTGCTTCCAGATCCGGCCCGGGTGCCGGCGAACTACCCGAACAGGGCTGGGGGTCGGCCCGCGGACGCGGCCATGCCGCCTCCGGTGACGCCACCGACGCGAACGCGTCCGGCGGCCGCACCGGTGCGCTGAAGGCGCCCGGCGAACTCGCTCCGGACTCCGGCACCACCCGGCTGAAGCTGGGCAATGCGCCCAAGGCGCCGCTGCCGTCCTACCGCAAGGTGCCGGCGCCGCGCCAGGCCGCGCCCAAGGGCTTCGACCCCAAGGCCAGTGCGGAAGTGCCGGGTAAGCGAGCCGCCGATGCGCGTACGTTCGCCAACCCGGACGGCACCTTCACGACCCGCTACTACAACGAGCGGGTCAACTTCCTCGGCGACGACGGTAAGTGGAAGGAGATCGACACCCGGCTGGCGAAGTCGTCCCCGCTGGCGCGGACCGAAAGCGTCCCGGGACCCGGCTGGCAGACCAAGTCGACCGAGGACAAGGTCTACTTCTCCGAGTTCGCGGACGCAGAAACGTTCGTTCGCCTCGGTGTCGACGACACCGCGGGGATCGGCTACTCCATCGAGGGCGCGGCCCGCTCACAGGGTCGCGTCAACGGCAGCGTGATCACGTACCCCGAGGTCCGCCGCTCAACGGATGTGGAACTGATCGCCGGCAGCGAATCCGTCAAGGAGACGCTGATCCTCAAGGACAAGGGCGCGCCGACTGAATGGCGCTTCCCGCTGGCCCTGGACGGCCTGACGGCGAAGCTCGACGGGCACGGCGGCATCGTCTTCCACGACCCGGCGGGCCGCCAGAAGGGCTGGATGCCGGCCGGCTGGATGGAGGACTCCAACAAGGCGCCGAACTCCGACGAGGGCGTCATCTCCTCCGGTGTCACCTACGGCCTCGTGCGCGAGGGCTCGCGCCAGGTGCTGGTCGTCACGCTGGACGAGAAGTGGCTGAACGATCCCGAGCGGGTCTTCCCCGTGAAGGTCGACCCCTCCGTGAACGGTCTGGAAGCGGCCTCCGGCACGTACGTCGAGTCGCCGTACAACCAGAACTTCTCCAGCGCCGGCGAACTCAAGGTCGGCACGTACGACGGGGGCGGCCACAAGGCGGCCTCGTTCCTGAAGTTCAACGGCCTGGACACCACCCTCAAGAACGCGTTCGTCATCAACGCGAACCTGAGCCTCTTCAACACCTGGTCGTACTCGTGCACGGCACGGCCGGTGACGGTCCACGAGATCACCTCGAACTGGTCCGAGGGCAGCACTTCCAGCTACCCGGGTCCTGCGACGGGTGGCGCGCTGGGCTCCAAGTCCTTCGCGCACGCCTGGCGCCCCGAGGGCTCGACGAGCTGGCCCTGCGGCGCCGGTACGTGGGAGTCGATCCCGCTCGGCGATGCGGGCCGCAGGCTGGTCGACGACTGGACACACGGCCGCAAGGCCAACTACGGCCTGGCCGTGAAGGCGGCCACGGACGACTCCAGGACCTGGAAGAAGTTCAACTCCGACAACTCCGCGAGCGGCAAGCCCAGCCTCGACGTCACCTGGTCGAAGTACGGGGCGACGTACGGGTTGGGCGGCTTCGTCCAGGCCCCGACGGCCACCAGCGAGGGCGCCTTCAAGGTCACCGTCACCAACCAGGGGCAGCAGACCTGGGGCAAGACGAGCAACTTCAAGCTGCGCTACAACCTGTTCGACGCCAACGGCAACCTGATCAACGGCGACAACTGGAGCAACGTCCGCTGGACGCCCATGCCGTACGACGTCGGACCCGGCGGCTCAGCCACCGTCGACGCCAAGATCGCCCCGCTGGCGCCCGGCACGTACACGATCCAGTGGACCATGGACGAGTACGGTACCCGTGCCTTTGTCGACGACGGCGTCCCGGGCCCGACGGTCCGCTTCGACGCGGTCAACGCCCCGCCGTACCTGACGGGCGCAGCCCCGCCGAGCGGCACGGTCGTCGACACCCTCACCCCGACGCTGTGGGCGACCGCCACCGACCAGGACAGGTCCCCGAGCGCGCTGACGTACCAGTTCGAGGTGTGCGAGGTCGAGGGCAAGGACGTCCGGAAGAACTGCCGCGGCAACACGCATGCGCCTTCCGAAAGCTGGACGGTCCCGGCCGGCTGGCTCACCTGGGCCAAGACGTATGCCTGGTACGCCTACGCGAACGACGGCAAGGACCAGTCGGCGCGGACCGCGCCGTCGATCCTGACCACTCAAGTCCCGCAGCCCGTCATCACCTCCCACCTGGGCGGCGCGGACAGCGGGCGCACCTTCGGCGAGCGGGCCGGCAACTACGCCACCGCCGCCACGGACGCGGCCGTGCCGAGTGCGGGCCCCGAGCTCGCGGTCACCCGTACCTACAACTCGCAGGACCCGCGCACCGCCAACGCCTTCGGCGCCGGCTGGGCGACCCGCTGGGACATGCGGGCCGTCGCAGAGCCCGACGGCAGCGTCGTGATCACCCTCGACAGCGGCAGCCAGGTCCGCTTCGGCCGCAACGCCGACGGCACCTACAGCGCGCCGTCCGGTTCGGTGGGCGTACTGACCGCTGTCACCGGCGGAGGCTGGACGCTGCGCGATGCGGCGAGCACCCTTCACACCTTCGATGCGACCGGACGCCTGACCAAGGTCAAGGACGGCCACGGACGCGAGCAACTGCTCACTTACACGAGCGGCAAGCTGACCAAGGCCACGGACGCGCTGTCGAAGCGCGCGCTGACGTTCACCTGGAGCGGCGCGCACGTCGCCTCGGTGTCCACCGACGCCGTCGGTCCGCTGGCTCCGGCGCTGAAGTGGTCGTACACGTACACCGGCGACCAGCTGACCAAGGTCTGCCCGCCCGATTCGACCACAGCGTGCTCGACGTACGAGTACACGGCCGGCTCGCACTACCGGGGGATGGTGCAGGACGCCAACCCGGTCGGCTACTGGCGGCTGAACGAGGCCGAGGGCGAGACCGCGGCCAGTGAGGCGGTCTCCCGCACGGGCATGAACGCCGGCCACTACCGCGACGTGACCCTCGGCTCCACGGGCGTGCTGGGCGCGACCGGCAACAAGGCGGTGTCCTTCAACGGCACCAGCTCCTATGTCGAACTCCCGGAATCCACGCTGGCCTCGTCGACCGTGCTGTCGGTGGAGCTTTGGTTCAAGACGGACAAGCCGAACGGCGTGCTCGTCGGATTCCAGGACGATCCTCTGGGCCCGACGCACCCCAACGTCTACAACCCGGTCCTGGCCATCGACTCCGCGGGCAAGCTGCGCGGCGCCTTCGAGAAGTCGGACGGCGGGCTCGTCCCGATGACCTCGACCGCCGTGGTCACCGACAACACGTGGCACCACGCTGCCATCACCAGCACCGGAACCGGTCAGACGCTCTACCTCGACGGCACGGCCGTGGGCACGCTCGCCGGTCCGGTCAACCACTCCAGCAAGACCTTCACCTATCTGGGCGGCGGCTTCACCGACCAGAGCTGGGACGGCGCCGGGACCTACGGAACCCGCTACTACCAGGGGCTGATGGACGAGGTCGCGGTCTACCACCGCGCACTCGACGCGGGCGCGGTCAAGGCCCGCTTCGATGCCCGTACGGGATCGTCGAAGCTGACCAAGGCCACCCTGCCGTCGGGCCGGGTGGGCGCGACCGTCGAGTACGACGGTGACACGGGCCGTGCGACGAAGGTCACCGACGAGAGCGGTGGCCTGTGGCAGATCTCCGAGCCCCGCTACGCGGCCGGCTCGCAGGCATACTCGGACGCCGTCCACGCGTCGGGCGCGGTCAACTACTGGCGCTTCGGCGAGAACAGTGGGGCGTCCGCGGCGGACGAGATATCCGGCGGCGGCAACGGCTCCTACCGTGACGGTGTCGCGCTCGGCGGTGTCGGGGCGTTCCTCGACGGCGACGACGGCGCGGTCACCCTCGACGGGTCCAAGGGCGTCATCGCGGTTCCGGCCGAGTCCATCTACGATGCCACCGCGCTCTCCGTGGAGCTGTGGTTCAAGACGGACAAGCCGTCCGGTGTGCTGCTGGGTCTGCAGAACACGGAGCTCGGCACCACCCCGACGATGTGGAACGCGAGTCTCCTCGTCGACGCGGAGGGCAAGCTCCGCGGCCACCTGTGGGACGGTCCGTCCGCGGGCTGGCCCGTCATGGGCGGCGTGAAGGTCACCGACAACAAGTGGCACCACGTCGTCATCAGCGGCGGTTCCGCCGGGCAGTCGCTCTACCTCGACGGCGCCAAGATCGGCTCCAAGTCCGGTGTGGTGAAGCCGGAGACGCTGGTCCACGCCTACCTCGGCGGCGGCTACTCCAGTGAGGCGTGGGACGGCCAGGCCCGTGCCACCCGCTACTTCAACGGCCAGCTCGACGAGGCCGCGTTCTACACCAAGGAGCTGGACGCGGCGACCGTCGCGGACCACTTCAAGGCCCGCAACCGTCTGGTATCCGGCAACGGGAGCCAGTACGAGGGCGTCGTGATGGCGGACGCCCCGGCCGGCTACTGGCAGCTGGACGAGACCGGCGGCACGACCGTGGTCAACAAGGTCGCAGCAGCCGGAGCCAACGGCACCTACACCAAGGCCACGCTGGGCGGTCCCGGCGCGTTCGGCACCGGCGACGGCTCCGCCGCCGAGTTCAAGGGCGACGGCTGGGCCGAGCTCGCCGGCGGCCATCTGCCGAACACCGACCTGTCGGCCGAGCTCTGGTTCAAGACCACCAAGCCGGGCGTCCTCTTCAGCGACCAGGAGAAACCGCTCCCGGACGCCGTCTCCTACGCACCGGTCCTGTACGTCGGCTCGGACAACAAGCTCCACGGCCAGTACTTCACCCGTGGCGTCGGCGCGACCAACACCTCGCCGAACACCGTCACGGACAACGAGTGGCACCACGCCGTCGTGACGGCGCAGGGTTCCACCCACACGCTGTACCTCGACGGCGCACAGGTCGCGCAGACCACCACCGTGCCGGTCACCCACGAAGCCAACCAGCGCACGTACATCGGCGCCGGCTACACGGCGTGGTGGCCCGCGTCCCCGGGCGACGGCGTGCAGTACTTCACCGGCCAGGTCGACGAGGTCGCGGTCTACCCGCGCACCCTCACCGGTGACCAGGTCGCCCGCCACTACGACGCCCGTACCCATGCCTCGGGCTCTTCCCTCACGTCGACGGTGACGGTCACCGACCCGACCGGCGCGACGACGTCCAGCACCTTCGACGCGGTCCGCGGCCAGCGCCGTACCGCCACGACGAACGCGGACGGCGGTGTCACCACGTACGCGTACGACACCGGCGGATTCCTGCACACGGTCACCGACCCCAACGGTCACGCGACCATCACCGGTCACGACGAGCGCGGCAACCCCGTCTCGACCACGACCTGCCGCGACGCCAACTCCTGCTGGACCTCCTTCGCGGAGTACTACAACAACCCCGCGGACAAGCTGGACCTGCGCAACGGCAAGCAGATCGCGCTCCGCGACGGCCGCTCCTCGGGACCTGCGGACAACCGCTACCGCACGACGACCTCGTACACGGCACTCGGCCTGACCGACACGGTCACCTCGGTCGACGGCCGTACGGCGACGACCACCTACACCACGGGCACCGAGCCCGCGGTGGGCGGCGGCACCACCCCGGCCGGACTGGTCGCCACCAAGAAAAGCACCGGCGGCGCCATCGTCTCCTACGCGTACTTCGCGAGCGGTGACCTGGCCAAAACGACGGCGCCCTCCGGAGCGGTGTCGACGTACGCCTACGACGGCATCGGCCGGAAGGTCACCGAGACCCAGGTCTCCGACGCGAACCCCGCCGGTGTGACGACCTCGTTCGCCTACAACGCCATGTCCCGCGTCACCGCGGAGACCGGGCCGGGCGTCAAGAACGAGATCACCGGTGTCACCCACACCGCCAGGATCAGCCGTACGTACGACGCGGACGGCAACCTGCTCACCGAATCCACGGAGGACACCACCGGCGGCGACGCCACCCGCACCACCACCTACCGCTACAACATGCGCGGCCTCAACGACAGCGTGACGGACGCGGCCGGCAACCAGGCGACGTACAACCACGACGCCCTGGGCCGGGTGATCAGTGAGACGGACCCCGCGGGCAACGTCGTCACCCACACCTACACCAAGCGCGGTCAGCTGGCCGAGTCGGTCCTGAAGAACTGGACCGGCGACCCGTCCGGCCAGACCCGCGACCTGGTCCTCGGCTCCAAGGCCTACGACCCGGCGGGCCGCCTCGCCTCGACGACCGACGCGATGGGCGCCACGACCGCCTTCACCTACTACGACGACGGCCTCCAGGCCACGACGACGGCGAAGCAGGTCACCCAGTCCAACGGCTCGAAGAAGGACATCCTCCTCGGGGCGACGGTCTACGACGGCGCGGGCAACCCGGTCTCGGCTATCGCGAGCGGCGGAGCCGCGACCGTGAACACGGTCGACGCCCTGGGCCGCACCACCCGCTCGGTGTTCGACCCCAACGGTCTGAACCGGGTCTCCACCTTCGCGTACGACGCGGAGGACCGGCTCACCGAGCAGACCCAGTCCATCGACGGCACCGGCAAGAAGGTGACCTCGACCACCGAGTACGACGCGGTCGGGAACCCGGTGAAGGCGACCGTCACCGACGGCACCACGACCCGGGTCTCCTCCAGCACCTTCGACCAGCGGGGTCTCCCGCTCACCCAGACCAGCCCGCGCGGCATCACCAGCACGGGCCGGTTCGACGAGTTGGGCCGCCTGGTCGAGACGACCGCGCCGCAGGTGCAGGCCGAGGAGAACGGCGGTGCGGCCACGGCCGTCACGCCCAAGTCCCTCATCGGCTACAACACCTTCGGCGAGGCCACCGAGTCGCGTGATCCGCGCGGCCTGGTTACGAAGACGGAGACCGACAAGCTGGGCCGCACCGTCGCGCTCACGCTGCCCGACTACACCCCGCCGGGCACGGCCACGGCCATCACGGCCGTCTCACGCACGGCTTACGACCAGCTCGGCAACGTCGCCTCCACTACCGACCCGCTCGGGCGTACCCGCTCCTACGCGTACGACCAACTGGGCAACCTGGTCCGCTCGACGGACCCGGCCGCCGGCACGCAGAGCCTGCAAGCTCCCGGTGCCACGACCTTCAGCGGAACCTCCACGGCCCTGTCCGGCGGCGGTGTCTCCACCTACACCTGGACCCCGACCGGTCTGCCGCTCTCCGCGACCGACCCGACAGGAGCACGCACCGAGTCCACCTACGACGAACTGGGCCGCAAGCTCACCGCCACCACGGTCGAGCGCAAGCCCACCCTGCAGAACCTCGTCTCCCGCTTCACCTGGGACGACGCGGGTAACCAGGTCTCCTCGACCACGCCCGCCGGGCGGGTCACCAGCGCGACCTACGACAAGGCCGGTCAGACCCTGACGGTCACCGACCCGGCCGGCGGTGTCAGCCGCGCCGTCTACGACGGCCTCGGCCGCGCGATCGAGAGCAAGGACGCGACCGGCCGCAAGACGGTCACCGCGTACGACCTCATGGGCCGGCCGACGTCCGTAGCGGACTACGGCACGGGCACGACCGCGCTGCGCACGTCCAGCACCGAGTACGACGCCGACGGAAACGTCACCGCATCGGTCTCGGCCACCGGTGCGCGCCGCACGTACACGTACGACGCGCGCGGCCAGCTCACCAAGCAGGTCGAACCGGTCACGGCCACGGACTCGATCACGACGACCTTCGGCTACGACGCGGCGGGCAACCGCACGCGCCTGACCGACGGCCGCGGAAAGGCCACGTACTACACGTTCAACACGTGGGGCCTGCCCGAGTCGACGATCGAGCCCGCCACCACCCAGCACTGGAACGCGGACGTCCGCACCTGGACGAACGTCTACGACGCGGCAGGCCGGCTCATCACCGAGCTGCTGCCGGGCAGCGTCAAGCGTCAGAAGACGTACGACGACCTGGACCGCGTCATCGGTGAGACCGGCTCCGGCACCGCCGTGGCCACCCGGCCGCGCTCCCTGTCCTACGATCTCGCCGGCCGACTGACCGGCGTGGGCGGTGACGGAGTCCTCGCGGGCAACACGTACACCTACAACGACCGCGGTCAACTCCTGTCCACCGACGGCCCAGGCGGTACCTCGTCCTACGCGTACGACGCGGACGGTCAGATGACCTCCCGCACGGACGTGGCGGGCGCGACGGACTTCACCTACGACCTGGCCGGTCGCCTCGACACCACGACCGACCCGCTCACCGGCACCCAGGTGCGCAGCGACTACGACGCGGCCGGACGCCCGACCGTCGACGAGTACGCACGCCCCGCCGCCGGCGGCACGTGGACGGTCGGCTCGAAGCGCTCTTACACCTACGACTCCCTCGGCCGACTCACTGACGACAGCATCAAGAACACCACCACAGGTACCGCCGTCCAGGGCACGGCCTACGAGTACGACCTCGACAACCGCCTGGTCAAGAAGACCGCGTCGGGCACGGCGGGGGCAGGCGCCAGGACCTACGCCTACGACCTCGCCGGCCGCATGACCGCCGAGACCAGCGCAGGCACCACCACCGCCTTCGAGTGGGACAAGGCCGGCAACCTGACCAAGAAGGGAGACATCACCGGCACCTACGACTCCCGCAACCGGCTCACGGCCTGGGGCACCCAGACCTTCGACTACTCCGCACGCGGAACCGTCAAGGGCATCGCCGACACCGCAGGCCCGGCCCGCACCATCAACTCGGACGCCTTCGAGCGCACCGTCAACAACGGCACGAGCACCTTCACGTACGACTCGCTCGACCGGGTCATGACCCACAACGGCACCGTCTTCACCTACGACGGCGGCTCCAACAACCTGGTCAAGGACGGCACGTCCACCTACAGCCGCACCCCCGGCGGCACGCTGCTCGCCAGCGCCACCACCGGGACCGCCGGCTCGGCCCGCCTGGCCGTCACCGACGGCCACACCGACCTGGTCGCCAGCCTCTCGGCGGACGGCACCTCGGTCACCTCGTCCCGCGCGTACGACGCCTCCGGCAACGTGACCGCGAGCGGCGGAGCCAACCCGTCGGTCGGCTACCAGTCCGGCTGGACCGACAGCTCCACCGGCGAGGTCAACATGGCCTCCCGCTGGTACCAGCCCGGCACCGGCGGCTTCACCAGCCGCGACACCTGGCAGCTCGACCCGAACCCCTCCGTCCAGGCCAACCGCTACACCTACGGGAACGCCAGCCCGATGAACGGGATCGACCCGACGGGCCACAGCGTCCTGGACTGCTTCAACCCGAGCTTCTCGAGGTCGAAGTTGGGCATCTTCGGCTTCGCCGCCAGGCTCACCGTGAGCCCGTTCTGCGTCGGCTGGGAAACGTGGATCTCCGGCCACGACAGCGGCGGGGCACACGGCAGCGGGCACGGTTGCGACGGCTCCCCGATGGAGCGACAGCAATGTGCCGCGGTCCGCAACCCCTCCCCTCCCTGGCGCTACGACCCCGAGGGCATCACCTCGGAGAAGCGACAGCACAGCCGCTACAAGCCGGACAGGAGTGGCAGTGGCCACAACTACTCGGGGGGTGGGCGGAGCCGTGGCGGCACCTCCACGCTGACCCGTCCGAAGCGGCCGACGGCACCTCCGAAGCCGAAGATCCCGCAGAACCCGTACGCCGGCAAGAACCCGCCGCCGGCTCCGAAGCACATCCCCAAGCCGGACTGGAACCCGAGCACGGCCATCTGGACGGCCACCGAGGCCGTCGACATGGTCGTCAGCGGCGCCAACCTCCTCGCGATGCTCGCGGGCGGCGCCGACACGGTGCTCACCCCGGACCAGGTCCCTGACACACAGACCGCCCCGGGCGCCGACCCGGGCACGGGCACTGACAGCGACGACGAACCGCGTGACTGCAGGGTGAACGGCAAGGGTTGGACCCATATTGGTGTCCCCGACGCCGCGAATGGGAAACGCGCGACCAAGGCGGAAGCCTGCCTCGACTCCGAAGAGGTCAAGGACGGAAGCGGGACGGAGAAGGAGATCAAGCCGCCCGGCTACAAGTGGGCCCGCGACACGGCCCGATGGCTGGGCCTCGAACCCAGACTCAGCATCAACGCCTGCCACCTGATCGGAGCGGACCTCGGCGGTTCCGGATCCGACCTCGCGAACCTCGCGACCTGTTCCCGCCAGGCGAATGCAAACGTCAAGGGCCCGGGGCACATGGAGGACCACATGTACAGCATCGAGAAGAAGGTGCGCGAGGCCGTCGATGACGGGCAGATAGTGCGGTACACCGTCGAACCCCACTACTCCGGGAATCGAACGGTACCCACAGCCTTCACGATCAAGGCAACGGGATGGTACAAGGACGGTCGCCCCGGAATTAGCATCAAGGGGAAGGAAGGCATCGTGCCGAACTCCATCTACAGCCCCAGGTTCAATCAGTGGCGCAATCTGGGCACCTGGAACAAGCCCGGAACGACCGATCCCATACCCACTGGAGCCACCCCGTGAGTACCGATCTCAGCGAATCCGGCAGGCACCCCGCCATCGCATCACTCCGCCGGCTCATGCCGTCGGACCGCGGACAGAACGAGCAGGTGGACTGGCCGGCGATCGAAGCCGCGTGGGGCACCACCTTCCCCTCCGACTACGTAGCTTTCATGGCGGAGTACGGATCGGGCGGCATCAGTGACTCCTTCGAGGTGATCCGTCCCAACACGCCGGTCCTGGACGGCACGAGCGGCATGGGGCAGGAGACCGCCAACGCCGTCGCGGACTGGCCGGCCTCCAGCCGCCCCTCAGCGACGCGCGATCTCAGACCGCCCGTCATTGCTTGGGGCGTCACCGTCGTCGGAGACATCGCCTGTTGGCGCACTTCGGCGGCGAATCCGGACGACTGGACGGTGGCTGTTTTCAGGAACCGAAAGCGGGATCCCTGGAGGGAATACGACTGCGGCATGGCGGAGTTCCTGCGCCGAACCTTCGCCGGTGAGTGGGACGAGAACCCTTTCGGAGACGAGACGCTCTGGAACTGTGTCCCCCAGGAATTCATCCATTGGCGTGAAGAGGCCGATCTCTTCGACGAAGACAATCCGTGGGCCGGTATGTAGTCCTGGTCCCGCATGAATGACAGCGCACCCCCGCGCCGGCTCCACCAGCGCGGGGGTGCGCTGTTTCGTGTCTGCGGACCAGATTCCACTGGGGCGGTGTCGCCGTCGGACTCGACTCCGAGGACGTCGTGGCCGATCTCGGCGAGCGAGGCGGCGAGAACACCTTCTGGAGTCCGCCCGGCGCTCCCATCGCGACGACACGAGGGCCGGGCGGCACGTTTCCAGAAAACCGGCTGGCCCGGCCGGGGTGGAGGCGCACAAGGGGGGCCAACAACTCGCGCTGGCCATGCGGGGGTTCTGCGCAATGCCGGGCGGTCGTACGCTCGGTTGCCCACCCCACGGCAACGGGGTCGTGGGGCCCCGAACAGATGGGGGCCCAGTGGCGCACACCCGGCGTTCTCAAGGCCGCAACGACGATTCGGCGAGGACGGCGCCGCAGTCCTGGATGACGCAGGCAAGCCGAAACAGCGCAACATCGGCGCGAGCTGCCCCAAGCTCAAGGAGAAGAAGCACGGAAAGTGGAGCCTCTACTTCGAGCTGGAGGACGGCGAGAACGGTGACCGGCGCCGTGTCCGCAGGTTCGGGTTCGCCACCAAGGACGCGGCGATGAAGAAGGCGGCCGAGCTCTACCGGGAGGCCGTCAAGGGGACCGACATCCTCAGCGACGCCACCGTGGCCGAGGACCTGGACGCATGGATCGCCCGCAAGAAGCGGCTCGCCCGCACGACGACTCACGGGTACGAGGATCACATCAGGCTGTACCTCAAGCCCCACCTCGGGCACATCAAGCGGCGCGACCTCAAGCTCCGGCACATCGAGGCGATGTTCACGGCCATCGAGCGGGAGAACGCCGAGCGGCTTCTGCACCACGCGCGCATAGTCGAGCTGACGGAGGCGCGCGACGCCGCACACACGGCGTGGGTCAGGGCCTCCGGGAAGACGGAGGAGCGTCGCGTCAGGCGCCGCGCGTACCTGGATGCGAACGCGGCGCTCCGCGAGGGCAGCAAGGGACGGCGGAAGATCACGTCGGTCAACACGATGCACCGCATCCTCGCGACCTTGAAGTCCTTCATGTCGGACGTCATCAAGCGCGGCGACTACACCACCAACTGGGCAAAGATGGTGGAGCTTCCGCCAGTGAAGAAGCCCACGGCGCTGGTCTGGACGCCGGAACGCGTCGACGAGTGGAAGCGGACGGGCCAGAAGCCGTCCCCGGTGATGGTGTGGACTCCGGAGCAGACGGCCGACTTCCTCGCCTTCATCGCGTCCGACCGGTTCGTTGGGCTGTGGAACGGGCTCATCTTCAGGGGACCGCGCCGCGGGGAGATGTGCGCGCTGCCCCCGTCGGAGGTCAGCCTGTACTCGCCGGTGCAGTACTTCCGGATCTCGGCACAGGTCGTCGAGGTCGCCTACCGGGTGTACGACGAAGCGCCGAAGCAGGACAGCGTCCGCACCGTCACCCTCGACGCCGGCACCGCCGAGCTCTGGGTGGAGTTCGACACGACGCGTAGGAAGGAGCGCGAGGCGTGGGGCGACGCCTACGTTGAGAGCGACCGCTTCTGGGTGCACGAGGACGGCACGCCGCTCCACCCGGACTGGATGAGCCGGCGGTTCCACCGGCTCGTCGAGCTTTCCGGGCTGCCCCCGATCCGCTTGCACGACACCCGGCACCTGTCAGCGGCACTGGCCCTGCTCGGCGGGGCGAAGATGAAGGTGGTCCAGGTGCGACTGGGCCATAAGTCGTTTCAGGTGACGTCCGACACCTACACGGCGGTCCTCCCGCAGCTCCTGGACAACGAGGCCGAGACCACCAGCTCCGTCGTCCCCCGGCCGCAGCCTGGCTCGGCGCCGGCCTCCGCGAACGCCAGCTCGAGCAGGCCGGAGAAATCTGCCGCTGATCACGCGGAGGCTCTGGTCCCTGCCGAGGGGCCGCAGGTGACGCGGGACGGGGTCAGCGATGCGCCGAACGAGGGGTTCGAGCGCGTCGCGTGACCCGCGTCCAATCTTTGTCCAATCAGGTGTGCTTTCCTGCTTAGGACGGGCCGCCAAGACCCTTCGTGCTCACGTCTGACCGGCGAAGTGCCTGGTCACGACGTTTCTTCTCGGTGGGGCGGGTGGGACTCGAACCCACGGCCGACGGATTATGAGTCCGCTGCTCTAACCGGCTGAGCTACCGCCCCTGACGGCGTGGCGCGTACATGTGTGCGCGCCGTCTGCCGCAGCATAGCCGCTCATACGATCTCCTGCTCCGGATGCTCGGCAACGCTCGACCATGAGGACTGCGCAGCGTGGCGCATGGTTCCCGGGCAAAAGAAAAAGGACCCCGAAGGGTCCTCTTTCGCTTGCTCCCCCGGCTGGACTCGAACCAGCAACCCTCCGGTTAACAGCCGAATGCTCTGCCAATTGAGCTACAGGGGATCGCGCTCCCCCGACTGGACTCGAACCAGTAACCTGCCGGTTAACAGCCGGCTGCTCTGCCAATTGAGCTACAGGGGATTGCTGCGTTTGCACCGAACGTACCCACCTCGGGTGTCCCGAGCGGCGCGCGTTCGCTGCGACACATACATTAGCGCAAGCAGGGGGGTGCTCCGCCAATCGGTATGCCGTGGGCGCTCGTGGGCACCAGTGAGGCATCAGGGAAGCTCCAGGGAAGGGTGGTGCCGCCGTGCGGTACAAGCTGACGTTCGTCGCGGGTGTGGCCCTCGGTTACGTCATCGGCACGCGGGCCGGGCGTGAGCGCTACGAGCAGATGAAGAAGTCCGCGAAGGAGTTCACGCAGAACCCGGCGGTGCGCAACGCGGCCGAGTCCGCAGCGCAGAGCAGTCGCCAGGTCGCCGGCAAGGCGTTCCACGTCGTGAGCGACAAGGTCGGCGACAAGCTGCCCGCATCGGTCACCGAGCGGATCCACGCCCTGCGCCATCACAACGGCCAGGTGACGACGACCGAGGACGACTGGGGTGTGAGCAACACCTGAGCGTCGGGCCACGCCCGAAGGCCGGCGACGCCCGGGCCGCCCCGGGTGCGCCTCCGGCTTCGCACTCGGGTCCGCAGGGCCGCACTCGGGTCCGCGGGGCCGCACTCGGGTCCGCGGGGCCGCGCCCCGGTCCGTGCCCGAAATCCGATCCCCTACCCCGCACGCGCTCCCCCTATTCCCCCGCGTGCGGCAGAATCTCCTCCCATGGGGATAGTCGCCGGCTTGGACAGCTCTGCTGAGTTCACACGCATCGTCGTCTGCGACGCGGACACGGGTGCCGTACTACGGCAGGGCTATGCCCCGCACCCCGGTGAGCCGAAGGCCACCGACGTCGACCCGCAGGCGTGGCTGCTCTCGCTCGGCGAGGCCGCCGGCGGCGGGCTGCTCGAAGGGGTGCGGGCCATCGGTGTCTCCGCCCAGCAGCACGGGCTCGTACCGCTGGACCCGCAGGGCGGGCTCGTGCGGCCCGCGATGGTCGGCAACGACAAGCGGGCGCAGGTGGCCGCCGCCGATCTGGTCGAGGCGTTCGGCGGCCGGCAGGCCTGGGCCGAGGCCGTCGGGTCCGTACCGCAGTCCGGGCAGCCGATCGCCAAGCTCCGCTGGCTGGCCCGCTCCGAGCCGGAGAACGCCCAGCGCGTCGCGATGCTCCTGCAGCCGCACGACTGGCTGGTCTGGCAGCTGCTCGGCCGGCCCGTTCGCCGTACCACCGACCGGGGCGCCGCCTCGGCCACCGGCTACTGGTCCGCCGGCGCCGGCGCCTACCGCCCCGACCTCGTCGAGCTGGCGCTCGGTCACCAGGCCGCCCTCCCCGAGGTCATCGGTCCCGCCGAGGCCGCCGGGACCACCCCCGAGGGGCTGCTGATCTCCGCCGGTACCGGCGAGACGATGGCCGCCGCGTTCGGCCTCGGCCTCGGGTCCGGCGACGCGGTCGTCTCGCTCGGCGCCTCCGGCTCCGTCATGGCCGTGCACCACGAGGCGCTCGCCGACCCGCAGGGATTGATCACCTCCTTCGCCGACGCGACCGGCATGCACCTGCCCGTCGTGCACACCTCCAACGCGGTACGGGCGCTGCGCGGCAGCGCCGAGATGCTGGGCGTGGAGAGCCTGGAGGAGCTGTCGGCGCTGGCCCTGAAGTCGACGCCCGGCGCCTCCGGACTGGTCCTCCTCCCCTATCTGGAGGGCGAGCGGACCCCGCGGCTGCCGCACACCGCCGGCACGCTCAGCGGGCTGCGCCGCGAGTCGATGAAGCCCGAGCACTTCGCGCGCGCCGCGTTCGAGGGCATGCTCTGCTCGCTCACCGACGCCCTGGACGTCCTGCGCGGGCGCGGCGTCGAGGTGCGGCGGGTGTTCCTGCTGGGCGCCGCGGCCGAGCTGCCCGCCGTCCAGGCCGTCGCTCCGGCGATCTTCGGCGCGCAGGTCGTCGTCCCCCAGCCGGCGGACTACGCGGCGCTCGGCGCGGCCCGGCAGGCCGCGTGGGCGCTCGGGGTCGCGCAGGGCACGCTGTCGCCGGCCGCTCCCCCGGCCTGGCAGGGCGCCGCCGCCCAGGTCTTCGAGCCGGGTGACGAGCTGGCGGTGGGTCAGTCGGTGCGGCAGCAGTACGCGGCCACGCGGGAGCAGATCCACCCGGGTGCGTTCGGCGCGTAGCGCAGCGAAGTCCAAGACTCGCGAAAACCCGGTCGTAACGTCGCAGGGGCGCGGGCGATAGTAGGACCCGTGCTCCTACGACTTCTCCGAACCCACCTACGACCGTACAAAAAGCCCATCGCCCTGCTGGTCCTGCTCCAGTTCCTGCAGACCTGTGCCTCGCTCTATCTGCCGACCCTGAACGCCGACATCATCGACAACGGTGTCGTCCACGGGGACACCGGCTACATCCTGCGGTTCGGCGCCCTGATGATCGCGGTCTCCGTGCTGCAGGTCGTCTGCAACATCGGCGCCGTGTACTACGGCGCGCGGACCGCCTCCGCCGTCGGCCGGGACGTGCGCGCCGCGGTCTTCGACCGGGTGCAGTCCTTCTCCGCCCGGGAGGTCGGGCAGTTCGGCGCGCCGTCGCTGATCACCCGGACCACCAACGACGTCCAGCAGGTCCAGATGCTGGTCCTGATGGCGTTCACCCTCATGGTCTCGGCGCCGATCATGTGTGTCGGCGGCATCGTCATGGCGCTCGGGCAGGACGTGCCGCTGTCGGCGGTGCTGCTCGCGGTCGTGCCGGTCCTCGGCATCTCGGTCTCGCTGATCGTGAAGAAGATGCGGCCGCTGTTCCGGACCATGCAGGAGCGGCTCGACACCGTGAACCGGGTGCTGCGCGAGCAGATCACCGGCAACCGGGTGATCCGGGCGTTCGTGAAGGACGACTACGAGCGGGAGCGCTTCAAGGGCTCGAACACCGAGCTGACCGATGTGTCGATGGCCACCGGCCGGCTGATGGCGCTGATGTTCCCGACGGTGATGACGGTCGTGAACGTCTCCAGCGTCGCGGTGGTCTGGTTCGGAGCGCACCGCATCGCCGGCGGCGGGATGGAGATCGGCGCGCTGACCGCCTTCCTCGCCTATCTGATGCAGATCGTGATGGCCGTGATGATGGCCACGTTCATGTTCATGATGGTGCCGCGGGCCGAGGTGTGCGCCGAGCGCATCCAGGAGGTCCTGTCCACCGAGAGCAGCGTCGTACCGCCGGCCGAGCCGGTGCGGGCGCTGGAGCGGCGCGGTCATCTGGAGGTGCGGGGCGCGGACTTCCGCTACCCGGGCGCCGAGGAGTCGGTGCTGCGGGAGGTGGAGCTGGTGGCGCGGCCGGGCGAGACCACGGCGATCATCGGCTCGACGGGCAGCGGCAAGTCGACGCTGCTCGGCCTGGTGCCGCGCCTGTTCGACGTGACCGGCGGCGAGGTGCTCGTCGACGGTGTGGACGTACGGAGGCTGGACCCCGAGCTGATGGCGCGGACCGTCGGGCTCGTCCCGCAGAAGCCGTACCTGTTCTCCGGCACGGTGGCGACGAACCTGCGGTACGGAAAGCCCGACGCGACCGACGACGAGCTGTGGCACGCGCTGGAGGTCGCGCAGGCGGCCGACTTCGTGAAGAAGCTGGAGAACGGGCTGAACGCGCCGATCGCGCAGGGCGGCACGAACGTGTCCGGCGGGCAGCGGCAGCGGCTCGCGATCGCGCGGACGCTGGTGCAGCGGCCGGAGATCTACCTCTTCGACGACTCGTTCTCGGCGCTCGACTACCGGACAGACGCCCTGCTGCGGGAGGCGCTCAAGGAGGAGACGGCGGACTCGACGGTCGTGATCGTCGCCCAGCGGGTGTCGACCATCCGGGACGCCGACCGGATCGTGGTCCTCGACGAGGGCCGGGTCGTGGGCACCGGGCGCCACCACGAGCTGATGGCGGGCAATGAGACGTACCGGGAGATCGTGCTCTCCCAGCTGACCGAGGCGGAGGCAGCCTGATGGCCGGTCCTGGCGGACGAATGATGGCCGGCGGCGGCCCCGACCAGCGGTCGATGGACTTCAAGGGCTCGGGCAAGCGGCTGCTCAAACAGCTGGCGCCCGAGCGGGGCGCGCTGTGGCTGATGCTGATCGCGGGTGTGCTCAGCGTGGCGGCCTCGGTGGTCGGTCCGAAGATCCTCGGCAAGGCGACGGACCTGGTCTTCGCGGGTGTGGTCGGGCGGCAGATGCCCGACGGCACGACGAAGGCGCAGGCGATCGAGGGGCTGCGGGCCAAGGGCGACGGCGGGATGGCCGACATGCTGTCCGGGGTCGACTTCACACCCGGGCAGGGCATCGACTTCGCGGAGGTCGGTGAGGTCCTGCTGTGGGTGCTGGCCATCTATGTGGCGGCCGGTCTCCTCATGCTGGTCTCGACCCGGATGTCGATCAAGGTGATCAACCGGACGATCTACCGGATGCGCGAGGACGTGCAGGCGAAGCTGGCGCGGCTGCCGCTGTCGTACTTCGACAAGGCCAAGCGCGGCGAAGTCCTCAGCCGGGCGACCAACG
Source organism: Streptomyces vilmorinianum (assembly GCF_005517195.1). Classification (NCBI taxonomy): domain Bacteria; kingdom Bacillati; phylum Actinomycetota; class Actinomycetes; order Kitasatosporales; family Streptomycetaceae; genus Streptomyces; species Streptomyces vilmorinianum. Next base: position 1,559,235 of record NZ_CP040244.1, on the reverse strand, counting down.
ACATCGACAACATCTCGCAGACGCTGCAGCAGTCGATGGGGCAGCTGATCAACTCGCTGCTCACCATCGTCGGTGTCCTGGCGATGATGTTCTGGATCTCACCGCTCCTGGCGCTGGTCGCGCTGGTGACCGTGCCGGTGTCGGTGGTCGTGGCGACGAAGGTCGGCAAGCGCTCGCAGCCGCACTTCGTGCAGCAGTGGAAGTCCACGGGCAAGCTCAACGCCCATGTGGAGGAGATGTACAGCGGCCACGCGCTGGTGAAGGTCTTCGGGCGGCAGGACGAGTCGGCCGCCGACTTCCGCGAGCAGAACGAGGCGCTGTACGAGGCGGGGTTCAAGGCCCAGTTCAACAGCGGTGTCATGCAGCCGGTGATGTTCTTCATCTCGAACATCAACTACGTGCTCGTGGCCGTGGTCGGCGGGCTGCGGGTGGCGAGCGGAACGCTGTCGATCGGTGACGTGCAGGCGTTCATCCAGTACTCGCGTCAGTTCTCGATGCCGCTGACGCAGGTCGCGTCGATGGCGAACCTGGTGCAGTCGGGTGTCGCCTCGGCCGAGCGGATCTTCGAGCTGCTCGACGCCGAGGAGCAGGCGCCGGACGCTCCGGTGAGCGAGCATCCGGCGGAGTCCCTGGGCAAGGTCGCCCTGGAGGAGGTGTCCTTCCGCTACGAGGAGGACAAGCCGCTCATCGAGGATCTGTCGCTGACGGTGGAGCCGGGCCAGACGGTCGCGATCGTCGGCCCGACCGGCGCCGGCAAGACGACGCTGGTGAACCTGCTGATGCGGTTCTACGAGGTGACGGGCGGCCGGATCACCCTCGACGGCGTGGATGTCTCGGCGATGTCCCGCGAGAATCTCAGGTCCGGGATCGGGATGGTCCTGCAGGACACCTGGCTGTTCGGCGGGACCATCGCCGACAACATCGCGTACGGCGCGACACGCGAGGTCACCCGGGAGGAGATCGAGGAGGCGGCGCGAGCCGCGCACGCCGACCGGTTCATCCGCACCCTGCCCGAGGGCTACGACACCGTCATCGACGACGAGGGTTCGGGCGTCAGCGCGGGCGAGAAGCAGCTGATCACCATCGCGCGGGCGTTCCTGTCCGACCCGGTGATCCTCGTCCTCGACGAGGCGACCAGCTCCGTCGACACCCGCACCGAGGTCCTCATCCAGAAGGCGATGGCCCGCCTCGCCCACGGGCGTACGTCGTTCGTGATCGCGCACCGGCTCTCCACCATCAGGGACGCGGACGTGATCCTGGTGATGGAGAACGGCTCGATCGTCGAACAGGGCACGCACGACGAGCTGTTGGCGGCGAGCGGGGCGTACGCGCGGTTGTACGCGGCCCAGTTCGCCCAGGCGGTCGCCGAGGTCGACTGACGACGCCGGCCTAATCCAGGTATCCCCTGAGCTGGTCCGCGAAGGCGTGGTCCCGCAGCTTGCTGAGGGTCTTGGACTCGATCTGGCGGATGCGTTCGCGCGTCACGCCGAAGATCCGTCCGATCTCCTCCAGGGTGCGGGGCCGGCCGTCGTCGAGGCCGTAGCGGAGCTGGACGACCTTGCGTTCGCGCTCGCCGAGGGTGGAGAGGACGGCCTCCAGGTGCTCGCGCAGCAGCAGGAACGCCGCTGATTCCACGGGACTTGTGGCGTCGCCGTCCTCGATGAGGTCGCCGAGGGCGACGTCGTCCTCCTCGCCGACGGGGGCGTGCAGGGAGACCGGCTCCTGCGCGAGGCGCAGTACCTCGCTGACCCGCTCGGGCATCAGGTCGAGCTGGGCCGCGACCTCCTCGGGGGTGGGTTCGTAGCCGCGCTCCTGGAGCATCCGGCGCTGGACGCGGACGACGCGGTTGATCAGTTCGACGACATGGACGGGGACGCGGATCGTCCGGGCCTGGTCGGCGAGGGCCCGGGACATGGCCTGGCGGATCCACCAGGTCGCGTACGTCGAGAACTTGTAGCCGCGCGCGTAGTCGAACTTCTCCACCGCCCGGATCAGGCCGAGGTTGCCCTCCTGGACCAGGTCGAGCATGGTGAGCCCGCGTCCGACGTACCGCTTGGCGACGGAGACGACGAGCCGCAGATTGGCCTCGATGAGGCGGCGTTTGGCCATCCGGCCCATGACCACGAGCCGGTCCAGGTCGAGCGCCAACTGGGAGTCCAGATCAGGGGTGTTGGCAAGCTTCTCCTCGGCGAAGAGCCCGGCCTCGACGCGGCGGGCGAGCTCGACCTCCTCGGCGGCGGTCAGCAGCGGGATCCGGCCTATCTCCCGCAGGTACTGGCGGAAGAGATCGGAGGACGGGCCGTTCCCGCCGAGTTCGGCGCGGCGGGGAACGGGCACGTCCGGCACGTCCGGCACGTCGTCGACGAACTCGACGGGGGCGGGACCGGCGTCGGGCTCCGGCCCTTGGGGCGGCACGCCGCCGGCCGGGGACAGAGTCGGGGACAGAGTCGGGGGCACGGTCGGGGACAGGGTCTGGGTCTGCACGGGGGCGACCTCCAGGGTGATCGCTGCCGGTTCGGGGGTGTGCGGCAGCGGGACGGAGGCAGCCGGGCCGCTGCTGTCCGTCCCGTACACGATGAGCGGAACCACGGGGTCGCGCTCCGAGGGCTCAGGCACCGCCCCCCAGTGTGGGGTACGACACATCTCTGCCACGAGGGGCGTGCGGTGACTTTTTGCATCCGGTCCGTGACCGGCCGGTTACCGCCCGGCTCAGAGCGCCGCGGCCCCGTTGTTGCGCAGCGACTGGGCGTACTGGGTGAGGACCCACAGCTCGTTCTGTACGGCGGCCAGCTGTTCCGGGTCGGCGTTCGCGCCGAGGCGGGCCAGGGTGCCCTGGATGTCGCGAATGCGGCGGTCGACGGCGCGCAGGCGGACCGTGACGAGCTGGTCGCCCGCGTAGGCCTCGTCGACGGCCTTGGCGAAGATCGCCTCGACGGCGAGTTCGGTGACGAGCGCGCGGACGGTGTCGTTGGGCGCGGCCTCACGGACGACGGACAGGTAGTCGGAGGGTGCGCCGGTGGCGCCGCCCGCGTCCTGGATGCACTGGCGGACGGCCGCGTAGGGCGGGGCCGTGAACTCGTCGACGCCGTACGCGTCGAAGGCCGGGGAGACCAGCTCGGGGCGCTGGAGGGCGAGCTTGAGCAGTTCGCGCTCGGTGCGGTGGGCGGGGCTGCGCAGGTTGAGCGCCGGACCGGCGGGCGCGGTGGGCCGCGCCTGGTTCTCGTACTCCCCCGTGGCCCTTCGGGCACGGGAGGCACCCCCATGCTGCGGGGCCGCCGGCGCCGGACCCTTGCCGCCGCGGTCGCGGGCCCAGCGGGCGAGCTGGGCGACGCGCCTGACCACGAACTGGGTGTCGAGGATGCCGAGCATGCCGGCGAGCTGGACGGCGACCTCGTGCTGCGCGCCGACGTTCTTGATCCGGGCGACGATCGGCGCGGCCTCGTCGAGAGCGGCGGCCCGGCCGGCCGGGGTCTCCAGGTCGTAGCGCTTCACGATCTGGCGGAGCGCGAACTCGAAGAGCGGGGTGCGGGGCTCGACGAGCTCGGCGACGGCCTGGTCGCCCTTGGCGAGGCGGAGGTCGCAGGGGTCCATGCCGTCCGGGGCGATGGCGATGTACGTCTCGGCGGCGAACTTCTGGTCGTCCTCGAAGGCGCGCAGGGCGGCCTTCTGGCCGGCGGAGTCGCCGTCGAAGGTGAAGATGACGCGGGCCGAGCCGTTGTCCATCAGGAGCCGGCGGAGGATCTTGATGTGGTCGCCGCCGAAGGCGGTGCCGCAGGTGGCGATGGCGGTGGTGACGCCGGCGAGGTGGCAGGCCATGACGTCGGTGTAGCCCTCGACGACGACGGCCCGGCTGACCTTGGCGATGTCCTTCTTCGCCAGGTCGATTCCGTAGAGGACCTGGGACTTCTTGTAGATCGGCGTCTCGGGCGTGTTCAGGTACTTGGGCCCGTTGTCGTCGTCGCGGAGCTTGCGCGCGCCGAAGCCGACGACGTCGCCGCCGACGTCCCGGATGGGCCACATGAGCCGGCCGCGGAAGCGGTCGATGGGGCCGCGCCGGCCGTCCTGGGAGAGCCCGGAGAGGATCAGCTCCTTGTCCGAGAAGCCCTTGCCGCGCAGGAAGCGGGTGAGGTGGTCCCAGCCGGCCGGGGAGTAGCCGACGCCGAAGTGCTCGGCGGCGGCCTGGTCGAAGCCGCGTTCGGCGAGGAACTTCCGGCCGATCTCGGCCTCGGGCGAGGCGAGTTGGTCGGCGTAGAACTGGGCGGTGACCTTGTGGGCCTCGACGAGACGGATGCGCTCGCCGCGCTGGTGGCCGGGGTTGTAGCCGCCCTCCTCGTACCGCAGGGTGATGCCCGCCTTCGCGGCGAGGCGCTCGACCGTCTCCGAGAAGGAGAGGTGGTCGATCTTCATCACGAAGGCGATCGTGTCGCCGCCCTCCTGGCAGCCGAAGCAGTGGAACAGGCCCTTGCTGGGGCTGACCTGGAAGGAGGGCGACTTCTCGTCGTGGAAGGGGCACAGGCCCTTGAGGTTGCCGCCGCCGGCGTTGCGGAGCTGGAGGTACTCGGACACGACGGCGTCGATCGGGACCGCGTCCCGTACCGCCTTCACATCGTCATCGTTGATCCTGCCTGCCACGCAGGAAGTCTACGGGGGGTCCGGGGGGTCGTCCCCCAGGAAGACGCGGCCGGGGGGTCCGGGGGGTCGCTCCCGCAGGAAGACGCGGCCGTGGGGTCAGCCGTGGGCGGGGAGGCTTTCAGATCAGGCTCTCCAGGGGTACGGAGGGGTCCGCGAGGGAGTCGGTGTCCACCGGTGACTGGGCGCGGATGAGCTGCTGGATCGGATCTGTGACGTCCCACACATTCACATTCATCCCGGCCAGCACCTTGCGGTCCTTGAGCCAGAAAGCGATGAACTGCCGCTTGCCGACGTCCCCGCGCAGCACCACCTGGTCGTAGGAGCCGGGCGGCGCCCAGCCCGAGTACTCCATGCCCAGGTCGTACTGGTCGGAGAAGAAGTACGGGACGCGGTCGTAGGAGACGTGCTGACCGAGCATGGCTCGGGCGGCGGCCGGGCCGCCGTTGAGGGCGTTGGCCCAGTGCTCGACGCGCAGCCGGGTGTGCAGAAGCGGGTGGTGGGCGGCGGCGACGTCGCCGGCCGCGAAGATCTCGGGGTCGGAGGTGCGCAGCGACTCGTCGACGGCGATGCCGCCGCCGTGGGCGCGGTCGACCAGGGCGAGGCCCGCGGCCTCGGCCAGCGCGGTGCGCGGGGCGGCGCCGATCGCGGCGAGGACGGCGTGGGCGGGGTACTCCTCGCCGTCGTCGGTGCGGACGGCGAGGACCATGCCGTCCTGGCCGACGATCTCGGCGAGCCGGCCGCCGAAGACGAAGCGGACGCCGTGCTCGGTGTGGAGATCGGCGAAGAGCTGGCCGAGCTCGGGGCCGAGGACGTGGTGGAGCGGGGTGGGCTCGGACTCGACGACGGTGACCTCGGCGCCGTAGCCGCGGGCCGCGGCGGCGACCTCCAGGCCGATCCAGCCGCCGCCCGCGATCACCAGGTGGCCGTTGTCGCGGCCGAGGGCGGCCAGGACGTGGCGCAGCCGGTCGGCGTGGGCGAGCCGGCGCAGATGGTGGACGCCGGCCAGTCCGGTGCCGGGGATGTCGAGGCGGCGCGGCTCGGCGCCGGTGGCGAGGAGGAGCCGGTCGTAGCGGATGGTGGTGCCGTCGCCGAGGCGTACGGTGCGGGCCTCGCGGTCGACGGCGGTGACGGGCTGCCCGAGGTGGAGCTCGACCTCGGCGCGGGCGTACCAGGCGGCCTCGTGGACGAAGACGCTGTCGCGTTCCTCCTTGCCCGTGAGATAGCCCTTGGACAGGGGTGGGCGTTCGTAGGGGTGGTCACGCTCGTCGCCGATGAGGATCACGCGCCCGTTGAAGCCCTCGGAGCGGAGGGTCTCCGCCGCCTTGGCACCGGCCAGTCCCCCGCCGACGATGACGAAGGTCTGATCTGCGTCGACCACTTGATGCCTCCTCGTTGCGACCGCTTCTACGCTACGCCTCCGGGCGTTCGGCGAGCCGTTCCGCCTCGGGCCCTGAGCCGAGCGTCCCGCACGGAGCGTGGTGGCGGAAGAGGGCGGGGCCGCCGAGGGTCAGCTTCGGCGGGGGCGCAGGCGGGCGTGGAGGGTGCGGGCGGAGGCGTCGGTGAGGGAGGCGATCTGGTCGATGATCACCCGCTTGCGCGACCGGTCGTCGCCGGCCGCCACGAACAGGGCGCGGAACTGCGGGTCGAGGCCCTCGGGGGCGCGGGCGGTGAGGCCCTCGGCGAGTTCGGCGAGGACGATGCGCTGGTCGGCGCGGAGGGCCTCCTGTTCGGCGCGCTGCATGACGTACCGGTCGGCGACGGCCTTGAGAACGGCGCATTCGTTGCGGGTCTCGCGGGGGACGACGAGTTCGGCGGCGTACCGGGTGAGGCGGCCGGATCCGTACGCCTGGCGGGTGGCGCCCTCGGCGGCGAGGCAGAAGCGGCCGATCAGCTGGCTGGTGGCGTCCTTGAGGCGGGCCTGGGCGACGGCCGATCCGTCGTAGCCGTGCGGCCACCAGTCCTGGTCGACGAGCCGGTCGAGGGCGTCGGCGAGCTCCTGCGGGTCGGTGTCCGACGGTACGTAACGGCCGATGGCGACGGCCCAGATGTCGGCGCGCTCGGGCTCGGCGAAGAGCATGTTCGGGTCGATGTGGCCGGCGTGCAGGCCGTCCTCGAAGTCGTGGACGGAGTACGCGACGTCGTCGGACCAGTCCATGACCTGGGCCTCGAAGCACTTGCGGTGGGCGGGGGCGCCCTGCCGGGCCCAGGCGAAGACGGGGAGGTCGTCCTCGTAGACGCCGAACTTGGACGAGTCGGGGTCCTCGGGGTGCCCGCCGCGCGGCCAGGGGTACTTGGTGGCGGCGTCGAGGGCGGCGCGGGTGAGGTTGAGCCCGACGCTGACGAGGTCGCCGCTCTCCGTGTCGGGGACGAACCGCTTGGGTTCGATGCGGGTGAGCAGGCGCAGGGACTGGGCGTTGCCCTCGAAGCCGCCGCAGTCCTTGGCGAAGTCGTTGAGGGCCACTTCGCCGTTGTGCCCGAAGGGCGGGTGGCCCATGTCGTGGGCGAGGCAGGCGGCCTCGACGAGATCGGGATCGCAGCCGAGCGCGGCACCGAGCTCGCGGCCGACCTGCGCGCACTCCAGGGAGTGGGTGAGCCGGGTCCGGGGGCTGGCGTCCCAGGCGTGGCTGCGGGATCCGGGGGTGACGACCTGGGTCTTGCCGGCGAGTCTGCGCAGGGCGCTGGAGTGCAGCACCCGCGCGCGATCCCGCTGGAAGGCGGTCCGCCCGGGCCGCTTGTCGGGCTCGGCGGCCCAGCGCTCGGTCGCGGTGTCGTCGTAGCCGGGGGTGTCCGTGATGCCTTCCATGCACCGAAGGTAACCGGCGGGACCGACAGGTGGGGTTAGGCGGAGGTGAGTTCTCGCCTGGGGGTGGTGGTGGGGGCGGTGAGGGTCTGGTCGTAGCGGTGGAGGACGAGGCGGGCGAGGGCGGGGTGGGCGCCGAGGGGGGAGGAGGCGATCCAGGGGGCGTGGGCGGCGCTGCGGGTGGCGAAGAGGCCGGGGGCCGTGAAGCAGGAGGCGACGGCGATCCGGTGGCGGCCGCGCGCGGCGAGGGCGTGCAGGGCCTCGGGCACGGTGGGGGTGGCGGCGGAGGCGTACGCGGCGACGACCGGTACGCCTCCGAGCCGTTCGCCGAGCAGCGCGGCGGTGCGGCGGATGTCGGCGGTGGACTCGGGGTCGCGGGACCCGGCGGCGGCGAGGACGACGCCGGTGGAGCGGGACGCGCTGTCGGCGGCGGTCCAGCCGGCCTCGGCGAGGCGGTCGGCGAGGGCCTCCACCAGCAGCGGGTGCGGGCCGAGCGGGGCGGCGATCCGGGTCCGCGGCGCCGGCGCGGCGGCGGCAGCGGCGGGCAGGTCGTGCTTGACGTGGTAGCCGCGGCCGAAGAGGAGGGGGACGAGTACGGCGTCCTCGCCCGCGAGCTCGTCGAGGACCTCGCCGACGAGCGGGGCGTTCAGCTCGATGTGGGCGAGGCGGACGTCGAGGCCGGGGCGGAGTTCACGGACCCGGTCGAGCAGCAGGGCGAGCGTGGCGCGTGCCCGGGGGTCGCGGCTGCCGTGACCGACGGCGACGAGGGTGGGGCTGCTCGTGGGCCTGTTCATGGGCGGCCTGCGCGTTCTGTCGCGGTGGAGACGGCTCAGCTGGCTGCCGAGCTGCGTCGTGATCCGGCCGAGCAGCTCGGCAGTGCTGTCGAACGTGGTGTCCGGCTCCGTCATGCACCGATCCTGGCGGCGGCTCGTTGCCGCCCCGTTGCGCCAGGGTCACGACTGTTTTCCTTCGGCTCACCGCCCGCCCGGAGCCGCTGTCAGGCGCCCGTGTCCAGCCAGACCCGCAGGTCCCCGATCTCCTCGAAGCCGAGGGCCAGCGCGGGCGGCAGGTCGTCGCCGGACTCGTAGCCGACGACGGGGACGCCGTCGCGTACCAGGGCGAGACAGCCGGCCCACGCCTCGGCCGGGTCGGTGCCCTCCGCGGCGAAGAGGTTGGACACGCCGGTCACCGTGCCGCTGTCGCTGAGCACCGCTCCCCCGACGATCCGGCCGTCGGCGCCGTACCCCGCGACGACCGCCGTCGCCGGGTCGGCGAGCAGCTCGGCACGGAACAGGGCGGCCTCGTCGGCGTCCCCGCCGCTCCACGCCGTGGCCCAGGCGGCCAGCTCCTCCGGGGTGCGGACCGGGCGCCACGACGCGTCCGTGGACGGCACGGGGAGTCCGGCGGTCCGGTGGATCCAGCGCGCCCCGAAGAGCAGTTCGAAGCCCTCACCGGCCAGGTCGAGGCCGGCGAAGCTGTCCTTGACCGAGGCGCCGGGGGCGCTCCGGTCGATGGTGTCGAGGACGTCCCGTACGGACGCGTCGGCCGTCAGCGTCACCGCGTCCGGGTAGTACAGCGGGGTGCGGCGGCCGTTGGTCCAGGCGCGCGGGCCGAAGGCGCCGGGGCGGCCGTGGGCGCGGCACATCGCCTCGCACCACTCGGCGTTGTTGCGGACAGCTTCCATGATCATGCGCGGATCGTACGGGTTGCCCCCTCCTCCCCTCATTCTTTTATCTAGCGGAATATCTTTTCCGGCATGCGAATGACTCCCTCTCTCGCCCGGCGGGCGGCCGCCGAACTCGTCGGCACCGCCGCCCTGGTGGCCGTCGTCGTCGGGTCGGGCATCCAGGCGGTCGCCCTCAGCCAGGACACAGGGGTGCGGCTGCTGGCCAACTCGCTCGCCTCCGCCCTCGGGCTCGCGCTGCTCATCGCCCTCCTCGGCCCGATCTCCGGCGGCCATCTCAACCCGGTCGTCACCCTCTCCGACTGGTGGGCCCGCCGCGGTGAGGACGACGCGCCGGGCCTGCGCCAGGTCACCGCCTACACCGCGGCCCAGCTCGTCGGCGCCGTCATCGGCGCCCTCCTCGCCGAGGCCATGTTCGGTCGGGCCCCCGGCACCTGGTCCACGCAGGTCCGCTCGGACACCCATCTCCTGCTCGGCGAGACCGTCGCCACCGCCGGGCTCGTCCTGGTCGTCGAGGGCCTGCGGCGCATCGGCCGCTCCTCGCTCGCACCGGTCGCCGTGGGCGGGTACATCCTGGCGGCGATCTGGTTCACGTCCTCGGGCTCCTTCTCCAACCCTGCGGCGACGATCGGCCGCTCCTTCTCCGACTCGTTCACCGGAATCGCCCCCGGCTCGCTGCCCGGATTCGTCGGGGCGCAGCTGCTCGGCGCCCTGCTCGGCATCGCCCTCGCCGCCGTTCTGTACGGCCGCGGTGAACCGAACGGCCCCGTTCGACGTCGAGAGGAGTGACGGGGCAGACAAGATCGACGGAGGTTCGTCCATGCGACGCGTAGGACCGGTACTCGCCCGGCTGAAGCGGGTGCCGCCGCTGCCGCGCACCACGCGCGCCCGGCGCCGCACCGTCCAGGCCGTGATGCTGAGCGCCGTCCTCGCCCTCGCGCCGGCCACCTGGACGCACGCCGCCGCCGACAGCCGGCTGCGGACCACCGCCGACGTGCCCGCCCAGGACGTCGCCGTCGTCTTCGGCGCCGGCCTGTGGAAGGGGCGGCCCACGCCGTACCTCGCGCACCGCCTCGACACCGCCGCCGAGCTCTACCGGGCCGGCAAGGTCAAGGTCGTCCTCGTCACCGGCGACAACAGCCGGGTCGAGTACGACGAGCCCGACGCCATGCGCGCGTACCTCGCCGAGCGCGGGGTGCCGGACGGCCGGATCGTCAGCGACTACGCGGGCTTCGACACCTGGGACTCCTGCGTCCGCGCGAAGAAGATCTTCGGTGTCGACCGGGCCGTCCTCGTCACCCAGGACTTCCACATCAAGCGGGCCGTGGCCCTGTGCGGGGCGGCCGGAATCGAGTCGTACGGAGTCAAGGTCGTCGAACCCCACGACTCCGTCTTCTACTACGGCGGCGTCCGGGAACTCGTCGCGGCGGGCAAGGCGGCCGTGGACGCGACGCTGCGGCCGGATCCGCACTTCCTCGGGGAGCGCGAGGAGGGCGTGACGGAGGCGCTCGCGTCGGCGGGCTGACCCTGGCAGGACCTCACCTCGCGGACGGTCCGCGGGGGAGCAGGAAGCACAGGACTTGTAATCCGGCGCGCCCCTTCCCGTAACACGCCCGTCGCACGCTTTCCGCATGTCCGAGGCTGTCACCACCCCCACGCACTGCCCCTACTGCGCCCTCCAGTGCGGTATGTCGCTCCGCCCCACGGCCGAGCGGTCCGTCGAGGTGGTCGAGCGCACGGACTTCCCCGTCAACCGGGGCGCGCTGTGCGGCAAGGGCCGCACCGCCCCGGCCGTGCTCTCCTCCCGGGTCAGGCTGACCGGGCCCCTGGTCCGTTGCCCTGACACAGGCGCCCTGAAGCCCGCCACCTGGGAGGAGGCTCTCGCCGCCGTCGCCGACGGGCTGCGCCGGACCCGCGCCGACCACGGACCCGATGCCGTGGGGGTCTTCGGCGGCGGCGGTCTCACCAACGAGAAGGCGTACACGCTCGGCAAGTTCGCCCGGCTCGTCCTCGCCACCTCGCAGATCGACTACAACGGCCGCTTCTGCATGTCGTCCGCGGCGGCCGCGCACACCCGCGCCTTCGGGCTCGACCGGGGGCTCCCCTTCCCGCTGGAGGACATCCCCCGCACCGGCTGCGTGATCCTCGTCGGCTCCAACCTCGCCGAGACCATGCCGCCCGCGCTGCGCTACCTCACCGAGCTGAAGGCGAACGGCGGAAAGCTCATCGTCGTCGACCCGCGCCGCACCCGCACCGCCGAGCAGGCCGACCTCCATCTCGCGCCCCGGCCGGGGACGGACCTCGCGCTCGCGCTCGGGCTGCTGCATCTGGTCGTGTCCGAGGGCCGCACGGACGAGGAGTTCATCCGGGAGCGTACGGAGGGGTGGGAGGCGGCCCGGGCCGGGGCGATGTCCCACTGGCCCGAGCTCGTCGAGCGGATCACCGGCGTGCCGGTGCCGCAGCTGCGCGACGCCATGCGGATGTTCTGCGACGCGGAGACCGGGATGGTGCTCACCGCGCGCGGCCCCGAGCAGCAGTCGAAGGGGACGGACACGGTCGGCGCGTGGATCAACCTGTGCCTGGCGACGGGGAAGGCCGGGCGGCCGCTGAGCGGCTACGGGTGCCTCACCGGCCAGGGCAACGGCCAGGGCGGCCGCGAGCACGGGCAGAAGGCCGACCAGCTCCCCGGCTACCGCAAGCTCGACGACCCGGCGGCGCGGGCGCACGTGGCCCGGGTGTGGGGGGTGGCGCCGGAGTCGCTGCCGGGGCCGGGGCGCAGCGCGTACGAACTCCTCGACGCGCTGGGGCAGGACGTGAAGGCCCTGCTCCTGATGGGCTCCAACCCGGTCGTCTCGGCGCCGCGCGCCGCGCACATCGAGGAGCGGCTGCGCTCGCTCGACTTCCTGGCGGTCGCGGACGTGGTCCTGTCGGAGACGGCGGAGCTGGCGGACGTCGTGCTGCCGGTCACCCAGTGGGCGGAGGAGACGGGGACCACGACCAACCTGGAGGGCAGGGTGCTGCTGCGGCAGCGGGCCATCACTCCGCCGGAGGGCGTCCGCAGCGACCTGGAGGTACTGCACGCGCTGGCCGGTCTGCTCGGCTGGGAGAAGGGCTTCCCGACGGACCCGGAGGAGGTCTTCGACGAACTCCGCCGCGCCTCGGCGGGCGGCCCGGCGGACTACTCCGGCATCAGCTACCGCCGCATCCGCGAGGAGAACGGCGTGTTCTGGCCGTGCCCGGAGGAGCCGGCGCCGGACCCGGACCTGTCGGCGGCGGCGCCGGATCGGCCGACAGCAACCGGTCTCGCGGCCGAGGCCGCCGACCTGCCGGCGGGCGTGGCGGACGCGCCGAGCCAGGTGGTTCCTGCCTCGGGAACGTCCGGGGCCGAGCCCCGCGACCCGGTGCCGGGCGCCGCGCGAGCGGGCGCGGACGGAACCGGGGCCGAGCCCGGCGACCCTGCGCACGCCGCCACGGGCGCGAGCGCCTCGTGGGCGGGCGCCACGGCGACGGGCGGTGTCGTGCCGGCCGCGGCTCCGCGGCCGCACCCCGGTACGCCGCGGCTCTTCCTCGACCGGTTCGCGACCGTCGACGGGCGGGCGCGGTTCGTGCCCGTCGTGCATCGGGCCGCCGGGGAGGAGACGGACGCCGAGTATCCGATCGTGCTGACGACCGGGCGGGTCGTCTCGCAGTACCAGTCCGGGGCGCAGACCCGGCGCGTCGACGAGCTGAACGCGGCCGCGCCCGGCGCCTTCGTGGAGCTGCACCCGCGGCTCGCGGAGCGCCTCGGGGTGGGCGAGGGCGAGCGGATCGCCGTGATCTCGCGGCGCGGGCGGGCGGTCGCGCCTGCCCGGATCACCACGGGCATCCGGCCGGACACGGTCTTCATGCCGTTCCACTGGCCGGGCGAGGGGCGGGCGAACACGCTCACGAATCCGGCGCTCGACCCCGTCTCGCGGATGCCCGAGTTCAAGGTGTGCGCGGTCCGCCTCGAGCCCGCCAGTCCCCGCCCCGAATGAGCGGGCCGTGCGGCGTGCCGGGCGCCGCGAACCAGACCCAGGCACGTACGACGGCCCCGTCCCGCTCTCGTACCACCTCGCGCTCGGCCCGCTCGTAGCCCGCGGGCCCCTCCAGGTGGTCCAGTACGAAGAGCAGTTCGCCGTACGCGCCGGGCGCGGCGGTCACCAGGTCGCCCGCGATCCGGCCGTCGCCGGGAACGGCGTACGGATAGCCGGGCCCGTCGTACAGGAGCGCGCCCGGGAGCCCGGCCGGCTCCTCCGAGGAGGTCCGGCCGAGGAGGAAGCGGTCGTGGTTGTACTCGCCGGGCCGCAGCGTGCCGTACACGAAGAACGGCAGCTCCCTCACGGAGTCACCGTCTCGGCCTCGATCCACGCCAGGTAGGCGGCCGAGGCCCGGACGATCGGTGTGGCGACGATCTCCGGGGTGTCGTAGTCGTGCACGGCGAGGAGATGGGCCTCCAGCGCCGCGTACCGCACCTCGGTCGTCTTGAAGAGGACCTGCCATTCCTCCTCGGTCTCGATCGCGTTCCGCCAGTGGTAGACGGAGGTGACGGGCCCGGAGACCTGCGCGCAGGCGGCGAGGCGGGCCTCGACCGCCCCGCGCGCGAGCTCCTGGGCCTTGGCGGCGCTGTCGGTGGTGGTCAGTACCGTGAGTGCGAGGGTCACGCCGTCACCGTACCGTCAGGCCGCCGTCGCGAACTGCGCCGCGTACAGCCGGGCGTACGCGCCTCCCGCCGCCAACAGTTCCTCGTGTGTGCCCTGTTCGGCGATCGCCCCGTCCTCCATCACGAGGATCACGTCCGCGTCCCTGACGGTGGAGAGCCGGTGGGCGATGACGAAGCTGGTCCGGCCGTCCCGGAGGGAGGACATCGCCTTTTGGATGAGGACCTCGGTGCGGGTGTCGACGGAGCTGGTCGCCTCGTCGAGGACGAGGATCACCGGCTCGGACAGGAACGCCCGCGCGATCGTGATCAGCTGCTTCTCGCCCGCGCTGAGCCCCGCCCCGTCCTCGTCGAGGACCGTGTCGTAGCCCTCGGGCAGGGTGCGGATGAACCGGTCGGCGTGGCTGGCCATGGCGGCCTCGACGATGCGATCGCGCGAGACCTCCCCGGGGACTCCGTACGCGATGTTGTCGGCGATGGTCCCGCCGAACAGCCAGGTGTCCTGGAGGACCATCCCGATCCCGGACCTGAGGTCCTCGCGGGACATCGCCGAGACATCCACGCCGTCGAGGGTGATCCGGCCGCCCGTCACCTCGTAGAACCGCATCAGCAGGTTCACCAGCGTCGTCTTGCCGGCGCCGGTCGGGCCGACGATCGCGACCGTCTGGCCCGGCTCCACCGTCAGCGACAGATCCTCGATGAGCGGCTTCTCCGGCTCGTAGCGGAACGCCACCTTCTCGAAGGAGACCCGGCCGGTGGCCCGCTCCGCGCGCCGGGCGCCCTCGGGCGCCGGGGACTCCTCCCGCGCGTCGAGAAGGTCGAAGACCCGCTCGGCGGAGGCGACTCCGGACTGCAGCAGATTGGCCATGGCGGCGACCTGGGTGATCGGGCCGTTGAACTCGTACGAGTACTGGACGAAGGCCTGGACGTCGCCGACGGTCAGCGTTCCGCTCGCCACCCGCAGCCCGCCGACCACCGCGATCAGGACGTAGTTGAGGTTGCCGACGAAGGTGAGGGCCGGCTGGATGAAGCCGGACATGAACTGGGCGCGGAAGCTCGCCCCGTACAGCTCCTCGCCGAGCTCGTCGAAGCGTGCCACGGCCTCCTCGCGACGCCCGAAGGCGACGACCTCGGCGTGCCCGGTGATCATCTCCTCGACATGGCTGTTGAGGCGTCCGGTGACGGCCCACTGGCGGACGAACTGCGGTTGGGCGCGCTTGCCGATCCGGGTCGCGACGAACAGGGACAGCGGCACGGTCGCGAGCGCGACCAAGGCCAGCAGGGGCGAGATCCAGAACATCATCACGAGCACGCCCACGAGGGTGAGCAGGGCCCGGGCCATCTGGCTGAAGGCCTGTTGCAGGGTCTGGGTGATGTTGTCGATGTCGTTGGTCGCCCGGCTGAGGACCTCGCCGCGCGGCTGCCGGTCGAAGTACGACAGCGGCAGCCGCGCCAGCTTGCTCTGGGCCTGGGCGCGCAGCCGGTGTCCTGCCCGCTGGACGACGGTCGTCGCGAGCCGCGACTGCGCCCAGGTGAGCGCGGCGCCCCCGGTCACGAGCCCGAGGGCGAGGGCCAGCGCCCGGCCGACGGCCGGGAAGTCGACGCCGGCCGGGCTCGCGGCGCCGGTGACGACGAGGTCGGTCGCGCGGCCGAGGATCGCGGGGGCGAGGACGGAGAGGGCGACGGCGGCCGCGGCGGCGGCGAGGACGGCGAGGAGGCGGGGGCGGTCGGGGGCCATGGTGCGCAGCAGCCGCAGGCCGGAGGAGCGGAAGTCCAGGGAGCGTTCGAGGGAGGGGGTGGCGATGCCGGGCCCGCGCTGCTGCACGGCGGGCCCTCGCCGCTGGGGGGCACTCACGCTGCTTCCTCCTCGGTGAGCTGGGAGAGGACGATCTCCCGGTAGGTGGGGTTGTCCCGCATGAGCTCCTCGTGGGTTCCGGTGCCGACGACCCGGCCCTGGTCGAGGACGACGATCGTGTCGGCGTCGCGGATGGTGGAGACCCGCTGGGCGACGACGACGACGGTCGCGTCGGAGGTCTCCTCCCTGAGCGCCTCCCGCAGCAGGGCGTCCGTGCGGTGGTCGAGGGCGGAGAAGGAGTCGTCGAAGAGGTAGACCCGGGGCCGGGCGACGAGGACCCGGGCGATGGCGAGGCGCTGACGCTGTCCGCCGGAGAGGTTGGTGCCGCCCTGCGAGACCGGTGCGTCGAGCCCCTCGGGCAGGGCGCGGACGAAGTCGTCGGCCTGGGCGACCTCCAGGGCGTGCCACAGCTCCGCTTCGGTCGCCTCGGGCCGTCCGTACCGCAGGTTGCTCGCCACCGTCCCGGAGAAGAGGTACGGCTTCTGCGGGACGAGTCCGACCGTACGGGCGAGCAGTCCGGGGTCCATGGCGCGGACGTCGACGCCGCCGACCCGGACCTCGCCGCCGGTCGCGTCGAAGAGGCGCGGTACGAGTCCGAGGAGGGTGGTCTTGCCGCTGCCGGTGGAGCCGATGACGGCGGTGGTGCGGCCGGGCCGGGCGCTGAGGCTCACCGCGCGCAGGACGGGTTCCTCCGCGCCCGGGTAGCTGAAGCCGGCGTCGACGATGTCGAGCGTGCCCGGTCCGCGCAGCCGGTGCACGGGGGCGACCGGTGGCGCGACGGAGGGGCGGGTGTTCAGGATCTCCTGGACGCGTTCGGCGCTGACCTCGGCGCGGGGCATGTGCATGAGGAGGAAGAGGACCATCATCACCGACATGGAGATCTGGAGCAGGTAGCCGAGGAAGGCGATCAGCGAACCGGCCTGCAGGGCGCCGGAGTCGAGCCGGTGCGCGCCGACCCAGAGGATGCCGGCGGTGGCCAGCTGCCAGATGACCAGCACGATCGGGAACATCACGGACTGCAGCCGGCCGACGCGCAGACCGACCGCGCGCAGCTCGTCGTTGGCGGCCGCGAACCGCTCCCGCTCGTGCCGGTCGCGGACGAAGGCGCGGACGACCCGGATGCCGGTGATCTGCTCGCGCATCACCCGGTTGACCCGGTCGACGCGCTCCTGCATGCCCCGGAACAGCGGTCGCATCCGCAGGACGACGGTGCCGACCGCCCCGGCCATCAGCGGGACGAAGAGCAGCAGGACGACGGAGAGCGGGACGTCCTGGTCGAGGGCCATCACGATGCCGCCCACGCACAGCAGGGGCGCGGCGACCAGCATGGTGAGGATGAGCACGGCGAACGTCTGGACCTGCTGGATGTCGTTGGTGGTGCGGGTGATGAGGGAGGCGGCGCCGAAGCGGCTCATCTCCCGGGCGGAGAAGTCCTGGACGCGCCGGAAGACGGTGCCGCGCAGGTCCCGGGCGATGCCCATGGCGATCCTGGCGCCGACGTAGGTGGCGGTGGCGGCCGCGGCGGCCTGGAGGAGGGTGACGGCCACCATCAGGCCGCCGCCGCGCAGGACATGGGCGGTGTCGCCGCGCAGGACCCCGTTGTCGATGACGTCGGCGTTGAGGGTGGGCAGGGCGAGGGAGGCGAGGGACTGCACGAGCTGGAGGAGGACGACAAGGGCGAGGGTGCGCCGGTGGGGCCGCAGCCGGCCGGCGACGAGTCGCAGCAGCATGGATCTCGTCCGTCCTCAAGCGCCGTACGGGCGGACCGACTTGGCGTCCCGCAGGGCGTCGGCCCACCAGGCGAGCTGGTCGAGCATCGACTTGGCGGCGGCGTCGGGTGCTGTGGGGTCCTTGTGGCGCCCGTCCTCGTCGAAGTGCGTGTGCGCGTGGTGGAAGGAGACGGTGTCGCGGACGGTGACGGCGTGCATCTCGGCGTAGACCTGGCGCAGCTGCTCGACGGCGCGCAGTCCGCCGGACATGCCGCCGTACGAGACGAAGCCGACCGGCTTGGCCTGCCACTCGCCGAAGTGCCAGTCGATGAGGGACTTGAGGGAGGCGGGGAAGGAGTGGTTGTACTCGGGGGTGAGAACGACGAAGGCGTCGGCGGCGGCGAGGACCGGGGAGACCTTGGCGAGTTCGGCGCGGACGGCGGCGTCGGGCCTGTGCGAGAGGGAGGTGGGCAGGTCGATGTCGGCGAGGTCGACGACGTCGACGGTGAAGTCTGCGCGTTCGGCGGTGCGGGCGAGGAACCAGTCGGCGATGACGGGCCCGAACCGCCCCTCGCGGTTGCTGGCGACGACGACGGCGAGCCTGAGCGGCGTGGAGTGGGCGACGGGCGCGGAGTACGCGGAGTTCGTGAGGTCCATGCCGAGGATCGTGGTACCTCAACTTTGGTTGAGGTCAAGCGGCGATTCCCGGGGCCTACGGTGAGGGGTATGACGGGTATGACGACACCTCCGCCCCACATCGAGATCGACGGCGTCCCGGCGGCCGACCCCGGGCTCCTCGCCACGCTCATGAGCGGCTTCGGCCACTTCACCGCGATGCAGGTACGGGACGGGCGCGTCCAGGGCCTCGGGCTGCACATCGACCGCCTCGACCGCTCGACCCGGGAGCTCTTCGGGCAGGCCGTCGACGGCGGGCACGTCCGCGCCCTCCTGTCCGGCGCCCTGAAGACGGCGGGCCTGCGGGACGCGACGGCGCGGGTGTACGTGTACGAGGGCGTCCGCACCGTGGTGACCCTCCGCGAGCCCGCGACGGCGTCCAGGGCCCCGCAGCGCCTGAAGTCCGTGGACTACTGGCGCCCGGCGGCCCACATCAAGCACCTCGGCGGCTTCGGGCAGGCGTACCACGGAGAGGCGGCCCGGCGGGAGGGCTTCGACGAGGCGCTCCTGACCTCCCCGTCCGGCGAGATCGCGGAGGGCGCGATCACCAACATCGCCTTCTGGGACGGCACTTCGCTGATCTGGCCGTCGGCCCCGTGTCTGACCGGCGTCACGATGGCGCTCCTCCGGTCCCGCCTGGAGTCGGTACGGCGCCGGGTGACGCTGGCGGACCTGACCGGGCTGCGGGCGGCGTTCGTGACGAACTCGCGGGGGATCTCGCCGGTGGGCCGGATCGACGAGGTGGAGTTCACGGTGGACGAGGAGCTGATGGGCCGGGTGTACGCGGCGTACGAGTCCGTCGAGTGGGACGAGCTGTAGACCCGGTCACCCGTTCGGCACGGGGTGTCAGCTGACACCCCGTAACCCGCTCCGACCTGCGTAAACGCCCGCCCGCCAGGCGACACACCGCATCGGACGGAGTAATTCTGATTCTCCATCAGCAGGCGCGGGGCGCGCCGCGGCACTTACCTCGGTCCTACGGAACACCGCTCGCGCGCCCCGGAGGATCCCCATGCGCACCACTGCCCGCCTGCTCACCGGTACCGCGCTGACGGTCGCGGCCCTCGGCGCCCTCGGCTCACCCGCCGCGTACGCCGGGGACTCCCAGGCCCTCGAGGTCTACCCCTCCACCGCGACCCCGGGCACGACCGTCACCGTCAACACCCTCGCCTGCGGCTCCCACGGCCACGGCATCGGTGACGCGCAGTCCCTCGGCGCGGGCGAGTTCCAGCTGAATCCGAGCACGCACAAGGAGGTCGTGGTCGGCCAGTTCACGGTCCCGCAGCACGCCAAGCCGGGCACCTACTGGATCAGCGTGGCCTGCGACAACGGCAAGACCGCTCGCGGCGAGCTCGTCGTCAAGCACAAGGGCCCGAGCGGCCATGTCAAGACCGGTGTCGGGGGCAGCGTGGGCCCCGACACCGCCCGGATCACGGCAGGCGCGGCGGTGCTGGCCGCGGCTGCCGTCGGCGGTACCTGGCTCCTGCGTCGCCGGGCGAGCGGCGCGCAGGGTCGCTGAGGTACACCGCCCGTCCTGCCCCCGCCGCGCGCCCGATCGAGGCCCGGCGGGGGCAGGACCACATCTCTCTCTGCTCACATCACTGGAGGAACGCTCGGTGAGCAACAGCAGCAAGGGCTGGGGCATAGCCGTCGCCGCCTGCGTCGGCATCTGGCTCGTCCAGAACGGCTCGGAGAACGTCACCCCGCCGATCCCGTCCGCCGCCCAGGCGTTCGCCGCCGGGCCGAACGAGCACACGGACGCCGCCGCCGACCCGCTGCCGCCCTCCGCCCCGGTCCGGCTGCGCATCCCCGAGATCGACGTCGACACACCCATGACGCCGCTCGGGCTGGGCCCGGACGGCGCGCTGGACGTCCCGCCGGCGGGCGACCGCAACCTGGCCGGCTGGTACGAGGACGGCACCCGGCCCGGCGCCAAGGGCACCGCGATCGTGGCCGGCCACGTCGACAACGCCCAGGGCCCCGCCGTCTTCTACGCGCTCGGCGCGCTCAGGAAGGGCAACCGGATCGAGGTGGACCGGCAGGACGGCCGTACCGCCGTCTTCACGATCGACGCCGTCGAGGTGTACGGGAACAAGGACTTCCCCGACGAGAAGGTCTACGGGGAGGCGGACCGCGCCGAGCTGCGGGTGATCACCTGCGGGGGCGGTTTCTCGAAGAAGTCCGGCTACCAGGGGAACGTCGTGGCCTTCGGCCATCTCATCGGCGTGCGCTGACCGGCCGTCCTCAGCTCCACTGGTCGAAGGCGAGCTTGGCGACCAGCGAGAAGACGACGAAGAGCAGCACCCCGCGGACGAACTCGGAGCCCTTCTTCAGGGCCATCCGCGCGCCGATCATCCCGCCCGCCAGGTTGAACACCGCCAGGACGGCGGCAAGCTGCCACAGGACGGTGCCCTGGTAGGCGAACATCGCGAGCGCGCCCGCGTTGGTGCAGACGTTGACGATCTTGGCGGTGGCCGAAGCGGTCACCAGGTCGAGATGGAGTACGGCGGTGAGCGCGAGGACCAGGAAGGTGCCGGTGCCCGGTCCGAACAGTCCGTCGTAGAAGCCGATCCCGCCGCCGACGAGCACGATCGCGGCGACGATCCTGGCCCGGGTCACCGGGGCCTTGTCCTCCGCGCGGGTCCCGAAGGACGGGCGCAGCATCACGAAGGCGGCGACGCCGAGCAGCACCACCATGATCACGGGGCGCAGCACCTCGCTGCTGATCCCGGCGGCGAAGAAGGCGCCGCCCATGGACCCGGCGAGGGCCGCGAGCCCGATCCGTACCGCCGTCCTCACCTGCACGGGCGCCTTGCGTACGTACGTGATCGCGGCGCCGGACGTGCCGACGATCGCGACGGCCTTGTTGGTGCCGAGGATCTGGGCCGCCGGGACCTGCGGGAGCCCGAGCAGCAGCGCGGGCAGCATCAGGAGCCCTCCCCCGCCGACCACGGCGTCGATCCAGCCGGCCACGAGAGCGGCGGCGCAGAGCAGGACGAGCGTGGTCAGGGAGACGTCAGGAGGCATGATCGCGAGCCTAGGGAGGCGATGGGTGTGCCGTCCATCAATCCCGGGAGAGTTGAGCTACGTCAGAGGTTGTCCCGGTCGGGGCCCGGTCGGGCGCGGGCGGTGCGGCCGGGTCGACGGCGGCCGTGAGGAAGGTCGCGGCGAGGGCGCCGGCGGCCAGGAGCCCGGCGGCGAGCCGGCGCCGGGCCCGTTCGGTGGCGTGGTCGCGCCGGGCGCGGTGCTTAGTCATGGCTGAAGTCCTCGGTGTGGATGCGGCGGGCGGGCACCCCGGCCCGGACGAGAGCGTCGGTGGCCGCGCGGGCCATCGCGGGCGGCCCGCACAGATAGACGTCGTGGGCGGCGACGTCGGGCACCAGGTCGCGCAGGGCCTGCGGGGCAAGGGGGTCGAAGGAGGCGTCGGACGGACCGAGGAGATAGTGGAGGGCGGCCTGGCGCGCGCGGGCGATCCGCTCCAGTTCCTCGCGCAGGACGAGCCCGTCCGCGTCGGAGGCCCGGTACAGCAGCGTCACGTCGCCCGGTCCGCCGGGCAGGGTCTCGAAGAGCGCCCGCATCGGGGTGATCCCCACGCCCCCGGCGAGCAGCAGCACCTTGCGGCGGGTGCGGCGGTGGGCGGTGAGCGCGCCGAAGGGGCCGGTGGCCAGGACGCGGGTGCCGGGGCGCAGGCGCCTGATCCGGCGGGTGTGGTCGCCGAGCGCCTTGACGGTGATGCGCAGGGTGTCGTCGCGGACGGGCGCGGAGAGGGAGAAGGGCAGCGCGGTCCGCCAGAGCCTGCGGGACAGGAACCGCCAGCGGAAGAACTGGCCGGGCTCGGCGCACAGCCGCTCCAGGTCCCTGCCGCGGACGGTCACCGAGACGACGCCCGGGCCCTCGTCGCGTACCTCGGTCACGCGCAGGGTGTGGCGCAGCGCCTGCCGGACGGGGACGACGATCCGGTACCAGACGAGCAGGACGGCGACGGTCGCGTGCGCCATCGACCAGACCCAGACGGCGAGCACGCTCCCGGCGAGGTCGGGGCCGGCGAGCTGGTGCACGAAGCCGAGGGCGGCGGCGAGATGGCTGAGCAGATGGAGCGACCGCCAGGTCTCGTGGCGCAGCCGCCGCCGGGCGGCCCGGGCGGAGCTGACGCCGACGGCGGCGAACAGGACGGTGCCGGCGGTGGCGGCGGCGAGGGACGGGTAGCCGAGCATCCCGCGGGTGGCGGTGACGAGGTCGGTACGGGTGTGGGCGGCGTACCCGCAGAGCGCGAGGAGCGCGTGGGCGCCGACGAGCCCGAGGACGTACCGGCCGCCGAGGGCGTGCCAGCGGGCGAGCCGGTCGGCGCCGACACCGTGCTCGACGGCGGGGACCCGGGCCATCAGGAACAGCATGACGAGTACGCCGTACCCGGCGAGCAGCCCGGTCAGATGGGCGCCGGTCGCGAACACGGCGTCGAGCCGGGCGGAGGCATGGGCCTGGAACCCCCAGACGAGGGCGACGACCCCGGCGCCGCCGACGATGCCGTGGCGTAGCTGCTGGGGCGCGACTCTCGGGGTGTGGGCAATCGTTCCGCAGGGCGGAACGGGTGGGCACAACCCCTCACCGGGCCGCACCCGGCCCCTCTCCCGCACCGCCCGCTGCGCCAAGTACGCCGCAAGCGCGGGATGGCTCGGTTCCTGAACCTCGGTCGTCACATCCCGCACCCTAGGGTTCTTCGGTATACGAGAACCCCAGGTCAGCCCCTCCCCCACGATCCTTAAGGCCCCCTTGAGGACGCCCTGACCACGGGTTAAGCCTCACAGCCGCGCGCCTCACAGTGCGAACCGCCCAGATCTGAGATCAGCGTTCCGTACGGGAAACAAACGGGATGCCGCCGGGTAACACCAGCCCCGCACTCTTCGAGTCATGAGTACACGGATCGTGGTGGTCGGAGGCGGAACGGCGGGCGTCCGGCTCGCCCAGCGCCTGCCCGTCACCCTCCTCGGCGAAGAGCCGCACGCACCGTACAACAGGGTGCTGCTCGCGGACGTCCTCGCCGGGCGGTACGCGCCCGAGGTGATCGCGCTGCCCGCTCCGCAGGAGCCGGTGCGGCGCGGTGTGCGTGCGGTACGGATCGATCGTGCCGCCCGGATCGTGGAGTGCGAGGACGGGACGGAGGTCGGCTACGACCGGCTGGTCCTGGCGACCGGCTCGAACCCCGTGCTGCCGCCGCTGCGCGGACTGCGCGGCTCGCGGCTGCCGTCGGGCGTCCATCCGTTCCGTACGCTCGACGACTGTCTGGAGCTGCGGGCCCTTGTCCGGCCCGGGGTCCGCGCGGTCGTCATCGGCGGCGGTCTGCTCGGCGTCTCGGCGGCCCGCGCGCTGGCCGCGCTCGGCGCCGAGGTCGTCCTCACCCAGCAGGGCGAGCGGCTGATGGAACGCCAGCTGGACGTCCAGGCCTCGGCGCTGCTCCGCTCGCATGTGGAGTCCCTCGGTGTCGAGGTGCACACCGAGTGCCGGGTCAGCGGGCTCCGCCAGGAGGACGGCGCGGTCACGGCCGTGGAGCTCGCCGACGGTTTCGTGCTCGACGCCCAGGTCGTGGTGCTGGCCTGCGGGGTCCGACCGCGTGTCGGTCTCGCCAAGGACGCCGGTCTCGACGTCCGCAAGGGCGTCGTCGTCGACGACGAGCTGCGGACCTCCGATCCGTACATCCACGCCATCGGCGACTGCGCCGAGCACGACGGCCAGGTCTACGGCCTGGCCGGCCCGGCCCTGGAACAGGCGGACGCGCTGGCGGAGGTCCTCCACGCGGAGACCTCGACGACCACGGACTCGCCGCTCCCGCCCGTGGCCACCGCCGATGCCCCGGACCTTCCCCGCCCCGCCTACACCGGGACCCGGGCGCTGACCCGGCTCACGCTCGGCGGGCCCGTCTCCCTCGACCTGGCGGCCTTCGGCGAGGCCACGCCGCTGCCCGGCGACGACGTCGTCCAGCTGACCGACGCCACCCGCAGCGCCTACCGCAAGGTCGTCGTCCGCGGCGACCGCCTGGTCGGCGGCGTACTCCTCGGCGATCTCGCCGCGGTCGGGGCACTCGCCCGGGCCTGGGAGGGCGACGAGGCCCTTCCGCACGCTCCCCTGCTCCACCTGCTCACCCATGACGGAGGCTCCTGAGATGTCGACCACGCCCGTGCACACCCCCACCGTCGTCCTGGTCGGCCACGGCATGGTCGGCCAGCGCTTCCTGGAGGCGCTGGCGGACCGGGGCATCACCGAGCGCGCGCGCATCGTCGTGCTCTGCGAGGAGCCGCGCCCCGCCTACGACCGGGTCCAGCTGACCTCGTACTTCTCCGGCCGCACCCCCGACGAGCTCTCCATGGTCGAGGACGGCTTCATGGAGAAGCACGGCATCGAGCTGTACGTCGGCGACCCGGCCGAGTCGATCGACCGCGCGGCCCGTACGGTCACCGCGCGCTCCGGCCAGGTCATCCCGTACGACACGCTCGTCCTGGCCACCGGCTCGTACCCGTTTGTGCCCCCGGTCCCCGGCAAGGACGCCCGCGGCTGTTTCGTCTACCGCACGATCGAGGACCTGCTCGCCATCGAGGAGTACGCCAAGACGGCGACGACCGGCGCGGTCGTCGGCGGCGGTCTGCTCGGCCTGGAGGCCGCGGGCGCGCTCAAGGGGCTCGGGCTCGACACGCACATCGTGGAGTTCGCGCCCCGGCTGATGCCCGTGCAGGTGGACGAGGGCGGTGGCGCGGCGCTGCTGCGCACGATCGAGCAGATGGGGCTGAGCGTCCACACCGGGACGGGTACGCAGGAGGTCGTGACCGAGGACGGCGTGGTCACCGCGATGCGTCTGTCGGACGGTTCGGAACTGGCCACGGACATGGTGGTGTTCTCGGCGGGTGTACGGCCCCGGGACCAGCTGGCGCGCGACTGCGGCCTCGCGGTCGGCGAGCGCGGCGGCATCGCGGTCGACGAGCAGTGCCGGACGTCCGACCCGGCGGTGTTCGCGATCGGCGAGTGCGCGCTGGCCTCGGACGGCAGGGTGTACGGCCTGGTGGCGCCCGGCTACGAGATGGCGCTGACGGCCGCGGCGACGATCGCCTCCGCCGAGGAGCACCCCGCGGCGGCAGCCGCTGATGTCACTTTCACCGGTGCCGACATGTCGACGAAGCTGAAGCTGCTCGGCGTGGACGTGGCCTCCTTCGGTGACGCGCACGGCACGGCCGAGGGCTGCCTCGACGTCGTCTACTCCGACTCCCGCTCCGGTGTCTACAAGAAGCTCGTGGTCGACGGTGAGGGCGTGCTCCTCGGCGGTGTCCTGGTCGGCGACGCCGATTCGTACGGCATGCTGCGGCCGCTCACCGGCTCCGTCCCGCCGGTCTCCCCCGAGCAGCTGGTCCTTCCGGCGGGCGCGGGCGCACCGGTCGCGCTCGGCCCGTCCGCGCTGCCGGACGACGCCGTCATCTGCTCGTGCCACAACGTCACCAAGCACGCGATCACCCAGTGCTCGACGCTGCCCGAGGTGAAGAAGTGCACCAAGGCCGGTACGGGCTGCGGCAGTTGCGTGAAGCTGATCGGGCGGCTGCTGCCGGCGGCGACCGACAAAGGGCTCTGCGCCTGCTTCTCGTACACCCGCAGCGAGCTCTACGAGATCACCCGTACTCTGCGGCTGACGTCCTTCGCCGAGCTGCTCGACTCGCACGGGCGGCCGGAGGCGCGCGGCGGTGAGGGCTGCGAGATCTGCAAGCCGACGGTCGCCTCGATCCTGTCGAGTCTCGCCCCGACACTCGAACTGGGCGGCTACATCCTGGACGGAGAGCAGGCCGCCCTCCAGGACACCAACGACCACTTCCTCGCCAACATGCAGCGCAACGGCTCGTACTCGGTCGTCCCCCGCATCCCGGGCGGTGAGATCACCCCGGACAAGCTGATCGTGATCGGCGAGGTGGCCCGCGACTTCGGGCTCTACACCAAGATCACGGGCGGGCAGCGGATCGACATGTTCGGCGCCCGGGTGGAGCAGCTGCCGGCGATCTGGACACGGCTGGTCGACGCGGGCTTCGAGTCGGGGCACGCGTACGGCAAGTCGCTGCGCACGGTGAAGTCCTGCGTGGGGCAGACCTGGTGCCGCTACGGCGTCCAGGACTCGGTGAAGATGGCGATCCAGCTGGAGCTGCGCTACCGGGGCCTGCGCTCGCCGCACAAGCTCAAGTCGGCGGTCTCCGGCTGCGCGCGGGAGTGCGCGGAGGCGCAGTCGAAGGACTTCGGCGTCATCGCGACGGCGAGCGGCTGGAACCTGTACGTGGGCGGCAACGGCGGCGCGACCCCGCGCCACGCGGACCTGCTCGCCCAGGATCTGTCGGACGCCGAACTGGTGCGGCTGATCGACCGGTTCCTGATGTTCTACATCCGTACCGCCGACCGTCTGGAGCGCACCTCGGTGTGGCTGGAGCGGCTGGAGGGCGGCCTGGAGCACCTCAAGGACGTGGTCGTGCGCGACTCACTGGGGCTCTGCGACGAGCTGGAGGCGCTGATGGCGGCCCATGTCGCGGACTACCAGGACGAGTGGGCGCAGACCCTGGACGACCCGGACCGGCTGCGCCGCTTCGTGTCCTTCGTCAACGCGCCGGACGCGCCGGACCCGTCGGTGAAGTTCGTCCCGGAGCGCGACCAGATCAAGCCGGACCTGACCGTCCTCACCATCGGCAACCGCCTGGAAGGAGCCTCCGCCCGATGAAGCTCGAACTCTCCCACGACATCGAGGCCGACGCCTGGATCCCGGTCTGCGAGACCTCCCGGCTGACGCCGGGCCGGGGCGTGGCCGCGCTGCTCCCCGACGGCCGCCAGGCGGCGCTCTTCGTGGACCGCGCGGGGCGTGCGTACGCGATCGAGAACCGCGATCCCTTCACCGGGGCCCAGGTGCTCTCCCGGGGGCTGCTCGGGTCGGCCGGCGGTCGGACGTTCGTGGCCTCGCCGCTCCTGAAGCAGCGCTTCGACCTGGAGACGGGGAAGTGCCTGGACGACGAGGACGTCTCGGTGGCGGTCTTCCCGGTCCGCACGGTGTGACCCGAGGCGGACGTTGGACGACGTCGTCGCCGGTGAGCGGCTCCGGGCCGTGCCCGGGCAGCTCACCGGCGTGACGTACGACGATCCGAAGCCGTGATCAGCCCTGGACGGCGGCCGGGTCCATCCACATGACCTCCCAGTGGTGGCCGTCGGGGTCCGTGAAGGAGCGGCCGTACATCGTGCCGTAGTCCATGGGCTCCTTCGCCGCGGACCCGCCCGAGGCGAGCGCGCCGTCCACGAGCTCGTCGACCTTCTCGCGGCTGTCGGCGCTCAGGGCCACCAGCACCTCGCTCGTCCTCGTCGCGTCGGCGATCTCCTTGCCCGGCGTGGTGAACTCCTTGAACTTGGCCTCGGTCAGGAGCATCGCGAAGATCGTGTCGCTGATGACCATGCAGGCGGCGGTCTCGTCGGTGAACTGCGGGTTGAAGGAGTAGCCGAGCTTGCTCCAGAAGGTCTTCGAGGTCTCGAGGTCCTTCACGGGCAGGTTCACGAAGATCATCTGGGACATGGTGGTCTCTCTCCTCTGTCGTGCGCTCTGTGTCGGCGCTTTCGGGAGTTAAGACGGCGTGGCCGAGCAGAACTCATCGCTGTCGCCGGAACTTTTTTCGTCGGTCCTCCGATGATGCTTCGAGCAGGTGCCGGAGGCGACCCGTGCCGGAGGCGACCCGTGCCAGAGGCGACCGGTGCCGGAGGCGACCCGTGCCAGAGGCGACCGGTGCCGGATCCCGCTAGCGTCGGAACCATGAGCCCCGCAGGCAGGAAGATCACCGAGAAGCTCTCGGACGAGGCCCTCGCCGGTGCGACCGGCAGGAGCTGGGCCGACTGGTTCGCCCTGCTCGACGCCTGGGGCGCGACGGGCCGCGGACACACCGAGATCGCCCGCCATCTGGTGGACGCCGAGGGGGTGAGCGGCTGGCACGCCCAGTCGATCACCGTCGGCTACGAGCAGGAGCGCGGGTTGCGCCAGGTCGGCCAGTCCAGCGAGGGTGACTGGCAGGCGAGCGTGAGCAGGACCGTGAACGCCCCGGCCGCCCGGGTCACGGACGCCTTCGTGGACGAGGAGCTGCGCCGCCGCTGGCTCCCGGAGGGCGAGCTGGAGGTGCGTACCCATCGCACGGGCAGGTCCGTCACCGCCGACTGGGACGGCGGGACGAGCCGGATCTCGGTCTACCTGACGCCGAAGGGCGAGGCGAAGACCCAAGTGGGCCTCGGCCACACCAAGCTCCCGGACGCGGACGCCGTGGCGGCCTGCAAGGAGTTCTGGCGGGAGCGGCTGGCCGGCCTCAAGACGCTGCTGGAGTCCGGAGCCGGCGGCCAGGGCCGCTGACATTCCTACCGACGCTTCCCCTTCATGCGTTGTTGCTGCACTGTCAACTCCGTACCAACTCCGTACCCCTAGGTTCCGATAGCGCGCGACCCCGCCGCCGACCGGTGCGGCGGGGCGGTCACCACCACCCCCTCTGGAGTGAGACGTGGAGCGACGCAGTTTCCTGCGCGGAGCGGTCATCGGTACGTCGGCCGCCGCCTTCGGCGGCACCCTGATGCGCGGTGCCGCCTACGCGGCCCCCGCCCAGCCCGGCGCCGGCCCCTACGGGGCCCTCGGGGCGGCCGACGCCAACGGCATCCAGCTGCCGAGCGGATTCAGCAGCCGGGTGATCGCCCGGTCCGGCCAGACGGTCGCCGGCACCTCGTACACCTGGCACAACGCCCCCGACGGCGGCGCCTGCTTCGCCGACGGCACCGGCTGGATCTACGTCTCCAACTCGGAGATCTCCACCACCGGCGGCGCGAGCGCGATCAAGTTCAACTCCTCGGGAGGCATCACCGGTGCCTACCGCATCCTCTCCAACACCAACCGCAACTGCGCGGGCGGCGCGACCCCGTGGAACACCTGGCTCTCCTGCGAGGAGGTCAGCACCGGCTATGTCTACGAGACCGACCCGTGGGGTGTGAACGCGGCCGTCCGCCGGGCCGCGATGGGCCGGTTCAACCACGAGGCCGCCGCCGCCGACCCGGTGCGCAAGGTGATCTACCTGACCGAGGACGCCTCCGACGGCTGCTTCTACCGCTTCGTCCCGAACACCTGGGGCAACCTCTCGTCCGGCACCCTCCAGGTCTTGAAGGCCGGCACCTCGACCTCCGGCTCCTTCACCTGGGCCACCGTGCCCGACCCGGACGGCTCGCCCACCGCGACCCGTAAGCAGGTCTCCGGGGCGAAGAAGTTCAACGGCGGCGAGGGCTGCCACTACGCCAACGACACCGTCTGGTTCACCACCAAGGGCGACAACCGGGTCTGGCAGCTCAACCTCACCACCAGCACCTACGAACTGGCCTACGACGACTCGCTGGTGGTCGGCGGCGGCGCCCCGCTGACCGGGGTCGACAACGTCACCGGCTCCTCCTCCGGCGACCTGTTCATCGCCGAGGACGGCGGCAACATGGAGATCTGCATCATCACGCCGGACGACGTCGTCGCCCCGTTCCTGCGGATCAACGGCCAGTCCGGCTCCGAGATCACGGGACCGGCCTTCTCCCCCGACGGCAGCCGGCTGTACTTCTCCAGCCAGCGCGGCACGAGCGGCAGCTCCTCGGGCGGCATCACCTACGAGGTGACGGGTCCGTTCCGCGCGTAGAGACGCTCCACGGGGGCCGGCGAGGGCCCCGCGACCCGCTGGGCGCCGCCGAGCAAGGCGGCGCCCAGCGGCGTCAGTGTGTGCAGGACCGCGTTGCCGTGCCGCAGGGTGGCGACGAGCCCGGCCTCGCGCAGCACGCCCGCGTGCTGGCTGGCCGAGGCGAGCGACACCCCCGCCCTGCGGGCCAGTTCGCTGGTGGTGCCGCCGTCGCCGATGGCGTGCAGCACCGCGGAACGGGTGTTGCCGACCAGCTTGGCCAGCGAGGACGACCCGCCCGGCTCCCGGACGCTCGGCACCTCGCAGTGGCTCGTCGGGTAGACGAGCACCGGGGGCAGCGTGGGGTCGCGCAGGACGACCGGGGTGCCGCGGCAGAAGTACGAGGGCTGGAGCAGCAGGCCCCGGCCGTCGAGGTGGAGATCGCGCTCGACGGGGTAGTCGGCCTCCAGGACGGGGGCCCGCCAGCGGAACATCGGCAGGGAGGCCAGGAGTTCGTCGGCGCCGCCGTCGAGCAGGGCCCGGCCGCGCAGCGCCCGCTCGGCCTCGACCCGCGCCCGGATGTGGGGCCAGTACGGCTCGATCGCGGCCCGGTGATAGCTGCGCAGGGCCCCGATGAGCCGGCTGAACGGCTCGGAGCCGCCCTCGGCGAGGGCGCGCAGCGAATGGGGCACGGTCCGGCCGCCGGCCCGGTCGGCGCCCAGCAGGGCCAGCTCGGAGCGGAGCCGGGCCTGCGGGGTCGCCCGCATCGCCTCCAGCCCCTCGTCGAGGCCCTGCACGCCCTCGGACGGGGTCAGGAAGTCGGGGAAGTAGCCGCGGCTGGGGACCAGGGCCGCCAGGAGCCGGGTCTCACCGTTGAGCCGTGTGCGGGTGTCCGCGCGCCATTCCCCGTAGAGGAGCGCCCCGCGCCGGTCTCTTAAACGGTGAAAACTGAGAATGGTTTCCCAGAGAACGTCCGGCCGGGCCGCCATCCGGACCCCCGCCACGTCGCTCGCGGTGAAATGAATCCGCAGCATTGAACCCCCACCTGTGCACTCGCAACCACCCCCGTCGATGAGTATGCACAGCATCACTGCACGTTACCAGGGTGTTTCAGCCACACTTGAAAAGCATCGCGGGGAACGGGGGCAAACCGAAAAGCTGTGCGTGTCGGGCAGGAAACCTTCAGGACCGAGGTGGCGTGGCGAAGACCGTGGGGGGCTTTGCGCGTCCGGCGGCGGTCGGCGAGGGTTGCGGCTCACCTGCCCGGCATGGGTAATGGGCGCGGTCGTCGGGTGGGGATCCGGCGGCCGCGCCCGCCCCGTTCTTTGCGGGACCAATCGAGGAAAGTTCAACTCGGAAGGTTCAACGCCCAATAATTCAACCGACTCCGATTGAACATGAACTCACATTTGGCGAACATCCCGGGGCGGACGAAATACGACGGGGCGGACACCTCCGCACAAGGTGTCCGCCCCGTCTCTCTTGCAACCCGGAGCCGCCGCCCATCGGTTGAGGGTCGGGGACGAGCGACGACTCCGGTGATCTTTGCTACTGAACGCTCGGTCAGCCGGCCGGCCGACAGCCGGCCGGCGACCGGTGGTCAGCGGCTGTCGCTGCCGCTCGACTCCGCCGCCGCGCGGCCGGCCTCCAGACGCGCCACCGGGATCCGGAAGGGCGAGCAGGAGACGTAGTCGAGGCCGACCTCGTGGAAGAAGTGCACCGACTCCGGGTCGCCGCCGTGCTCACCGCAGACGCCGAGCTTGATGTCCGGGCGGGTGGCCCGGCCGGACTCCACGGCGCTGCGGACGAGCGCGCCGACGCCGTCCTTGTCGATGGTCTCGAACGGCGAGACTCCGAAGATGCCCTTCTCCAGGTACGCGGTGAAGAAGCTGGCCTCCACGTCGTCCCGGGAGAAGCCCCACACCGTCTGGGTGAGGTCGTTCGTACCGAAGGAGAAGAACTCGGCGGCCTCGGCGATCTGACCGGCGGTCACGGCGGCGCGCGGCAGCTCGATCATCGTGCCGAGCGCGAGCTTCAGCTCGACGCCGGTCTTCGCCCGGACCTCGGCGATGACCTGCTCGGCCTCGTCGCGGACGATCTCCAGCTCCTGGACGGTGCCGACGAGCGGGATCATGATCTCGGCGCGCGGGTCGCCCTTGGCCTCGATGCGCTGGGCCGCGGCCTCGGCGATCGCCCGGACCTGCATGGTGAACAGGCCGGGGATGACCAGACCGAGGCGGACGCCGCGCAGACCCAGCATCGGGTTCTGCTCGTGCAGCCGGTGCACGGCCTGGAGCAGCCGGAGCTCGTTCTCGTGCGGCTCCTTGCGGGCCTCGGCGAGGGCGACGCGTACCGACAGCTCGGTGATGTCGGGCAGGAACTCGTGCAGCGGCGGGTCGAGGAGACGGACCGTGACGGGCAGGCCGTCCATGGCCTCGAAGAGCTCGACGAAGTCCTTCTTCTGGAGCGGCAGCAGCGCGTCCAGGGCCTCCGTGCGCTCCTCGTCGGTGTCGGCGAGGATCAGCTTCTCGACCATCTCGCGGCGCTCGCCGAGGAACATGTGCTCGGTGCGGCACAGGCCGATGCCCTGGGCACCGAAGCGGCGGGCGCGCAGCGCGTCCTCGGCGTTGTCGGCGTTGGCGCGCACGCGCAGCCGGCGGACGCGGTCGGCGTAGGCCATGATCCGGTGGACGGCCTGGACCAGCTCGTCGGCGTCGTCGGCGCCGGCGTGCATGCGGCCCTCGAAGTACTCGACGACCGGGGACGGTACGACGGGTACCTCACCGAGGTACACCTTGCCGGTGGAGCCGTCGATGGAGACGACGTCGCCCTCCTCGACGACCACGCCGGAGGCGGTGGTCATCCGGCGGCGCTTGGTGTCGACCTCGAGCTCCTCGGCGCCGCAGACACAGGTCTTGCCCATGCCGCGGGCGACGACGGCCGCGTGGGAGGTCTTACCGCCGCGCGAGGTCAGGATGCCCTCGGCGGCGATCATGCCGTCCAGGTCGTCCGGGTTGGTCTCACGGCGGATCAGGATGACCTTCTCGCCGGAGCGGGACCACTTGACGGCCGTGTACGAGTCGAAGACGGCCTTGCCGACGGCCGCGCCCGGGGAGGCGGCGATGCCGCGCCCGATCTGCTCGACCTTGGCGTTCTCGTCGAACTTGGGGAACATCAGCTGCGCGAGCTGCGCGCCGTTGACGCGCTGGAGCGCCTCGGCCTCGTCGATCAGGCCCTGGTCGACGAGCTGGGTGGCGATCCGGAAGGCGGCACCGGCGGTGCGCTTGCCGACGCGGGTCTGCAGCATCCACAGCTGGCCGCGCTCGATCGTGAACTCGATGTCGCAGAGATCCTTGTAGTGGGTCTCGAGCGTCTCCATGATCTGCATCAGCTGGTCGTACGACTTCTTGTCGATCGACTCCAGCTCGGCGAGCGGCACGGTGTTGCGGATACCCGCGACGACGTCCTCGCCCTGCGCGTTCTGCAGGTAGTCGCCGTAGACGCCCTGGTGGCCGGAGGCGGGGTCGCGGGTGAAGGCGACACCGGTGCCGGAGTCCGGGCCGAGGTTGCCGAAGACCATGGAGCAGACGTTGACGGCGGTGCCGAGGTCGCCCGGGATGCGCTCCTGGCGGCGGTACAGCTTCGCGCGGTCGGTGTTCCAGGAGTTGAAGACCGCCTCGATGGCGAGATCCATCTGCTCGCGCGGGTCCTGCGGGAAGTCGCGGCCGGCCTCGGCCTTCACGATCTTCTTGAAGTGCTTGACGAGCTTCTTCAGGTCGGCGGCGTCGAGGTCGGTGTCGACGGTGACCTTCTTGGCGGCCTTGGCCTCGTCGATGGCCTCCTCGAAGAGCTCGCCGTCGACGCCGAGGACGGTCTTGCCGAACATCTGGATGAGACGGCGGTACGAGTCCCAGGCGAAGCGCTCGTTGTCGGCCTGGGCGGCGAGGCCCTCGACGGACTTGTCGGAGAGGCCGATGTTGAGGACCGTGTCCATCATGCCGGGCATGGAGAACTTGGCACCGGAGCGGACGGAGACGAGCAGCGGGTTGTCGGCCTGGCCGAGCTTCTTGCCCATCTGCTGCTCGAGGGCGTCGAGGTGCGCGCTGACCTCGTCGCGCAGCTCGGCGGGCTCGGAGCCGCTCTCGAGGTAGACCTTGCACGCCTCGGTGGTGATCGTGAAGCCGGGGGGAACGGGGAGGCCGAGGTTGGTCATCTCGGCGAGGTTCGCACCCTTGCCACCGAGCAGGTCCTTCAGGTCCCTGTTGCCCTCGGTGAAGTCGTACACGAACTTCTGATCTTTGTTTTCCGACACGTGTCTCGACTCCTCGAGGCTCGGTTGGCTGCCCTGACGGCGAGGAACATACCCAGATCGAAGGCTTCTGGGGAGGTACGCCTACCGGTCACGTGGTCTTAACCACCCGTCCGCCAGCACATCGAAAGTAACTGACGAGTAGCTTCCGCTTTCAGACTCCGAAGCCCGCTTGACTCAAACCTGAGCTTACACGCTCACATGAGCGCCTTCCAGAGCATCTGCGTTCAACTCTTGAACACATAAGGGGTGGCACCCAGTGCCACCCCTCCAGAAGTGCAACGCCTCGAAATATGCTCATCTGAGCGCCACCCCTATCAAGGGTGGCGAGGATCACGCCGTCCGAACGGCTTGTTTCCCACGATCCGGACGTGATCTGGACGCCTCTCGCGCTCTTCCGAGCGCTTCCGGGCGACGTCAGCCGCCTGAGGTGTCCAGTTCCGCGTCCTCGCTGACCCCGGCGCAGTCGTACGGATCCTTGAGCCAGCCGTCCGGCAGCACGACCCGGTTGTTGCCCGACGTACGGCCACGCGGACCGTCCGCGCCCACCGGCCACGGCTGGTCCAGGTCCAGCTCGCTCAACTGAGCGCGCAGCTCGTCCAGGGACGAGGTGATCGCCAGCTTCTTGCGCATCTCGGAACCGACCGAGAAGCCCTTCAGGTACCAGGCCACGTGCTTGCGGAAGTCGATGACACCGCGCGACTCGTCGCCCAGCCACTCGCCGAGCAGCCGCGCGTGCCGCACCATCGCGTCCGCGACGACGCGCAGGCCCGGCTGCGCGTACTCCCCCGTGCCCTCGAAGCCCGCCACCAGGTCGCCGAAGAGCCACGGGCGCCCCAGGCAGCCGCGCCCCACGACCACGCCGTCGCAGCCGGTCTCGCGCATCATCCGCAGCGCGTCGTCGGCCGACCAGATGTCGCCGTTGCCGAGCACCGGGATCTCCGGGACGTGCTCCTTGAGCCGGGCGATGGCGTCCCAGTCGGCGGTGCCGCCGTAGTGCTGCGCCGCCGTCCGCCCGTGCAGGGCGATCGCCGTGACGCCCTCCTCGACCGCGATCCGCCCCGCGTCCAGGTAGGTGATGTGGTCGTCGTCGATGCCCTTGCGCATCTTCATCGTGACCGGCAGGTCGCCCGCGTTCGTCACGGCCTCGTGCAGGATCGCGCGCAGCAGCGGCCGCTTGTACGGGAGGGCCGAGCCGCCGCCCTTGCGGGTGACCTTGGGGACCGGGCAGCCGAAGTTCAGGTCGATGTGGTCGGCCAGGTCCTCGTCGACGATCATCCGCACGGCCTTGCCGACCGTCACCGGGTCGACGCCGTACAGCTGGATCGACCGCGGCTTCTCGCTCTCGTCGAAGCGGATGAGCTGCATGGTCTTCTCGTTGCGCTCGACCAGCGCCCGCGTCGTGATCATCTCGCTCACGAACAGGCCCTTGCCGCCGGAGAACTCACGGCAGAGGGTGCGGAAGGGGGCGTTGGTGATGCCGGCCATCGGCGCGAGCACCACCGGCGGCTGCACGATGTGCGGCCCGATGGCGAGGGGGGAGAACGCGGTCATTGGCCCATTGTCGCGTATCGCCTCACCCGTACGCCGGGCCCTGGTCGCCGCACCCCGCGCGCCGTGCCTACGTTCCGTCATGGCCGCCCACGGACAGTAGCAGTGGCGCGGACCGGCGGAGCACCGCACACCCCCCACCTGGAGGTTCACATGGCCCCTCGTCCGGCTCCCCCGCTCATCGCCGCCGTCTGCGCGGCCTCGCTGCTCGCGCTCGGCGCCCCCGGCACCGCCGCGGCTGCCCAGCACACCTGCTTCGGCCGCCAGGCGACGATCACCGGCTCGGGCATCGTCGAGGGAACGCCCGGCAACGACGTCATCATCGGCTCGGAGGGCGCCGACACGATCGACGGCAGGGGCGGCAACGACCTGATCTGCTCGCTGGGCGGGGACGACACCGTCGTCGGCGGCCTGGGGAACGACCGGATCGACGCCGGGGCGGGGAACGACATCGTCAACGGCGATGTCAGGAACGACAACGGCGACGCCTCCGGCGGCGGGCACGACCTCATCTACGGCGGGCCCGGCGACGACCGCATCACCGGGGACAGCCTCGCGTTCGGGGGCAGCGCCACGGGCGGCGGCGACGACCGCATCTACGGCGGCGACGGCGACGACGGCCTGATCGGGGACAGCCGCGGCGACGTCGATGCCTCCGGCGGCGGCCGTGACGTGATCGACGGCGGGCCCGGCAGGGAGAACATCACCGGCGACTCCCTGGCGATCTCGGGCGACGCGACCGGGGCCGGGAACGACGTCCTGACGGGCGGCCCCGGACTGGAGTTCCTCATCGGCGACAGCGGTTCGGTCTTCGGGAACGCGCACGGCAGCGGCGGGAACGACCGCCTCGACCTCGGCCCCGGCGGCGGCCTCGTCGTCGGCGACCACAACATCTTCGACCCCACGGGCGGGAACGTGTTCGGCGCGGGCGACGACCGGATCACGGGCGGCGCCGACGCCGACATCCTGGTCGGCGAGAGCTCGGTCGGCGAGGGCGCCGTCCCCGGCAGCGCGGGCGGCGACCGGATCGACGGACTCGGCGGCGACGACCTGATCTTCGGCGACAACGTCGACTTCGAGGCGACCACGACCGTCGGCACCGCGGGCGGCCGGGACCGGCTGTCCGGCGGCGACGGTGCGGACGCCCTGCGGGCCGGACCGGGCGACGACCGGCTCGACGGCGGACCGGGCAGCCCGGACACCTGCGACGGAGAGGCGGGCACGGACACCGCGACGGCCTGCGAGGTCGTCACGAACGTGCCGTGAGCGACGAGGTGAGGGGCCGGGATCACCGAGATCCCGGCCCCTCACCGTGCCGTGCCGTGCCGTCCGTGCCGTCCGTCCTGCTGCGCGTCAGTCCTGGTGAGCGCGCTCGCGCATCTTCTTCAGCAGCTCCTGCTTCTGTTCGGCCGCCGTCTTGCGATCGGCGTTGCGGCCCTGACCGGCGCCGTGCTGGTCGGCCCGGGACAGCTTCTTGCGCTGTCCGCCGACGCCGAGGAGGTTGTTGCGGCCCTTGGCCATGGAGTGGCTCTCCCATCAGTGAGATATGCGGTGGTCAATCGGCTGGCGCTGCGCGGGCGATCGGCCCGCGGCGCTCTCACTCGTAGATCTGGAAGAACGAGGACATGCCGCAGACGCTACCCCGCCGCTCTCCCCCGGGCACGTCGTTTTCGGGTGGCATGGCGAGTGAATGACAAACATTGAAATCTGTCAGCCGTCATGCCATAGTTGTCATGCGTCACCCCTCCGATCCCCTCCGAGGAGACCCCCATGACCGCCATGACCCCCACCCCCGCGACCTCCCTCCCCATCCGCTCCCTCGGCACCACCGGCCCGCAGGTCTCCGCCCTCGGCCTCGGCTGCATGGGCATGTCCGCGCTGTACGGCGAGAGCGACCGCGCCGAGTCGATCGCCACGATCCACGCCGCTCTCGACGCCGGCGTCACGCTCCTCGACACCGGCGACTTCTACGGAATGGGGCACAACGAGCTGCTGATCAACGAGGCCCTGCGCACGGCCCCCGCGGCCGCCCGGGAGCAGGCCCTGACCAGCGTGAAGTTCGGCGCCCTGCGCACGGTCGAGGGCGGCTTCACCGGCTACGACGGCCGGCCGGACGCGGTGAAGAACTTCGCGGCGTACTCCCTGCAGCGCCTCGGCACGGACCACATCGACATCTACCGGATCGCCCGCGTCGACCCGGACGTGCCGATCGAGGAGACCGTCGGCGCGATCGCCGAGCTCGTCGAGGCCGGGCACGTCCGCCACATCGGTCTCTCCGAGGCCGGCGCGGACACCCTGCGCCGGGCGGCGGCCGTCGCCCCGATCGCCGACCTCCAGATCGAGTACTCGCTGATATCCCGGGGCATCGAGGAGAAGATCCTGCCGACCGCCCGCGAGCTCGGCATCGGCATCACCGCGTACGGAGTGCTCTCGCGCGGTCTGATCAGCGGCCACGTCACCCGTGACCGCACGTTCGGACCGGGCGACTTCCGGGGCATGAGCCCGCGCTTCCAGGGCGACAACCTGCTGCGGAACCTGGACCTGGTGGACCGGCTGCGTGCCGTCGCCGAGGCCAAGGGCGTGACGGTCGCCCAGACCGCGATCGCCTGGGTCCTGGCTCAGGGCCCCCGGCACGGCGCCGACATCGTGCCGCTGATCGGCGCCCGCCGCCGCGACCGGCTCGCGGAGGCCCTCGGCGCCCTGGACGTCACGCTCGACGCCGCCGACCTGGCCGCCATCGAGCAGGCCGTCCCCCTGGACGCGGCGGCCGGGGAGCGCTACCCGGCGGAGCAGATGGCCCACCTGGACAGCGAGCACTGACCGCCCGGTCAGATGACAGGTACTGTCATCTCATGCCTACCGAGACCCTGACCGCAGAGCGCATCCTCGAAGCCACCGAGGAGGTGCTGCGGCGCTACGGTCCGGCGAAGGCCACGGTCGTGGACGTGGCCCGGGTGCTCGGTGTCAGCCACGGCAGCGTCTACCGCCACTTCCGCACCAAGGCGGCGCTGCGCGAGGCGGTCACGCACCGCTGGCTGACCCGCGCCGAGGTCGCGCTCGCCGAGCTGATCGAGACGTCGGACCAGCCGGCCGCGGAGAAGCTCCGGGCCTGGTTCGCCGGCCTCTTCGAGGCCAAGCGACACAAGGCGGGCGACGACCCCGAGCTTTTCGCCACGTACGGGGTGCTCATCGACGAGGCCAGCGGTGTGGTCGAGCAGCACATCGACGCGCTGGTCGGCCAGGTCCGGGAGATCGTCGAAGAGGGCGTACGGAAGGGCGAGTTCACCGCCCCCGACCCCGACGCCACCGCCCGCGCGCTCTTCTCGGCGACAGCGCACTTCCACGACCCGGCCTACGCCCCGGAGTGGCAACGCCCCACGACCGAGG
This sequence comes from Streptomyces vilmorinianum, assembly GCF_005517195.1. NCBI lineage: Bacteria > Bacillati > Actinomycetota > Actinomycetes > Kitasatosporales > Streptomycetaceae > Streptomyces > Streptomyces vilmorinianum. The sequence continues at coordinate 1,520,286 of NZ_CP040244.1, read as the reverse complement.
CCGAGTTCGACGCCGTACTCGACCTGCTGCTGCGCGGCCTGCGCGCCTGACAGCACAGAGCGAAGCCCCCGGTTCCTGCGAGGAACCGGGGGCTTCTGCGTGCGAACAGCGTCAGCAGCCGAGCAGGCGGCTGCCCAGGTAGCCCTGGATCTGGTCGAGGGAGACGCGCTCCTGCTTCATGGTGTCGCGCTCGCGCACGGTCACCGCGTTGTCGTCCAGGGTGTCGAAGTCGACGGTGACGCAGAACGGCGTGCCGATCTCGTCCTGGCGGCGGTAGCGGCGGCCGATGGCGCCGGCGTCGTCGAAGTCGATGTTCCAGTTCTGCCGCAGGTCGGCCGCGAGGCCCTTGGCCTTCGGCGAGAGCTGCGCGTTGCGGGACAGCGGCAGCACGGCGACCTTGACCGGCGCGATGCGGTGGTCGAGGCGCATCACGGTGCGCTTCTCCATGACGCCCTTGGCGTTCGGCGCCTCGTCCTCGTTGTACGCGTCGAGGAGGAAGGCCAGCATCGTGCGGCCGACACCGGCGGCCGGCTCGATGACGTAGGGGGTCCAGCGCTCGCCGGCCTCCTGGTCGAAGAAGAGCAGGTCGTTGCCGGACGCCTTGGAGTGGGCCTTCAGGTCGTAGTCGGTGCGGTTGGCGACACCCTCGAGCTCGCCCCACTCGCTGCCGCCGAACTGGAAGCGGTACTCGATGTCGGCGGTGCGCTTGGAGTAGTGGGAGAGCTTCTCCTTCGGGTGCTCGAACCAGCGCATGTTCTCCTCACGGAGACCCAGGCCCGTGTACCAGTTCCAGCGCTGCTCCATCCAGTACTCGTGCCACTGCTCGTCCTCGCCCGGCTTGACGAAGAACTCCATCTCCATCTGCTCGAACTCGCGGGTGCGGAAGATGAAGTTGCCCGGAGTGATCTCGTTCCGGAAGGACTTGCCCATCTGCGCGATGCCGAACGGCGGCTTCTTGCGCGAGGTCTGCAGCACCTGACCGAAGTTGGTGAAGATGCCCTGCGCGGTCTCGGGGCGCAGGTAGGCGACCGAGCCGGAGTCCTGGGTCGGGCCGAGGTGCGTGGAGAGCAGACCGGAGAACTGCTTGGGCTCGGTGAAGGTGCCCTTGTTGCCGCAGTTGGGGCAGTTCAGGTCGGTGAGGCCGTTCTCGGGGAGGCGGCCGTGCTTCTCCTCGTACGCCTCCTCCAGGTGGTCGGCGCGGTACCGCTTGTGGCAGGAGGTGCACTCGGTCAGCGGGTCGGTGAAGGTCGCGACGTGACCCGACGCCTCCCAGACCTCGGTGGCCAGGATCACCGACGAGTCGACACCGACGACGTCCTCACGCGAGGTGACCATGTAGCGCCACCACTGACGCTTGATGTTCTCCTTGAGTTCGACACCCAGCGGTCCATAGTCCCAGGCGGCGCGCTGGCCACCGTAGATCTCGCTGCACGGGTAGACGAAGCCACGGCGCTTGCTCAGGCTGACGATGGTGTCGATCTTGTCGGCGGCCACGGTGCTCTCTTCATTACGACGACGAAGTGCGAATGCTTCAGATTACCGGCGCCCGCACCCCCCGTATCAAATCGGTTCGGCCTCCGCCCGCACACGGCCGAGCGCGGCGGGGCGTGGCCAGGACCACAAGTAGGACAATTGACAATCGTTTCCAGCTTTGTTGAAAATGAGTGTCATGAACGTACGTCGCCGCCTCATACCCACCACCGCCGTCGCCGGAGCCGTCGCCCTCGGTCTCGTGACCCTGTCCGCCTGCTCCGGAAACTCCGACGCCGCCGACAAGGGCAGTGGGAAGCTGGACGTCGTCGCGTCGTTCTATCCCATGCAGTACCTGGCCGAGCAGATAGGCGGCGACCACGTCTCCGTCAACACGCTCACCGCGCCCGGCGTCGAGCCGCACGACCTCGAGCTCAAGCCGAAGCAGATCGGCCAGCTCGGCGACGCCGACTACATCCTCTACCTCAAGGGCGTCCAGCCCGCCGTCGACGAGGCCATCAAGCAGGCCGGCGTCAAGAACACCGTCGACGCCACCACCCTCACGAAGCTCGAGGACCACGGCACCGAGGTCGGCCACGACGACCACGGCGCGGAGGAGCCCGGCCACGAGGGCGAGACCGCCGAGGAGCACGCCGAGCACGCGGGCGAGTCCGAGGCCGGCCACGAGGCCGAGGGCGAGTCCGACGCCGGAGCCGACCCGCACATCTGGCTCGACCCGGTGAAGTACGCCGAGGTCGCCAAGGGTGTCGGCGCCTCCCTGGAGAAGGCCGACCCGGCCCACGCCGCCGACTACAAGAAGAACACCGACGCCCTGGTCAAGAAGCTCGGCGAGCTGAACACGGCGTTCGAGACCGGTCTGAAGACCACCACCACCAAGACCTTCATCACCACCCACTCCGCCTTCGGCTACCTCGCCGAGCGCTACGGCCTGGAGCAGGAGGGCATCGCCGGCCTGGACCCCGAGTCCGAGCCGAGCCCCGCCCGCATCAAGGAGCTCCAGGACGTCGCGAAGAAGGACAACGTCTCCACCGTCTTCTTCGAGACCCTCGCCAGCGACAAGACCGCGAAGACCCTCGCCCAGGACACCGGCCTCAAGACCGACGTCCTGGACCCCCTGGAGGGAATCACGGACCGGTCCAAGGGCGATGACTACATCGAGGTCATGCGGTCCAACCTCGCCGCGCTGAAGAAGGCCCTCGGCGCGAAGTGATCCACGCACAGCAGGAGGCACCCGTGACGTCGCCCGTCATATCCGTCCGCGGAGCCACTGCGGCGCTCGGCTCGCGCACCGTCCTGCGCGGCATCGACCTCACCGTGAACCGCGGTGAGGTCGTCGCGCTGCTCGGCGCCAACGGCTCCGGCAAGTCGACCGCCGTCCGCTCCGTCATCGGCCAGGTGCCGCTGACCGGTGGCACCATCTCGCTCTTCGGCACCGAGCAGAAGCGATTCCGCGACTGGGCCCGTGTCGGCTACGTGCCGCAGCGCACCACCGCCGCCAGCGGCGTCCCCGCCACGATCCGCGAGGTCGTCTCCTCCGGCCGGCTCTCCCGCCGGAAGTTCGGCTGGCTGACGAAGGACGACCGGGCCGCCGTCGAGCGCGCCATCGAGCTCGTCGGCCTCGCCGACCGGGCCAAGGACTCCGTGAGCGCCCTCTCGGGCGGCCAGCACCAGCGCGTCCTGATCGCCCGCGCGCTGGCCTCCGAGCCCGAGCTGCTGATCATGGACGAGCCGATGGCCGGCGTCGACCTCGCCAGCCAGGAGATCCTCGCCGCGACCCTGCGCGAGCAGGTCGCCGGCGGCACCAGCGTGCTGCTCGTGCTGCACGAGCTGGGCCCCCTGGAGCCGCTGATCGACCGGGCCGTGGTGCTCCGCGACGGCTGCGTCGTCCACGACGGCCCGCCGCCGCAGGCCGTCGGCCAGCATGCCCTGCCCGGCCACGACCACGTACATCCGCATGCGGCCGGCGAGCCGCTCCGCACGGGACTGCTGACCTGATCATGGAATTCCTCGAACCCGACTTCATGCGGCGGGCGCTCCTCGCGGCCGTCCTCGTCGGCATCACCGCACCCGCCGTCGGCATCTTCCTCGTCCAGCGCCGCCAGGCCCTGATGGGCGACGGCATCGGCCATGTCGCGATGACCGGTGTCGGCCTCGGCTTCCTCCTGAACAGCAGCCCGGTGTGGATGGCCACCCTGGTCGCCGTCGCCGGCGCCGTCCTGATGGAGCTGATCCGGACGTACGGACGCACCCGCGGCGACCTCGCGCTCGCGCTGCTCTTCTACGGAGGCATGGCGGGCGGTGTGATGCTGATCCAGGTCGGCGGCGGCTCCAACGCCAACCTGCTGTCGTACCTCTTCGGATCCCTGTCCACCGTCTCCCCCGAGGACGTCACGGCGATCAGCGTCCTGGCCGCCTTCGTGGCCCTGGTCACGATCGGTCTGCGGCGCCAGCTCTTCGCCGTGAGCCAGGACGAGGAGTTCGCCCGCGTCACCGGTCTCCCGGTGCGGGCCCTGAACCTGCTCATCGCGGTCACGGCCGCCGTGACCGTCACGGTCGCGATGCGTGTCGTCGGCCTGCTGCTGGTCAGCGCGCTGATGGTGGTCCCGGTCGCGGCGGCGCAGCAGCTGTCCCGGTCCTTCCGTACGACGTTCGTCCTCGCGGTCCTCATCGGCACCGGCGTCACCCTGACCGGCACCGTCACCACGTACTACCAGGACCTTCCGCCCGGCTCGCTCATCGTGCTGCTCGCGATCGCCGTCTTCCTCCTCACGACGCTCCTCGCGACGCCCCTGGCGCGGCGACGTGCCCGGGCGGCGGAGGCCGCGGCCTCGTCCGCGGCGGAGTGCGACATGGCCGTTCCGGTCACGCGTCGACCCACGGACGATGCCACGCTCTAGCGGCCTGGCAGAATGGCGGGGGCAATCGGATACTCAAGGAGGCCCCTGTGGCGACGGCAGGACCCCCCGTACGCGGCCGCTCGACCAAACAGCGGGCCGCTGTGTCGGCGGCGCTGAACGAGGTGGACGAGTTCCGCAGCGCCCAGGAGCTGCACGACATGCTCAAGCACCGCGGCGACTCCGTCGGCCTCACCACCGTCTACCGCACGCTCCAGTCCCTCGCGGACGCGGGCGAGGTGGACGCGCTGCGCACCAGCGACGGCGAGACGGTCTACCGCCGCTGCTCGACGGGCGAACACCACCACCACCTCGTCTGCCGCGTCTGCGGCAAGGCGGTCGAGGTGGAGGGCCCGGCGGTGGAGCAGTGGGCCGAGACGATCGCGTCCCAGCACGGGTACGTGAACGTGGCGCACACGGTCGAGATCTTCGGGACGTGCGCGGACTGCGCGCAGAAGTGACCTGACCTGACAGACATACGTGAGGGCCCGCACCGGAGCGATCCGGTGCGGGCCCTTTCGCATACGGCGGTCGTGTATGGGTCAGACCCGCGTGCTGTACCGGTCGAGCACGGCCCGCAGCCGGTCGACCTCCGCCGGGTGCGCCACCCCGCGCTTGGGCAGGACGGCCAGGCCGATGCCGTACTTGTCGGGGGTCAGCAGGACGAACAGGTCACGTGTCTCGGCGTACCGGGTGAGCATCGTCCACCGGTACGTCGTGTCGCTCTCCCTCGACACCACACGAACGCCCGACCCGTCGACGAAGCCCCGGAACTCCCCCTGCGGGGCGAACATCCGGTGCACCTGCCGCCCCTGGAGGCTGGGAATCATCGCGTACATGCAGGCGATCAGCACCAGGCCGAGCAGGCAGATCCCGGCGCCGCCCAGGCTCGGCCCCTTCGGCCCGGTGAGGGTCAGGACGAGGGCCAGGGACATCAGGCCCCCGGCGCCGATCAGGACGGCGTTCTGCAGCCGCCCCGCCGGCGTGGCGCGCATCCGGGCGCGGAGCGCCTCCGTCGCGTCGGAGACGACGGGCAGATAGGTCAGCTCCACGGTCTCCCGCGTCGTCGCGGACTGCTCTGCGGACTGCTCTGCGGTCACGGCCCCTCCCGGCCTCGGCGGCAAGAGCCGTGATCGTAGCGGCCGGGCGGAACGGTGGTCCCGGGAGGGCCCTGGAGGGTCAGACGGCCGGGCCCTGCGGCGGGACCGTCGTCATCGCCGCGCGGTCCGCCGCCGGGATCGCGCCGAAGCGGCGGTCGCGGGAGGCGTACTCCACGCACGCCCGCCACAGGTCGCGGCGGTCGAAGTCCGGCCACAGCACGTCCTGGAACACCATCTCCGCGTAGCTGCTCTGCCAGATCAGGTAGTTGGAGGTGCGCTGCTCGCCGCTCGGCCGCAGGAAGAGGTCGACGTCCGGCATATCCGGGTAGTACAGGTACTTCTGGAAGGTCTTCTCGTTGACCTTCGACGGGTCGAGCCTCCCCGCCGCCACGTCCTCCGCGATCTTCTTCGCCGCGTCCGCGACCTCCGCGCGGCCGCCGTAGTTCACGCAGAAGTAGAGCGTCATCGCGTCGTTGTCGACGGTCTGCTCCTGGGCGACCTGGAGCTCCTGGACGACCGACTTCCACATCTTCGGCATGCGGCCGACCCAGCGGATACGGATGCCCAGCTCGTCCATCTCGTCGCGCCGGCGCCGGATCACGTCCCGGTTGAAGTTCATCAGGAAGCGGACCTCTTCGGGCGACCGCTTCCAGTTCTCCGTGGAGAAGGCGTAGAGGGAGAGGTTCTTGACCCCGAGCTCCAGACAGCCCTTCAGCACGTCGAGGACGACACCCTCGCCGACCTTGTGCCCCTCGGTGCGCGGCAGCCCGCGCTCCTGGGCCCAGCGGCCGTTGCCGTCCATCACGCAGGCGACGTGGTTCGGCACCAGCTCGCCGGGGAGCTTCGGCGGCAGGGCGCCGGACGGGTGCGGCTCGGGGGTCTTGTACTCCCGGCGGTTCCGTCCGAGGATTCCGCGTCGTGCGATGGCCATGCGATGGGTCTCCTAGCTCTTCTCTACGTACCGCAGCGAGCGCAGGCCGCGCTCCAGGTGCCAGTGCAGATAGGCGGACACCAGCCCGCTGCCCTCCCTGACGTGACGCGGCTCGCACGCGTCCGCAGTCGCCCAGTCGCCGGTCAGCAGCGCGCTGAGCAGGCCGATGGCCTCCGGAGAGGGTACGACGCTGCCCGGCACCCGGCAGTCGCCGCATATGACTCCGCCCGCCGCGACCGAGAAGAAGCGGTTCGGTCCGTGGAGGCCGCACTTCGCGCAGTCGTCGAAGCTGGGCGCGTAGCCGTTGACGGCGAGCGAGCGCAACAGGAACGCGTCGAGGATGAGGTGCGGCGCGTGCTCACCCCGGGCGAGGGTGCGCAGGCCACCGACGAGCAGCAGGTACTGCTGCACCGCCGGCTCGCCCTCGTTGTCCGTGAACCGCTCCGCCGTCTCCAGCATCGCCGTCCCGGTGGTGTAGCGGGCGTAGTCGGTGACGATCCCGCTCCCGTACGCGGCGATGGTCTCGCTCTGGGTACAGAGCGGCAGCCCGCGCCCGACGAGATCGCTGCCGCGCGCGAAGAACTGCACGTCGACATGGGAGAAGGGTTCGAGCCTGGCCCCGAACTTCGACTTCGTACGCCGCACACCCCGGGCTACGGCGCGTACGCGACCGTGACCGCGTGTGAGGAGCGTGATGATGCGGTCCGCTTCACCCAGCTTCTGGGTGCGCAGCACGATGCCGTCGTCGCGGAACAGACTCATGCGGCCCATTGTCCCGTACGGAGAGGACGCCCCGGGGCGGGCCGCCTCGAAACCCGTTCGTCCGCCGGTCTGAGTGGTGGCCGTCAAGGCACCTCGCCCCTGCTGCGCGCGTTCGCGTGGGCCGTGGCGGCGCGGAGGCGCTCCGCCGACGTGGCCTCGCGGACCTCCTCCGGCTCCACGTCCCACTCCCGCCCGCCGCCGAGCGGCCGCAGCTGTACATAGGGACCCTCGTGACCCATGACCGTCCCGACCCGTCCGGTGCGGATCTCGACGACGTATGCCCCGATGGGCAGTTTCATGACCGGCCCCCTTCTTCCCCCGGCAGTACGGCGGCGGCCAGGAGCCGGGCCGTTTCCACCGTGCAGCGTCCCAATTCGATGAGCGGACGGCACGGGTCGCCGGCGGCGAGGGTGACGACGTCGAGACCGAGGGAGGGCAGAACGATTCCCGCCCGTACGAGTGCCTCACGCAATTCCGTCACCGCCTCGCTCACTTCTTCGATGGACCCTGTTGTCGACCGCATGCCGTGTTCCTTCACCAACGCATCCCTTTCCGAATCCATTTCCCGCTTACTGCACCCAGGGTGGGGCCGGATCCGTAGAATCGGCAGATGCGCAGGTCCTACAACTGCAGGGCAGTCCATAGGAGTTAACCCATGGCCAGAGCACGACGACTGGACACGTGGCGGTTCTTCGGCCAGGAGCTGAAGGCGCAGCGGGAGGCGAAGGGGATAACGCAGGGGGAGCTGGGCGAGCGGGTGTTCGTTTCCGGCGGATACATCGGCCAGTTCGAACAGGGAATTCGGAAGCCGCAGCTGGATGTGGCGCAGCGAATCGACGACGTCCTACAAACCGGTGGTTTTTTCGAACGGACGTGTAGGCGGCTCATCAACGCGTCGCCGTACGCGAGTTATTTCGAGCCGGTGGTGGAGCTGGAGTCGCTGGCGACGAAGATCTGCGAGTTCGCGCCGACTGTGATGGCGGGGCTGTTGCAGACGGCGGAGTACGGGCGAGCCGTCGCGCTCGGCGGCAACCCGTTCGTCACCGACGCGTACGTAGACGAGATGGTCACAGCACGGCGGGCCCGTGCACACATCCTCAAGGACGCTACAAGGCCCGAGTATTGGGTCATCGTGCACGAGAACGTACTCCTCACCCCGATGGGCGGCCCGGCGGTGATGGCGGCACAGCTGGAGCATCTCGCCGCGCTCGTACGCGACCGAGCGCTGCTGGCACTGGTACTCCCGAGAGCTGCCGGAGCGCACGCCTACATGACCGGCACACTGAAGCTCATGGAGTTCGAGGACGCACCTCCAACCGCCTATACAGAGACGGAGTTTTCCGGAACGCTGCTGGACGATCCGGCAGTGGTGAAGCACGCACAGCGCGCCTACGATCTGCTCAGGGCCGCCGCTATGTCGCCGGAGGCGTCCCTGGCCCTGATCGAATCGGCGGCTGAGGACTACAGACGATGCGCGAGTACGACCTGAGCAACGCCCGCTGGTTCAAGAGCTCGTACAGCAACAGCCAGGGCGGCGACTGCGTCGAAGTCTCGTACGACTTCACCGGCGCCGCCTGGCGCAAGAGCACCTACAGCAACGGCGAAGGCGGCGACTGCGTCGAGGTCCTCGACGACGTCCCCGGCGTCGTCCCGGTCCGCGACAGCAAGAACCCCACCGGCCCCGCCTTGATCGTCCCCGCCGCCGCCTGGGCCGCCTTCGTCACCGGGCTGACGAGCTGACAAGCTGACGCTCCAAGCATCACCTATGGAACTCATAAGTTCGCCTTATGGGGTCATAGGTGGGGGGCGGGTACCGGCCCGCGAAAGCAGGTATTTAGGGTGACCTAAGCGACGGCAGCTCTCGCCGTCACGTCGCTTGCGAAGGGAACCCAGACATGCCCCGCCCTCTCCGGGTCGCGATCGTCGGCGCCGGCCCCGCCGGGATCTACGCCGCTGACGCGCTGCTGAAGTCCGAGGCCGCCGCCGAGCCGGGCGTGTCGATCGACATCTTCGAGCGGATGCCGGCTCCCTTCGGGCTCATCCGCTACGGCGTCGCCCCCGACCACCCCCGGATCAAGGGCATCATCACCGCCCTCCACCAGGTGCTCGACAAGCCGCAGGTCCGCCTCTTCGGCAACGTCGAGTACGGCGCCGACATCCACCTGGACGACCTGCGCGCGTTCTACGACGCCGTCGTCTTCTCCACCGGCGCCATGGCCGACCGCGAGCTTCGCATCCCCGGCGTCGAGCTGGACGGCTCCTTCGGCGCCGCCGACTTCGCCTCCTGGTACGACGGGCACCCGGACGTTCCGCGCACCTGGGAGCTGGAGGCCGAGAAGGTCGCCGTGCTCGGTGTCGGCAACGTGGCCCTCGACATCGCGCGCATCCTCGCCAAGACGGCGGACGAGCTGCTGCCGACGGAGATCCCGCCGAACGTCTACGACGGCCTCAAGGCCAACAAGGCCGTGGAGATCCACGTCTTCGGCCGCCGTGGCCCGGCGCAGGCGAAGTTCAGCCCCATGGAGCTGCGCGAGCTGGACCACTCCCCCACCATCGAGGTCATCGTCAACCCCGAGGACATCGACTACGACGACGGCTCGATCGCCGAGCGGCGCAAGAACAAGCAGACCGACATGGTCGCCAAGACCCTGGAGAACTGGGCGATCCGCGACGTCGGCGACCGCCCGCACAAGCTGTTCCTGCACTTCTTCGAGTCCCCCGTCGAGATCCTCGGCGAGGACGGCAGGGTCGTCGGCCTGCGCACCGAGCGCACCGAGCTCGACGGCACCGGCAATGTGACCTCCACCGGCCAGACCACCGACTGGGACGTCCAGGCCGTCTACCGGGCCGTCGGCTACCTCTCCGACGAGCTGCCCAAGCTGCCCTGGGACACCGCCTCCGGCACCGTTCCCGACGAGGGCGGCCGCGTGATCCAGGAGAGCGGCGAGCACCTGGCGTCCACGTACGTCACCGGCTGGATCCGGCGCGGCCCCGTCGGCCTGATCGGCCACACCAAGGGCGACGCCAACGAGACGGTCGCGAACCTGCTCGACGACTTCGCCAACGGCCGCCTGCTCACGCCCGAGACGCCGGAGGAGGACGCCATCGTCTCCTTCCTGGAGGGCAAGGGCCAGACGTACACGACGTGGGAGGGCTGGTACGCCCTCGACGCCGCCGAGAAGGCGCTGGGCGAGCCGCAGGGCCGTGAGCGCGTCAAGATCGTCGAGCGCGACGAGATGCTGCGCGCCAGCGGCGTCGACCTGGGCTGACGAGCCCACCTGGTCTCCCGGGCCCCGCCGGCCACGTGCCGGCGGGGCCCGGCCCGTCTCAGCGGCCCGGCGACACCAGGCCCGACTCGTAGGCGACGATGACGAGTTGGGCGCGGTCCCGCGCCCCCAGCTTGCCCATGATCCGGCTGACATGGGTCTTCGCGGTGAGCGGGCTCAGCCCCAGCGCATCTGCGATCTCCGTGTTGTTCAGGCCCCGGGCCACCAGGCCGAGAACCTGCCGTTCACGGTCCGACAGACCTTCCGGCCCTCCCGCCCGCGGCGCGTCCGGGGTCGCGAGGGCCCGGGCTATCAGCCGGGCCGTCGGCCCCGGCGAGAGCAGGGACTCCCCCGCCGCCACCGTCCGTATCGCGCCGAGGAGTTCGGCGGGACGAATGTCCTTGACCACGAACCCCGACGCGCCCGCCCGCAGCGCCTCCACGATGTGCTCGTCCGTGTCGTACGTCGTCAGGACCAGCACCTTCACCCCGGCCAGGTCCTCGTCCGCGGCGATCAGCCGGGTCGCCCCGATCCCGTCGAGCTCGGGCATCCGTACGTCCATGACCACCAGGTCCGCCCGCGCCGAACGGGCCAGCTCCACCGCCTCCTTGCCGTTGGCGGCCTGCCCCACGACCTCCATGTCGGGCGCCGAGTCGACGAGCATCGCGAACGACGCCCGGACGAGCGTCTGATCGTCCGCGAGCAGAACCCGGATCACGCCGCCACCTCCCTCACCGAGAGCGGCAGGGCCGCCGTGACCTCGAAGCCCCCGCCGGCGCGCGGGCCCGCGCTCAGTGTGCCGCCCACGCTCCTGGCCCGCTCCCGCATCCCGAGGATCCCGTACCCGGAGCCGCCCGTACCGCCGGGCGCCGTGCCGTCGTCCGTGACCCGTACGGTCAACACCTCGTCCGCCAGGCCGACATCGACCCGTACGGCCGCGTCCCGCCCCCCGTGCCGTACCGCGTTGGTCAGGGACTCCTGCACGATCCGGTACGCCGCCGCGCCCACCGCCGCCGGGACCTTCGCGTCCCCCGTCCGTACCGTCAGGTCCGCGCCCGAGGACCGTACGAGATCGGGCAGCGAGGCCAGATCCGGCAGCGGGCCCTCCGGGGCGGCCCGCAGGACGTCCAGCGTCGTGCGTACCTCGGCACGGGCGTCCCGGCAGGTCTCGGATATCCCGTCGAGCGCCCGGACGAGCGCCTCCCGGTCGAGCCGGTCGGGGTCGGCGACCAGGACATGCGCGGCGACCGAGGTCTGCACGCCGATGAGGGTGATCGAGTGCGCGAGGAGGTCGTGCAGGTCCCTGGCTATGCGCAGCCGCTCCTCGGCGACCTTCCGCTCCGCCTCGCGCTCCGCCCGCTCCACCACGCCCGCCACCAGCTGCCGGTAGAGCCGGATGCTCGCGCCGAAGATCAGCATCGCGATCACCCAGCCGGAGTTCTTCAGCAGCTCCACCAACTGGTGCGGGTTGACGAAGAGCTGGACGGTGAGCGTGACGGAGGTGACCGCGAGACCCACGATCACCGTCCGCTTCGCACGGCCGGTGGACGCGACCGTGTACAGCGCGGTCATCGAGGCCGGTATCGGCGCCAGGTGCATGTAGTCGAGCGCGTGGTACGGGGCGACGCAGGCCACCACGGCGATCAGCACCGGCATCGGCGCCTTGCGCCGCCAGGCCAGCGGGACGTGCGCGGCGAGGAGCAGCGCCCAGCCGAGGGCGTCAGGCCGGCGGCCGTCGTCGATGGTCAGCGCGAGCACGGCCGCGACGACCGCGAACACGGCGGCGGCCGTCGCGTCGCACCGCACCGGGTACGGGGCGGCCTGCGGGTCTCGGGTCAGAGCTGCTGCGAAGTCCACGGGGTCCATCCTCCCTGCGGGCGGGGGCCGTTGACAGTCCGGGAGGACCCCCGCCCGCCCCTGATCACACCCGTACGGGAGTCCGCTCCGGACCCTGACCGACGGCCGGCTCCGGCGCCCTGGCCAGCGGTCCCGGCCACCACACCTTCCGGCCGAGCAGCACGCTCGCGCTGGTGACGAGGTAGGTGCGGACCAGGAACGTGTCGAGCAGGACGCCGACCGCGATCACGAAACCGAGCTCGGCCAGCTGCACCATCGGCATGTTGACGAGGACCGCGAAGGTCGCGGCGAGAACGAGCCCGGCCGAGGCGATCACCCCGCCGGTCGTGCGCAGGGCGGTCAGGGCGGCCGCCCCCGGCTCCGTACCGTTCAGGCACTCCTCGCGCATCCGGTGCATCAGGAAGATGCCGTAGTCGACGCCCAGGGCGACGAGGAAGACGAAGGAGAGCAGGGCCAGGCCCGGGTCGGTGCCCTCGAAGCCGAAGAGGGACTGGAAGACGAGTCCGCCGATACCGAGGGCCGCGCCCCAGACGGCGACCACGGCGGCGAGCAGGATCAGCGGCGCGACGAGGCTGCGCAGCAGCACGATCAGGATGAGCAGGACGACGCCCAGGACGAGCGGGACGAGGATGTTCCGGTCGCGGGCGTTGGTGTCGGTCAGATCGAGCTGTTCGGCGCTGGGCCCGCCGACGTACACGCCGTCGCCGAGCGCGTCCCGCAGCTCTCTGATGGTCGCGGTCTCGGCGGCGGACTGCGGCGGGTGCGCGGCGATGACGGAGATCTCCGTCCAGCCGTTGCCGCTGCGGCCGCGTTCGGCGTTCGCGACGCCCTCGGTGGCGAGGGCGGTCCGCAGCGCCCGGGGCGCCCCGGCGGTCGGGGCGACGACGCTGATGGGCTGGGTGCCCTGCTCGGGGTAGGCGGCTGCCAGCGTCTTCATCGCGGCGACCGCCTCCGGGGTGGAGGTGAAGGAGTCCTGCTGCTTGAGGGCCCCCGGCAGGTTCAGGGCGCCGAGCGCGAGGGCCGCGAGGGCGACGGCGCCGGTGAGGAGGACGGCGAGCGGGCGTCGGCCGGCCGAGGAGCCCATCGCCGCGAAGAAGGAGCGGCGCGCGGCCTTCGGCTCGCTTCCGTACGCCGGGATCAGCGGCCAGAAGACGCGCCGGCCGAGAACGACCAGGAGCGCCGGGAGCAGCGTCGTCATCGCGACGAGCGCGCACAGGACCCCGACGGCGGCCGTGGGGCCCATCCCCCGGCTGCTGTTCATGTCGGCGGCGAGCAGGCAGAGCATGCCCAGGGCGACGGTGCCGGAGGAGGCGAGGACGGCGGGGCCGCAGCCGCGCAGGGCGGTGACCATGGCGTCGTACGGGCGCGGGGTGCGGCGCAGCTCCTCGCGGTAGCGGGAGACGAGGAGAAGGGCGTAGTCGGTGCCCGCGCCGAAGACGAGGATCGTCATGACGCCCGTGCTCTGGCCGGAGACGCTGATGTCGAAGCCCTGGTGGAGGGCGTAGGTGACGGCCATGGAGAGGTAGTCGGCGACTCCGGCGGCGACCAGGGGGACGAGCCAGAGGAAGGGGCTGCGGTAGATGACGATCAGCAGGGCGGCGACGACGGCGACCGTCGTGTAGAGGAGCGGGCCGTCGAGGGATTCGTAGACCTCGCCGGCGTCGGTGGCGAGGGCGCCGGGCCCGCCGACCTCGCCGGTGACGGTCGCGCGGATGTCCTTGACCAGTGCGTCCCTGGCCTCTTCGTCCGTGCCGGGCTCGGTGCTGGACACCGCGTACAGGAGCGTGGTGCCGTCCTGGGAGGGGACGGGTCGCGGGGTCGAGGTGAGCGGGTGCTCGGCGGCGACCTGCGCCACCTCCCGGGCTGCGGTGGCCTTGTCGGCGGGGGTCAGTCCGCCGTCGCGGTGGTAGACGAGGACGAGGTCGGTGGAGTCTCCGCCGGGCAGCTGCTCGGTGATCTTCGCGACCTGGGTCGAGTCGGCGCTCGCGGGCAGGTAGTCGACGGCGCGGTCGCGCTGCACGTCGCCGAGCTTCCCGGCGAGGGGTGCGGCGAGGGCGATCACGATCACCCACAGGGCCAGCACCCCCCAGCCGACGATCCTTCTGCGGCCCTCCATCGCGGGCTCCCTCCATCGGTCCTTCGGGTCGATCCCAGATTCCCGCCGCTCAGAGGTGGATTCGTCGCGCTGACGGCCGAGTTCGGCGCTACTGCCGGGGGCGGCGCGGGGGTGGCGGCTACTCCCGCGGGAGTACGGCGGTACGCGTACGGGCGGCCGCCCGCCGGGCCGGGTGGCGGCCGGGCTCATATTCTGGAAGGACCCGGAGGGGCGGGAAGGGAAGTGAGCGGCCATGGCCGTCCCCGTCGAGCACGCCCCCGCCGTCGCGCGGGCGCGGGACGCGGCGGCCCGGGAGTCGTGGGCCGAGGCGTACGCGCTGCTGGCCGAGGCCGACCGGCATCCCTCCGACGCGCTGGGCCCCGGCGATCTGGACCTCCTCGCGGACGCCGCGTGGTGGACGGGCCATGTGGACGAGTCGGTCGCCGCCCGGCTGCGGGCCCATGCGGCGTACGTGGCCGCGGGTGACCATCGCGGTGCGGGGTACGTGGCGTGGTGGCTGGCGTTCGAGTACCGCTGTCTGGGGCGGCCCGCGGCCGCCGCGGGCTGGCTGCACCGGTCCCGACACCACCTGGAAGGCGAACCGGACTGCCCCGAGCAGTGTTTTCTCGCCTGGACGGACGCGGAGGAGGCGCAGGCGCACCACGACCCGGGCGCGGCGCTCGCCGCCGCCCAGCGCATGGAGCGCATCGCCCACGACTCCGGCAACCCGGACCTGATCGCCCTGAGCCGCCAGGTCCACGCGGCGGTCCTGCTCGCGGACGGCCGCAGGGCGGAGGGCCTGGCCCTCCTCGACGACGCGATGTGCGCGGTCGTGGCGGGCGAGCTGAGCGGCATGTTCACCGGCTGGCTCTTCTGCCTTGCGCTGTCCCAGTGCATGGAGGCGGCGGACTTCGGTCGCGCGGTGGAGTGGACGGACGCGGCGATGTCCTGGTGCGAGGCCCCCTGGCCGGCCGCCACCTCGGCGCCGAGGGGCACCGACCGGCCCGGCGCCCCCGTCCCCCTCACCGACAACCCGTTCCGGGGCCTGTGCCGGATCCACCATGTCGAGGTGCTCGATCTCCTCGGGTCCTGGGCTCTGGCGGAGGCCGAGGCCGGGCGGGTGTGCGAGGAGGTGCTGGTGGACAGCCTGGACGTCGCGGCCGAGGCGCAGTACGCGGCCGGCGAGATCCGGCGCCGTCAGGGACGCCTCGACGCCGCCGCCGTCTCGTACGCGCACGCCCATGAGCTCGGCCGCGTCCCCCAGCCGGGTCTGGCCCTCCTCCGGCTGGCCCAGGGCAAGGCGGACGCCGCCGTGACCGGTCTGAAGCTGGCCCTGGCCTGTCGCAGCGACCCGGACCACGACCTGCTCGGCCGGGCCCGGCTGCTCGCCGCGCAGACGGAGGTGGCGCTGGCGGTCGGCGACCTGGACGGCGCCGCCGAAGCGGTCGCGGAGCTGGAGGCGCTCGCCGACGACACGGCGTTCCTGCGCGCCATGGCCGACACCGCCCGTGGCGCCCTCGCGCTCGCGCGCCACGAGCCGGCCGCCCCGCGCCCGCTGCGCCGCGCACTGGCCGGCTGGCTCGCGCTGCGGATCCCGTACGAGGCCGCGCAGGTACGGGTGCTGCTGGCGGCCGCCGACCGGGCGGCGGGCGACGAGGAGGCCGCCCGGCTGGAGCTCGCGGCGGCCCGGGCGACGTTCGAGCGGCTCGGGGCGGTTCCCGACGCGCGCCGCGCGGCGGCCCTGCTGGCGGGGAGGCACCGCGCTCTGCCCGGTGGCCTGACCGGCCGGGAGGCCGAGGTCCTGCGGCTCGTGGCGGAGGGCGGCACGAACAGGGACATCGCCCAGGCCCTGGTGATCAGCGAGCACACGGTCGCCCGGCACCTGAACAACATCTTCGCCAAGCTCGACGTGACCTCCCGTACCGCCGCCACGGCCTACGCCTACGCCCACGGTCTGGCCCGGCCCGCGCCGACCGCGCGGGCATAGGCCGTTTCGCCCATGCCCGGCTGCCCGCCGACGTGGGTGGTTCGGGCGATGTCCGGGCCGGGCCCCGCGGCCTAGAACGGATTCATGAACACCATGACCGCTGATCCCTCACTCGACACCCTGCCCCTCGACGGCCTGCGCGGCGCCGCCCGCGGCGACGTCGTCGTCCCCGGCGACCCCGCCTACGACGAGGCCCGCCGTGTCTACAACGCCCTCCACGACCGCCGCCCGGCCGTCGTGGTCCGCGCCGTGGACGCGGGCGACGTGATCGCCGGCGTCCTGTTCGCCCGGGAGAACGGGCTGCCGCTCGCGGTCCGCGGCGGCAGCCACGCCGTCGCCGGGTACGGCACCGTCGACGACGGTCTCGTCGTCGACCTGTCCCGGATGCGCTCGGTGCGCGTGGACCCCGTGACCCGTACCGCCCGTGCCGAGGGCGGCTGCACCTGGGGCGACTTCAACCACGCCACGCACGCCTTCGGCCTGGCCACCACCGGCGGGGTCGTCTCCACCACCGGCATCGCCGGTCTCACCCTCGGCGGCGGGATGGGCAACCTGGCCCGCCGCTACGGCCTGAGCTGCGACAACCTCGTCCAGGCCGATGTCGTGACGGCCGAGGGCACCCTCGTCACCTGTGACGCCGAGCGGCACCCCGACCTCTTCTGGGCGCTGCGCGGCGGCGGTGGCAACTTCGGTGTCGTCACCTCGCTCGTCTACCGCGTCCACCCGCTGTCGGACATCCTGGGCGGGGCGGTCTTCTACCCCCTCGACGGGGACGTGGCCCGGCGCTGGCGCGACATGAACGCCGACGCCCCCGAGGAGCTCAACACGATCTTCGTCGTCGCCCTCGGACCGGAGATGCCGTTCCTGCCGGAGCGCTGGCACGGACGCCCGATCTGCGGCCTGCTGACCTGCTTCAGCGGCCCCGCCACCGAGGACGAGAAGGTCCTGGGCCTGCTCGACGAGCTGGGCCCGGTCGTCGGCAGGTTCGTGGAGCGGATGCCGTACCCGGTGATCAACACGCTCTTCGACGAGCAGCTGCCGCCGGGGCTCTACCACTACTGGAAGGGGAACTTCAGCCGCGATCTCAGCGACGGCGCGATCGACGTACACATGCGGTACGGCGAGACGATGCCCTCGATGGAGAGCGACACGGCCATCTTCCCGATCGACGGCGCGTGCCACCGGGTCGGCCCGGAGGAGACCGCGTTCGCCTACCGCGACGCCGCCTTCTCGGCCGCGTTCGGTACGAGTCACACCGATCCCGCCGACAACGAGGCGAACATCGCCTGGACGCGCGCGTACGACAGGGATCTGCGTCCGCACACGCAGGAGGCCGGCTACATCAACTTCATGGACACCGACGACCAGGACCGGGTGCGCGCCAACTACCGGCAGAACTACGACCGCTTGCGGGCGGTCAAGCGCCGCTATGACCCCGGCAACGTGTTCCGCCTCAACCACAACATCGCGCCGTAGCCCTAGAGCAGTGTCCTGGCCGTGGCGAGCAGGCGGGCGGTGTCGTCGGCGCACAGCGCCAGCGCGTTGCCGACGGTGTTCAGCACGTCGCGTTCCGCCGGGCTGTACGCCCCGTCCGCGAGGGCGATCCTGGCTCCCTGGAGCAGGATGGACTCGCGTCCGGCGGCGACCAGGTGCGGGGCGAGCGGCTCCAGGGCCTCGTGGAGCTCGATGGCCAGGGCCGCGCCCCCGCTGCCCGCGTCCGGCAGGAATCGGCCGGTGTCGGCCGCGAGCGCCTCGACCAGGTCGGTGAGCTGGAGGCCGGTGCACTCGTCGAAACCGGCGGCGCGGACCGCCGAGACCGCGGTGTCCACCGCCGTACGGGAGGAGGTGCCGCCGGCCGCGAGGACGGCGAGGGCGACGGTGTGGACGGCGTCCCGCAGCATCGCGGAGAAGCGGCTCGTGGTCGGGTGGTCGAGGACGTCGGTGCCGAAGTGGGTGTGGCAGGCGGCGCATTCGACGACCGGTCCGGCGTGGCCGCGGGGCAGCACCGGCACGCCCAGGACGGCGAACCGCCGACGGCCCGTCCGGCGCCGGTAGTTGCGGTCACCGCCGCACTCCTCGCAGAAGAACTCTCCGTCCCCGACGGTGTTCCAGGAAGTACGCATGCCGCAGATGCCCACTTTTCGACTATGTGACTCTCGGGCAGACCGCACGCCGCACCTCCCTTAACGAACCGGCAACATTGCCGGCGTTGGCGTGATGTTAGCCACATCTGTGATGTGACGTCAGCACCCCGTCAGCAGATCGCCACCGACATGGCCGAGACGCGACATGCGGGGAGAGGCGACCGCGTTCCCGATCGCGTCCCGCGAGATCACCCTCAGGGGTGGAAAGACCGGTGCCCCGCATCCCCTCGGGGAATGCGGGGCACCGGCTCCCACGCTTCGGCGATGTCAGCGCGCGGCGCGGTTGACCGCGGAGATGACCGCCTTCAGCGAGGCACGGGTGGTGTTGGCGTCGATGCCGATGCCCCACAGGACCTTGCCGTCGATGGCGCACTCGATGTACGAGGCGGCCTGCGCGGAGGCGCCCTCGCTCATCGTGTGCTCCTGGTAGTCCAGCAGGCGGGCGTCCACGCCGATCGCCTGCAGGGCGGCGAAGAAGGCCGAGATCGGACCGTTGCCGGAGCCCGTCAGGACGGTGTCGACGCCGTCCACGACCGCCTCGACGGTCAGGGTGTCGGTGCCGTCCGTGTCGGACGTGGTCTGGCCCGAGCGCAGCTGGATACGTCCCCAGGCGTTGTGCGGGTTCGGCAGGTACTCGTCCTGGAAGACCGACCAGATCGCGGCCGGGGTGACCTCGCCGCCCTCGCTGTCCGTCTTCTGCTGGATGATCTTCGAGAACTCGATCTGCATCCGGCGCGGCAGGTCCAGCTTGTGCTCGTTCTTCAGGACGTACGCGATACCGCCCTTGCCGGACTGCGAGTTGACCCGGATGACGGCCTCGTAGGAGCGGCCGACGTCCTTCGGGTCGATGGGCAGGTACGGCACGGCCCACTCGATCTCGTCCACGGTCTTGCCGGCGGCGGCCGCGTCGGCCTCCATGGCGTCGAAGCCCTTCTTGATGGCGTCCTGGTGGGAGCCGGAGAAGGCGGTGTAGACCAGGTCGCCCGCGTAGGGGTGGCGCGGGTGGACCTCCATCTGGTTGCAGTACTCGGAGGTGCGGCGGATCTCGTCGATCTGCGAGAAGTCGATCTGCGGGTCCACGCCCTGCGAGAACAGGTTCATGCCCAGCGTCACCAGGTCGACGTTGCCGGTCCGCTCGCCCTGCCCGAACAGGCAGCCCTCGATCCGGTCGGCCCCGGCCATGATGGCCAGCTCGGCCGCCGCCACCGCCGTACCGCGGTCGTTGTGCGGGTGCACGGACAGGCAGATGTACGGGCGGCGGGTCAGGTTCCGGGACATCCACTCGAACCGGTCCGCGTGCGTGGACGGCGTCGAGCGCTCCACGGTGGCGGGCAGGTTCAGGATGATCTCGCGGCCCTCCTCGGGCTGCCAGACGTCACAGACCGCCTCGCAGACCTCCAGGGCGAAGTCCAGCTCGGTGTCGGTGAAGATCTCCGGGCTGTACTGGTAGCCGAAGATCGTCTCGTCGCCCAGCAGCTTGTCCGCGTACTCCATGACCAGCCGCGTGCCGTCGACGGCGATCTGCTTGATCTGCTCCTTCGAGCCGCGGAAGACGACCCGGCGGAAGGTGGGCGCGGTGGCGTTGTACAGGTGGACGGTGGCGCGCTTGGCGCCGACCAGGGACTCCACGGTCCGCTCGATCAGGTCCTCGCGGGCCTGGGTCAGTACGGAGATGGTGACGTCGTCCGGGATCGCGCCCTCTTCGATGATGGAGCGCACGAAGGCGAAGTCGGTCTCGCCGGAGGACGGGAAGCCGACCTCGATCTCCTTGTAGCCCATGCGGACGAGCAGGTCGAACATCTCGCGCTTGCGGGCCGGGGACATCGGGTCGATCAGGGCCTGGTTGCCGTCGCGCAGGTCGGTCGACAGCCAGCGCGGAGCCTTCGTGATGCGCTGCTCGGGCCAGGTGCGATCGGGGATGTGCACGGCCTCGTACCGGCCGTACTTGTGGATCGGCATCCCGGACGGCTTCTGCATCCGGGTCGCGTTGGTGATGGGCGTCGGGCGGCCAACGGGCTGAGACATTGCGTAGGGCTCCTCGGGTCCAGCGGGAGGGACGGCCGACTGTCGAACGCAACACCAGGTCCCGCGGGGAGGGGGTCGGCCTACGACTACAGGCCCTCGCCGCGGCAGCTAAGGAGAAGCAGCCCGAAACGCATGATGTGCCGCAGCCTAGCTCAGGACGGCGGAGTCCGGACGTCCTGTTTCAGTATGCGGGACGGGTGGGGCGTCAATACGAAAGGGTGACGAATCACTCCATTTCGCGGATCATGCTCGCGGCTAGTGACAGTCGCATGACTCAGTGCCACATTGCTGGGATGACCTCCCACGCGTACGTACCCGTCCACCCCGTCTTCTGCACGATCGTGCCGCCGCACATGCTGGAGCATCTGGCCAGGTCGGAGAACCCGGCCGTCCGCGAGGCCGCGCGGCACACGCTGGTCGCCGACGCCATGAACCGGACCAGCCGCGCCCTCTCCCAGCCGGCCGAGGCCCCCGCGGCCCCGCCGGCCGGGCCCGCCCGCCCCCGGCGCACGGTGTACGACGCCCAGGGCGGCACGGATCTGCCGGGCGTCGAGGTCCGGGCGGAGGACGGGGAGACCACCGGGGACGCGACGGTGGAGCGCGCCTACGACGGACTCGGCGCCACCTTCGACCTCTTCCTGAAGGCCTTCGGCCGGGACTCGATCGACGGAGCGGGGCTGCCGCTGCTCGCGACCGTCCACTACGACCGGAACTACGGCAACGCCTTCTGGAACGGCGAGCAGATGGTGTTCGGCGACGGCGACGACGAGATCTTCCTCGACTTCACCCTCCCGGTGGACGTGATCGGCCACGAGCTCGCGCACGGCTTCACGCAGTACACGGCGAACCTGGAGTACTTCAGCCAGTCCGGGGCGCTCAACGAGTCGGTCTCGGACGTCTTCGGCTCGCTGGTCAAGCAGTACGCGCGGGGCCACAGCGCGGAGACGGCCGACTGGCTGATCGGCGAGGGCCTGTTCCACCCGAACGTGCAGGGGACGGCGCTGCGCTCGATGAAGGAGCCGGGAACGGCGTACGACGACGACGTCCTCGGCAAGGACCCGCAGCCGGGCCACATGGACGACTACGTCCGCACCGGCCGGGACAACGGCGGGGTGCACATCAACTCGGGCATCCCGAACCGCGCCTTCTATCTGGCGGCGACCGAGCTGGGCGGCTTCGCGTGGGAGCGGGCCGGGCAGATCTGGTACGACGTGATGACCGGCGGCACGCTGACGCCCGAGACCCGGTTCTCGGAGTTCGCGGCGGCCACGGTGGCGGCGGCGAAGGCGCGGTACGGGGACGGGGACGAGATCCAGGCGGTCCTGAAGGCCTGGGCGGCCGTCGGCGTCCGGGCGGAGTGAGGGCCGGGCTGGTAGACAGGGCCCATGCGTATTCGAGTGCGGCGCACGGGCGGTTTCGCGGGGATCGAGCGGTCGGCCGAGGTGGACACCTCGGCCCTGCCGGACGCCGGGGAGTGGCAGGCCCTGGCCGACACCGTCCTCACCGAGGGCGGTGTCGAAGGCCGGGGAGTGCCGGACGGCTTCGCGTACGAGATCACGGTCGACGGCGAGACGATCCACTGCGCCGACCCCCGCCTCACGGACGCGCAGCGCGCCCTGATCACGAGGGTCCTGAAGGAAGGCGCCTAGCCTCCCTCGCGCCGAGAGGCCCGAGGGGGCCTCGCGGGCGCCGCCCTCCGGCCGGAGGGTGCCGGGCGAGCTAGAAGCCGAGCTTCCTCAGCTGCTTGGGGTCCCGCTGCCAGTCCTTCGCGACCTTGACGTGCAGGTCGAGGAAGACCGGGGTGCCGAGCAGCGCCTCGATGTGCTTGCGGGACTTCATCCCGACCTCCTTCAGGCGCTTGCCCTTCGGGCCGATGATGATCCCCTTCTGGCTGGGGCGCTCGATGTAGACGTTCGCGTGGATGTCGAGCAGCGGCCGGTCCGCCGGGCGGTCCTCGCGGGGGATCATCTCCTCGACGACCACCGCGATCGAGTGCGGCAGCTCGTCCCGTACGCCTTCCAGGGCGGCCTCGCGGATCAGCTCCGCGACCATCACCTGCTCCGGCTCGTCGGTGAGGTCGCCCTCGGGGTAGAGCGGCGGGGACTCCGGCAGGAGCGGGATCAGCAGGTCGGCGACCAGCTGGACCTGCGTGTCGCCCACGGCCGACACCGGCACGATCTGCTGCCACTCGAAGCCCAGCTCCTTGCCGAGCTGGTCGACGGCGATGAGCTGCTCGGCGAGCGTCTTGGAGTCGACCAGGTCGGTCTTGGTGACGATCGCGACCTTCGGGGTCTTCTTGATCCCGGCGAGCTCCTTGGCGATGAAGCGGTCGCCCGGGCCGAGCTTCTGGTCGGCGGGCAGACAGAAGCCGATCACGTCGACCTCGGCCCATGTCGTGCGCACGACGTCGTTGAGGCGCTCCCCGAGGAGGGTGCGCGGCTTGTGGAGGCCGGGCGTGTCCACGAGGATCAGCTGCGCGTCCGGACGGTGCACGATGCCGCGCACGGTGTGCCGGGTGGTCTGGGGCCGGTTGGAGGTGATCGCCACCTTCTGGCCGACCAGAGCGTTCGTGAGGGTGGACTTGCCCGCGTTGGGGCGGCCGACGAAGCAGGCGAAGCCGGCCCGGTGGACGGCTTCGGATTCTTGGTTACGAGCGCTCATGGGGGCCATTCTCCCCGATGCGGGACGCCGTCACGTACTCAGTGCCCGGCGCCGCCTCACCCACAGCCCCACGAGGGCCGCCGCTCCCCCACCGAGCACGGCCGCGGCGGCGAGCCAGGGCAGTGCGAGGAAGGAGGCGCGCCCGGACTCCCGTACGTCCTTCGCGGTGGCCGTGAGGGTCACCTCACCCCAGTCGAACTGCGGTGATCCCGTCCACCGCTCGGTGAGCCGGATCTTCTGGCGGGGCAGCAGCTCGGAGGGGATCGCCGCCAGGTCGCGGTCGAGCAGGGTGCGGCCGAAGACTCCCTCGGCCCGCAGGGCGACCTTGGGGTTGAGGGTGACGTTGCCGCGGTTGTGCAGGGTGTACGAGATGAGGGCGGTGCTCGTACGGGTCCCGGGGACGAGCGGCCGGTCCTGGTCGAGGGTGACGTCCTCGACGGCGAGGGCGGGGACGGTGGGGCCGTTGACCCGCAGGTAGACCCTGGCTCCGACGGCACGCTGCACGCCGACGGCCACGGAGCCGCCGCCGGCCTCGATGCGTTCGTCGAGGGCGACGACGGCGCCGGGGTGGTCGCCGGGCTCGGCGTCGGCGGGGACGGCGAGGGTGAAGGGCACGGTGACGGAGGAGCGGGGCGGGACGGTGACGCGGGTGCGCTGCGGCGTGATCCAGGCGCCGGCGCCGGTCTGCCTCTCCTGCTGGGTGCGGACGGCGAAGCCGCCGTCGCGTTCGGTGTTGTAGGCGTCGGCGCCGTAGACGCGGAAGGTGAGCGGGGCGCCGGTCTTGTTCGTGACGGTGACCTGGTCGGTCAGGGTCGTGCCGGGGTCCGCGGAGAGATAGAAGTACGGCCGGCTCCCGAGCTGGGAGGCGGCCGGATGGACGGCCCACTCGCCGTTCTCGGCGGCAGGCGCGGCGGGCGCGCCGAGCAGGACGAGGGTGGCGGTGAGGACGAGGACGTACAGCTTCCTGCGCACGGTGCGGTGAACCCCCCGGGGTCGGAGCGGGCCGACCGGGTGCGCGCCCGGCCCGCTGGTGTGTGGATCGCGTTCAGCTGAGCGTCAGGGTCAGGACGCCCGCGTACGCGCCCGGTGCCGTGAACGCCGGGACGTTCAGGGAGACCTTGGCGTCGACGGTGAACTCGCCGCCGGTGAGCGTGCCGTTAGGGGTCGAGGCGAGGGTCGCCCCGCCGCTGCCGACCGTTCCGGCGGAGCCGGGGACGCAGGTGCTGGGGCTGCCGGCCTTGGTGGTGCAGGCAGGGGTCCAGCTGAGCTGTCCGGCGCCGATGGAGCCGTCCGGTCCGGTGAAGTCGGTGACCTTGCCGGTCAGGGACCAGCCCGCGGGGCCGCCGCGGAAGTCCTTGACCGTCACCGTCTTCAGGTCGCCGGTCGCCGCGCCGCCCTGACCGAAGTTCACGGACGACAGCTGGACCGAGTCACCGGCCTGGGTCATCGACAGTTCGCCCGCCATGACGGCCGCGTCGAGCTTCTGGCTGTTCGGCGGCTGCGGGGTGTCGTCGATGACCGTGTACGCGGCAGGCCCCGCGCCCTTCTCCGGGTCCCAGGCCGCCCCTTCGTACGCCACGATCCCGGTGGTCGCCTTGTCGTTGACCATCAGGCGGGCGGCGAACCCGCCCTCGCTGTCGGTCGTGACGGTCATCCGGTCGGCGGTCTCCGCCGCGCCGGCCCGGCCGACGACGGTGACCTCGGCGAGCGGGGTGAACTTGGCGCCGGTCACGGTGACCCGGACGCCGGGTGCGCCGGAGGCCGTGCCGAGCGAGATGTTCCGCTCGTTGGCGCCCGGCTGCTCGCTCGCCGTGATCGTCTCGGAGACGGGGGCGGGCGGGTTGGTGACCGTACAGGGGGTGTCCAGCTCCATGAGGTAGCTGGTGTGGATGTTGTAGTCGCCGGGCGAGAGGGTGATCGAGCCGGGCTCGGTGACCGTGAACGTGCCGGTCATCGAGAACGGCGGGAAGGAGCCCTTGCCGGGGACGGGGTCGTTCTTCTTGGGGCCGGCGACGGTGACCGCGCCGGTCTGGGCGCCGCCGAGGACGACCTTGCCGGTCGGGGTCATGATGTCGGCCGGGAGGGCCAGGTCGACCGGGTTGGACGCGGCCGGTTTGGTGACCGTGTAGGTGACGGTGACCGTCTCGCCGACCTTGGGGGTGGGCTTGTCGACGGTGATCTCCGCGGTCGTGGTGCCGTCGATGGGCGGGATGCCGGCGATCGGCGGCGGGACGCAGTGCGTGGGGAAGTCCACCGCCTGGGACGCGGTCGTCAGGGCGCCGGCCGGAGCGGCCAGTGCGCCGCCGGCGGCGACCGCGAGGGCGGCGGCGCCGAGGACGGCGGTCCAGCGCTGTCTTCGGGTCCCCGTCCGGGTTCGCGAGTGTGCCATGTGTGTGCCCCCTCCTGAGGGATGAGAGGGCGCCATTGACGGCCGGGCGTCAAGAGAAGTCAATGGAATCGAAATGCGCCGACTGATGACCCATCAGATACTGTCAAGATCGACGTTTTACCTGGTCAGCACGGAGAGCGATCGTGCGGGACTCCGCCCTCCGGGACCGGACCACCACGTGAAGGGGGCCCGACGTGCCGTCGGGCCCCCTTCGAGTCGCCGGACCTCAGCCCGCCGTGACCGCCGCGCGCAGCTGCCCGTCGGGGCCGGCGAGCAGCACCGGGGTCTCCGGCCCGCCGAGGTCGCGTACGGCCGCGCGGTCCTCGTCGGAGGCGGCGTCGGCCGTCGACACGACGGCCGCGGCCTCCAGGGACTGGGCCCCACTGGCCACGGCCATCGCGACCGCGGTCTGGAGCGCGCTCAGCTTGAGCGACTCCAGGGCCACGGTCCCCGCCACGTACGTGCGGCCGGTCTCGTCCCGCACCGCCGCGCCCTCGGGCACACCGTTGCGGGCGCGGGCGCTGCGCGCCAGCGTGATGATCTTGAGGTCCTCGGCGCCGAGATCGCCGTGGTCGCGCTTAAGTGTCATGCCCCGAGCATAGGTCGGGGCACGGGGTCAGCTCTGCGCGGCCTTGGCCAGCTTGTCACCGGCGAGCTTGGCGAAGGTGTCGAACTCCTTCTGGCCGGCGGCGTCCGCGAGGTGCGCGAGCCGGGTCACGCCGGTGCCCTGGCGGGCGACCAGGATGTTCGACTCGATCTTCATGCCGAGCTCCGCGATGTTCAGCGTCATCCGGAAGGCGTGCGCCTCCTCGGCGCTCTGCGGGGCCGTGAGCTTCTTGATGTCGATGTTCATCGTGCCGCCGTCGGTCTTGGCGACGAACGAGGTGCAGGTGCCCAGCGCGGTGCCGATCGACGTGGTGTAGTCGGCGGCGCCGGTGCCGGCGAAGGTCATGATCTGCTGGCTCAGCTCGGATTCGGAGTTGCCGCGCTTGAAGTCGGCGCCCGGGCCCATGGTGGCACCCTCGACCTCGGAGTTGAGCAGACTGGCGAGCGGCTGGCACTCGGGCTTGTCCGCCGTCACCTTGGTCGGATCCGACGTGGCCTTGCTGGCCGTCCAGCCCGACGGCAGGTCCTTGGCCTCCAGGACGGCGGCCTTCATCTGGGCGGCCGTCAGCGGCGTGGCGGGCGCGGGCGCCGCGGACGTGGTCTGCTCGGCGGCCGGCTTGTCGGCCGACTTGTCCTTCTTCGCGTCGTCCTTGGCGGCGCCGCCACCGCACGCGGCGGTCAGCGAGAGCGCGGAGACGGCGAGAGCGGCGGCCAGTCCGTGGCGAATGCGAGTGCGCATGGTGAATGAGCCCTTTGCGGGTACGAGGGTGATGGGACAACCCGGCACCGGTGGGGGACGGCCGGATCGCGAGGAGAATATACGGGCCCGCTGACACCCCGTACGCCCAGAGTGCCGTTCAGCCCGCCACCGGATACATCGCCCCGCGCCGCCCCTCCGGGGAGACCAGCCACTGAAGCTTCCGCGCCGTCTTCTCCTCCGGCAGCGGGGTGTGCATGACGATCGCGAGGTCGGGCCGGGCGGGCACCCGCAGTTGGGTGGCCTCCAGGTACAGCGGGCCGACGAGCGGGTGCTCCAGGATCTTGCGGTTCTGGCCGCCCGGCATGATGTCCCGGCGCTCCCACAGCTCGGTGAACTCCGCGCTCACCTCCTTCGCCTCCTCCACCACCGCGCGGAAGCCGTCGTCGTCCGGGCACTCCGAGCAGGCCGCACGGAACTGGGCGACGACCTTCGGCGCGAGCTCCGCCCAGTCGGCCGCCCGGGAGCGGTAGAGCGGGTCGGTGAAGAAGGCGATCAGGCAGTTCTGGGAGATCTCCGGCCGCATGCCGAGGACGATCGACGCGGACTCGTTGTACTGGACGACGTTCCAGTACGCGTCCATGATGTGCGCCGGGAACGGCATCCACGCCTCGATGAGCCGTCGCAGCCCCTCGCACATGTCCCGGTCCTCCGGGGCCACTTCGGGCGCGGGCGGGTTGAGGCCGGCAAGGACGTACAGGTGGCGCCGCTCGGCCGGGCTGAGCCGCAGCACGCGGGCGACGGCGTCGAGGACCTGCGGGGAGACGGTGATGTCCCGGCCCTGCTCCAGCCACTGGTACCAGGAGACCCCGACGCCCGCGAGGACGGCGACCTCCTCGCGGCGCAGGCCGGGGGTCCGGCGGCGGGCACCGCCGTCCGGGAGTCCCGCCTCGGCCGGGGTGACACGGGCCCGACGGCTCATCAGGAACTCGCGCAGTTCGGCGAGTCGGTGCGCCTTGGTGTCATCGCTCTCGACCGCTGTGGCCACGTGTGCTTCCTCCCCCTGGATGCCTGGTGGTGCGACCAACAGGATAAGTTCCCGCTCCCCAGCCTTGTTCCCGCGCCGGGAGAGTCGTGGCCATGGCAACCGTCACCTCTCCCCCGACCGCCTCCGCTCCCCCGACCCTGACCGGCCGCGCCCGGCTCATCCTCGTCGTCCTGTGCGCCGCCCAGTTCATGGTGGCGCTCGACTTCTCCGTCCTGAACGTGGCGCTGCCGGTCCTCGGCGCCGACCTCGGCCTGAGCCACTCCGCCCTCCAGTGGGCGGTGACCGCCTTCGCCCTGCCGTCCGGCGGCTTCCTGCTGCTGTCCGGCCGGATCGGCGATCTGTACGGGCGCAAGAAGCTGTTCCTCGCGGGCCTCGCGCTTTTCGGCGCCGCCTCGCTGCTCGCCACCTTCGCCTGGGACCCGGCCTCGTTCCTCGCCGGGCGCGCCCTGCAGGGCCTCGGCGCGGCGGCGATCGTGCCGACCGGCATGTCCCTGCTGACCACGACCTTCCCGGAGGGGCCGCTGCGGGACCGGGCGCTCGGCATCTCCGGCACGCTGCTCTCGCTGGGCTTCACCGTCGGCATGATCCTGGGCGGGGTCATGACCGACACGCTCGGCTGGCGCTCCACCATGGGCCTGCTGGCCCTCTTCTCCCTGATCGTGCTGCCCCTGGCCCCCGGCCTGCTGCCCGAGTCCCGCACCCCGGACCGGCCCCGGCTCGACGTGCCGGGCGCGGTGACCGTCACCGGCGGTCTGCTCGCCGTGATCTACGCCCTGTCGACGGCGGCCGAGCGCGGCTTCGGCGGCGCGGACGTGCTGGTCACCCTGGTCCTCGGGGTGCTGCTCCTCGCCGCCTTCGTGGTCGTCGAGTCCCGCAGCGCGGCCCCGCTCGTGTCACTGCCGATGCTGCGGCGGGGCACGGTGGCCTTCGGCAACCTGGGCGGGCTCGTCACCTTCTCGATGATGTCCACGGTCGTCTTCGTGCTGACGCTGTATCTGCAGGAGACGCTGGGGCTCTCGTCCTTCGCCACCGGTCTGGTCTTCGGCGTGCAGGGCGTCCTGTCGGTCTTCGCCGGGACGCTCGCCCCGAAGGTGATCGGCCGGATCGGCGCCCGCCGCACCCTGGTGCTCTCGCTCGCGGGCCAGGGCCTGCTCACCGGTGCGCTGCTCGGCATCGGCGCCGAATCGGGCGCGCTGCTCGCCGGGGTCGCCGTCTCCCTGGCGTCCATGTGCCACCTCGGCGCGATCATCGCGTACGGGCTGACCGTCACCTCCGGTGTCCCGGACGCGGAGCAGGGTCTGGCGACCGGTCTGGTGACCACGACCCAGCAGGTCGGCCTCACCGTCGGCATCCCGCTGCTCGGCGTCCTCGCGACCACGGGCGGGGACCTGTACGGAGGTGTCCGCACGGTCCTCGCCCTGGACACGGCGATCGTGCTCGGGACGGCGGTTCTGGTCGCCCTGGGCCTGCGGCGGCGGTCCTGACAGTCCTGAGCAGTCCTGAGCCACGGCCGGGGGCGGGCTATGGCGCGGTGGCGGGCTATGGCCGGTGGCGGGCTACGGCCGGTCGAGGCGGAGCCGTACCGCCTTCGGAAGCCCGTCGACCACCAGGTCGTACGAGTCCTCGATGAGCTCCCGGACCATCCGGTCCGGGAGCCCGCCGACGGTCACCGTGTTCCAGTGGCGCTTGTTCATGTGGTAGCCGGGGGCGATGGCCGGATACTCCTCCCGGAGCCGTACCGCCTCCTCCGGATCGCACTTGAGGTTGACCCGCAGCGGACGGCCGTCGAGCCAGGACAGCGCGAACATCTTTCCGGCGACCTTGAAGACGGAGGTGTCCGGCCCGAAGGGGAACTCCTCCGTCGCGTCGTTGAACTCCAGGCAGAAGGCGCGCAGCTGGTCGGGCGTCATCCGGCTTCTCCTCCGACGGCCACGGGTTCCACGAGCACTGTCACGATCTTGTTCCGCCGGCCCGCGGGGGACTCGGCCGTCAGCCGCAGCGAGCGCCCGTCGGGCAGCTCCACGACCGCCTTGGCACCCGCGATCGGCACCCGGCCCAGCGCCTTGGCGAGCAGTCCGCCGACGGTCTCCACGTCCTCGTCGTCGTACTCGTCCGGGCCGAATCCGTACAGCTCGCCGAGGTCCCCGATGTCGAGGCGGGCGGTGACCCGGTAGCGGTCCTCGCCCAGCTCCTGGACCGGCGGGAGCTCGCGGTCGTACTCGTCGGTGATCTCGCCGACGATCTCCTCCAGGATGTCCTCGATGGTGACGATCCCGGCGGTGCCGCCGTACTCGTCGATGACGACGGCGACGTGGTTGCGCTCCTGCTGCATCTCGCGCAGCAGGTCGCCGGCGTTCTTGGTGTCCGGCACGAAGGCGGCCGGACGCATCGCCGTCGAGACGAGGTCCGCCTCGGCGTCGCGGTTGATGTGCGTCTTGCGGACCAGGTCCTTCAGATAC
Source organism: Streptomyces vilmorinianum (assembly GCF_005517195.1). Lineage (NCBI taxonomy): Bacteria > Bacillati > Actinomycetota > Actinomycetes > Kitasatosporales > Streptomycetaceae > Streptomyces > Streptomyces vilmorinianum. Next base: position 1,489,874 of record NZ_CP040244.1, on the reverse strand, counting down.
ACGATGCCGACGATGTCGTCCTCGTTCTCGCCGGTGACCGGGATCCGCGAGAAGCCGGAGCGCAGCGCGAGCGTGAGGGCCTGGCGGATGGTCTTGTACCGCTCGATGCAGATGAGGTCGGTGCGGGGCACCATCACCTCCCGTACGAGCGTGTCGCCGAGCTCGAAGACGGAGTGCACCATCCGGCGCTCCTCGTCCTCGATCAGCGACTCCTGCTCGGCGAGGTCGACCATCGCCCGCAGCTCGGCCTCCGAGGCGAAGGGGCCCTTGCGGAAGCCCTTGCCGGGGGTCAGCGCATTGCCGATGAGGATGAGCAGCTGCGGGATCGGGCCCATGACCCGGGCGAGCGGCAGCAGGACGTACGCGGCGGCGGTGGCCGTGTTCAGCGGGTGCTGGCGGCCGATGGTGCGCGGCGAGACGCCGACGGCGACGTAACTGACGAGCACCATCACGACGATGGCGACGAGCAGCGCCTCCCAGGTCTCGGGGAACTCCTCCAGGCAGGCGTACGTGACGAGGACCCCGGCCGCCATCTCGGCGGCGACGCGCACGAGCAGCGCCACGTTGAGGTAGCGGGTGGGGTCGGAGGCGACCTGGGCGAGCTTCGCGGCGCCGCGGCGCCCGGACCGTACGGCCTCGGCGGCACGGAAGCTGGAGACGCGGGCCATGCCGGCCTCGGCGCAGGCGGCCAGCCAGGCGACCACGACCAGCGCGACCGCGCCGAGGATGAGCGATGCGGTCATCGGGGGCTCAGGAGACGGTCGGGGCCGGGGACGGGCCGGTCAGGCCCTTCTCCGCGCGCCAGCCGTCGACGATCGCCGCCTGGAGGCCGAACATCTCGGCCTTCTCGTCGGGCTCCTCGTGGTCGTAGCCGAGCAGGTGCAGCACTCCGTGGACGGTGAGGAGCTGGAGCTCCTCGTCCATGGAGTGCTGCGTCGGCGCGTCCTTGCCCTGCTGGGTGGCGACCTCGGGGCAGAGCACGATGTCGCCGAGGAGCCCCTGCGGGGGCTCCTCGTCGTCCTTCGACGGCGGGCGCAGCTCGTCCATCGGGAAGGACATGACGTCCGTCGGGCCCGGCAGGTCCATCCACTGGATGTGGAGCTGCTCCATCGCCGCCTCGTCCACGACGATCACCGAGAGCTCGGAGAGCGGGTGGATGCGCATGCGGGCGAGGGCGTAGCGGGCGATGTCGAGGATCGCCTGCTCGTCGACCTCGGTTCCGGACTCGTTGTTGACGTCGATCGACATGGTGCTCAGTTACTACTTCCCGTTGCGGCTGTCGTACTGCTCGTACGCGTCGACGATACGGCCGACGAGCTTGTGCCGGACGACATCCTGCGAGGTGAGCATCGAGAAGTGGACGTCCGGAACGCCGTCCAGGATCTCGCGGACCTGGCGCAGACCGCTCTTCGTGCCGCCGGGCAGGTCGACCTGGGTGATGTCACCGGTGATGACGATCTTGGAGTCGAAGCCGAGGCGGGTGAGGAACATCTTCATCTGCTCGGGGTTCGTGTTCTGCGCCTCGTCGAGGATGATGAACGCGTCGTTGAGCGTCCGTCCTCGCATGTACGCCAGCGGCGCGACCTCGATCGTGCCCGAGGCCATCAGCTTCGGGATCGAGTCGGGGTCGAGCATGTCGTGCAGCGCGTCGTAGAGCGGCCGCAGATACGGGTCGATCTTCTCGTAGAGCGTGCCGGGCAGGAAGCCGAGCCGCTCGCCCGCCTCGACGGCCGGCCGGGTCAGGATGATCCGGGTGACCTGCTTGGACTGCAGGGCCTGGACCGCCTTGGCCATGGCCAGATACGTCTTGCCGGTACCGGCGGGGCCGATGCCGAAGACGACCGTGTGCTTGTCGATCGCGTCGACGTACCGCTTCTGGTTGAGGGTCTTGGGGCGGATGGTGCGGCCGCGGCTGGAGAGGATGTTCTGCGTGAGCACCTCGGCCGGGGTCTCCTGGCCTGCCTCCGCGTTGCCGTTCTCGCTCGCCCTGAGCATGGCGATCGAGCGTTCCACTGCGTCCTCCGTCATCGGCTGCCCGGTGCGGAGCACCAGCATCATCTCGTCGAACAGTCGCTGGATCAGTGCGACTTCCGCCGCCTCGCCCACCGCGCTGACCTGGTTGCCCCGGACATGTATGTCGGTCTTCGGGAACGCCTTCTCGATCACACGCAGAAGGGCGTCACCGGAGCCGAGAACGGTCACCATCGGATGCTTGGCGGGGACGGTGAAGTGGGCGCGGGCCTCGCCCGGCGCGCCATTGGGGGCTGTGGGTGTCTGAGTCATGGGCCGGCACTGAGGCCTGCACATACCTCCCGTTGCAGGGTTCTCGCCGCTCGACAACCTCTGGGATCCAAGCCTACGACTTGTCACTGACAAGGCCGAAGCGTTTTTACGGGGTCACGCGCTACGGCGGAAGCCGATCGTGGGGACGGCCCGGCGCAGGGGCCAGGGGCGGGTGGCGGCCGGGAGCAGCCGCTCCAGGAAGGCGTAGCGGCTGCGCAGCGCCTCCGGGTCCTGGCAGACGTGGTCCTGGACGTGCTCCCACCAGGCGGCGACCTCGCCCCAGCCGGGCGCGGAGAGCGAGCCTCCGAACTCCTGCACCGACAGCGCCGCGGTCAGTCCGGCGAAGGCCAGCCGGTCGGCGAGCGGCCAGTCCGCGAGGGTCCCGGTGACGAACCCGGCGACGAAGACGTCGCCGGCGCCCGTCGGATCGAGGGCGGAGACCTCGATGGCCGGCACCTCGGCGGTCTCGCCGGTGGCCCCGTCGACCGCGTAGGCGCCCTCCGCACCCAGGGTGACCACGGCGTAACGGACCTTGTCGGCGAGCGCGCGGGCGGCGGCCCGCGGGCAGTCGGTGCGGGTGTAGCGCATCGCTTCCTGCGCGTTCGGCAGGAAGGCCTCGCAGTGCTCCAGGTCGCTCAGGCCGTTCAGGTCCCAGCCGCCGGTCTCGTCCCAGCCGACGTCGGCGAAGACCTTCGCCCCGCCCCGTGCGGCCTGGGCGACCCACTCCTCGCTGCGCCCCGGTACGAGGGAGGCGACCGCGGCGCGCGCGTGCGGCGGGTAGGCGGGCAGGGCGCCGTCCAGCGGCGGGGCCTCGTGGCCGTGGGAGACCATCGTGCGCTCGCCCTCGTACGCCATGGAGACGGTCACCGGGGAGTGCCAGCCGGGCACGGTCCGCGAGAGCGAGAGGTCGATGCCCTCGCCCTGCTCCAGGGCGTCCCAGCAGTACTCGCCGTAGTGGTCGTCGCCGAAGGCGGCGGCGAGCGAGGTGCGCAGGCCGAGGCGGGCGAGGGCGGTGGCCATGTTGGCGACGCCGCCGGGGCTGGAGCCCATGCCTTTCGCCCAGGACTCGGTGCCGCGCACGGGAGCGCTGTCGAGGCCGGTGAAGATGATGTCGAGGAAGACCGTGCCGGTGAGGAAGACGTCGCAGTCGGGATCGGTGGGCTCGCGCAGGCGCACCAACGGGTCGACCCCGGCGTCGTGTTGCTGCTCTCCCCTTGCTGTGGTCACGGCAGGCTCCCCGGTCGTGGTGCGGATCAGGCCAGTGTGCCCGATGGGGGCCGGGCGGCGGGGGTGACGCAGCTCGAAAAGTGGCGCCTCCTACCCGGGGAAACCGACCCCAAACCCATAGTGACCCAGATCACAACCAGAAAGGGCGTATTCCGGCCTCTCCGGGCTTCTCGGGGCCCTCGGTCGCTTGATACAACAAGTCCCGCGATCCCGTGCAACACCGGGCGCTCCACCCCCTCTTCCTTTCGTTCCTGGAACGCCCATGTCGTCGCGCCCGCGTGCCCTGGGGCCCCTTGTCGCCCTGTTCACGGCCGGTTATCTCGCCCCGTACCTGCTGCCGACCGTCGTCGGCCGGCTCTCCGCCGGACTCGGTCTCACCCCCGCCGCCGCGGGCCTGGCCGGATCGGTCCTCCTGCTCGCCTCGGCCTCGGCCGGCTTCACCCTGGCCGCGCGCGTGGAGCGGCTCGGCCCGCGCAGGGCGGCGCGCATCGGCCTGCTGGCCATGTGCGCGGGCTACGGCTCGGCGGCACTGACCGCGAGCGTTCCGCTGGTGGTCGGCGGCGCGGTCGTCGGCGGTTTCGGCTCGGGTACGGCGACGGCGGTGGCCGCGGCCGGTATCGCGGCGGGGCGCGATCCGCACCGGGCGTCGACGCTCGGCCTGCTCTCGGTCTCGGCGACGGCCGGCGCGCTCTACCTCACACTCCCGCACCTCGGGGACGGCCACGCCCTGCCGTTCGCCTCGATCGCGCTGGCGGCGGCGCTGGTGTGGCCGCTGACGGGCGGGCTGGCGGGCGGGTCGGCGGGCGGGTCGGCGGATGGGCGCGTACGGACCGCCTCGACGGAGCGCGGCCAGGGCGGGGCCTCGCCGCTCCCCCACCGGCGTTCGGGGCTCGTCCTCGCCGCCGCGATGCTGCTCTGGTCCCTGGCGCAGAACGCCCTGTGGGGCGTGAGCGGCCGGATCGGACTCACCCAGGCCGGGCTGAGCGAGGTCACCGTCGGCGCCGTCTTCGCCGTGGCGCTGGGCGCGGGGCTCGCGGGGGTCACGGCGGCCGGGGCGCTCGGCTCGCGGCTGGGCCGCGCCGTCCCGATCGGGGCCGGCACGGCGGTGATCGCCGTCTGTGTCCTGGTCAGTTCGGCCGCGGGAGGCCTCGGGTCCTTCGCGACCGGCGAGATCCTGTGGAACGTGTTCTACCCGGTCGTCCTGTCCTACCTGCTCGGCCTGGCCGCGTCCCTGGACCCGCGCGGCCGCTGGGCGGTGCTCGTCGGCTCGGCGTCCTCGCTGGGCGTGGCCTGCGGCCCGGTCACCGGCAGCGTCCTGTCCGAGGCCGCCGGGTACCCGGGCATGGGCCTCGTCCTGTGCGCGCTGCTCCTGCTGGTCGCGGCCCCGATGACCGCGGTCGCCCTGCACACCTCCGGCCGCCCGCTGGTCCCCGGCTCCATCCACCGCCGCGGCGGCGCCCCGGCGGCGGTGGTCGCGGGCACGACGATCTCGCCCACGGGCCTCGTCCCCCAGATGGGCGCCCCGGAACAGCAGGTCACCGAATTCCCGGTCCCCACGCCCCGCAGCCGCAGAGACCGCCGCGCCTTCCACCTGGCCCGCCCGAGCGACCGGGGCTGAGCCTGTCGGGGGTAGGGGCCGGGGGTTTCCTTCCCCCACCCCGCCCCTTCCCGAAACCCTGCCAGGGGCTGGTGGGGGTGGGCCGATGTGGTGGCGACGCCCCCACGGCCCCCGAGGCGACAGCTTCGCGTCGCAGCGAGATCCCGCCCCCTGGGCGGAACATTCAGCCTCGCCGGCGTTTGAGGCGCGGGGTCTGGGGCGGAGCCCCAGTTCGGGAAGGGGCGGGGTGGGGAAGGAGCCCGCCGCAGGCGCCCCCGACCCGCACCGGAACCCGCACCGGAACCCGCACCCGAACCCCCGCCCGCCCCGCCCGCCCCCTACTCCGCGTCGAAGTCGTACGCGTCGACCTCCGCCAGATACCCCGCCCGCCGCTCCTCCTCGTCCTCCAGGAACGCCGCCTCGAAGGAGTTCCGCGCCAGCGTCCGCAGCTGCTCCCGCTCCAGCCCCAACGCCCCCCGCACCGCCTCGAACGTCTCCCCCACGTACCCCCCGAAGTACGCCGGATCGTCCGAGTTGACCGTCGCCATCAGCCCCACCGCCAGCATCGACGCCAGCGGGTGGTCCTCCAGGACGTCGATCGCCCGCAGCCGTACGTTCGACAGCGGGCAGAGCGTGAGCGGCACCCGCTCCCGGACCAGCCGCTCCACCAGCTCCGGGTCCTCCATGCACCGCAGCCCGTGGTCGATCCGCTCCACGCCGAGGACGTCCAGGGCCTCGCGGATGTACGCCGGCGGGCCCTCCTCGCCCGCGTGGGCGACCTTGCGCAGGCCGAGCGCCTCCGCCGCCGCGTACACCTCGCGGAACTTCGCCGGCGGGTGGCCGACCTCCGCCGAGTCCAGGCCCACACCGGTGATCCGGTGCAGATACGGCTTCGCGGCCTCCAGCGTCGCCATCGCCGACTCGGCGGACTCGTCGCGCAGGAAGCACATGATCAGCCGCGTCGAGACGCCGTGCCGCTCCTCGGCCCGGTCCAGCGCTCGGGCCAGGCCCTCGATCACCGTGCCGATCGGCACCCCGCGAGCCGTGTGCGCCTGCGGGTCGAAGAAGATCTCGGCGTGCCGCACCCCCTGCGCCGCCGCCCGCGCCAGATACGCGTCGGCGAGCTCGGTGAAGTCCTCCGCCGTGTGCAGGACGGCCATCAGCCCGTAGTACAGGTCCAGGAAGGACTGCAGATCGCTGAAGAGGTACGCCTTGCGCAGCTCCTCGGTGTCCGCGTACGGCAGGGTGACGCCGTTGCGCGCGGCGAGCGCGAACGCCAGCTCCGGTTCGAGGGTGCCTTCGATGTGCAGGTGCAGTTCGGCCTTGGGCAGGGGGAGGGGCATGGTGTGTCGTCTATCTCTTGGGGAGGGGGACCCTCATCAGGTCCTGGGCAATGCTCAGCTCGCCGTCGAACCCGGCCGCCCGCGCCTGCCGTTCGAACTCCGCGGGGTCGCTGTACCGCTGCGAGAAGTGGGTCAGGACGAGGTGCCGCACCCCCGCGTCGCGCGCGACGGCGGCGGCCTGTCCGGCCGTCAGATGGCCGTGGTCGGTGGCGAGCCGGACGTCCTCGTCGAGGAAGGTCGACTCGATGACGAGCATGTCCGCGCCCTCGGCGAGCGCGTGGACGCCGTCGCAGAGCCGGGTGTCCATGACGAACGCGAACCGCTGACCGCGCCGTACCTCGCTGACGTCCTCCAGCGTCACGCCGTCCAGGACACCCTCGCGCTGGATCCGGCCGACGTCGGGGCCCTTGATGCCGTGCGCGGCGAGCCGTTCGGGAAGTATGCGGCGCCCGTCGGGCTCGGTGAGCCGGTAGCCGTACGACTCGACGGGGTGCGAGAGCCGGTACGCGTCCAGGGTGTACGACTCGGTGGCGGCGAGCGGGCCGTCGGCGGCCACCGGGGTCTCGGTCAGTTTCACGGTCTCGCGGTAGGCGGTCGCGTACCGCAGCCGCTCGAAGAAGCGCTGTCCGCTCGCCGGGTAGTGCGCGGTGACCGGGTGCGGCACCTGGTCGAGGTTGATGCGCTGGATCACGCCGGCCAGGCCGAGCGAGTGGTCGCCGTGGAAGTGCGTGACGCAGATCCGGTCGATGTCGTGGGCCGCGACGCCCGCCCGCAGCATCTGCCGCTGGGTGCCCTCGCCCGGGTCGAAGAGGATGCCCTGGCCGTCCCAGCGGAGCAGATAGCCGTTGTGGTTGCGGTGCCGGGTCGGGACCTGGCTGGCGGTCCCGAGCACGACGAGTTCACGTACGGACAAGAGAAGGCTTTCTATCCGGGGGGCCAGTTGAGGCCGCGGCCTCCGAGGACATGCGCGTGGGCGTGGAAGACGGTCTGGCCCGCGCCCGCCCCGGTGTTGAAGACGACCCGGAAGCCGCTGCCGTCGACCTTCTCCTGCGCGGCGACCTCGCCGGCCTCGCGCAGCACGTCGGCGGCGATGGTCGGCGCGGCCGTGGCGAGGGTGGCGGCGTCGGGGTAGTGGACGCGCGGGATGACGAGCACGTGCGTGGGCGCCTGAGGGTTGATGTCGCGGAACGCGACGGTCGTCTCCGTCTCGCGCACGATCGTCGCCGGAACCTCTCCGTCCGCGATCTTGCAGAACAGGCAGTCGCTCTGCGGCTCTCCGGCCATGGCCCGGGCCTCCTCGCCTTGGTGATCAGTTACCCGGGCATCGTATCGGCCGCACGAGCCCGCGGTGCGGGCGTCGGGCGGCCCGCCGGGCGGCCCGCCGGGCGGGGTGGTGGGCGGGGCGGCGCCGGGCTCCGTGCCCCGGACCGGACCGGACCGGGCAGGGCAGGGCCGGAACGGCGGCCCCGGGGCGTTACCTCCCGCGCTCCGACGCCGGGGCGCGACGACCGAGGGCTGAGCGGCTTGCCCAGTACGTGATGACCACCGCCCAGAACAGCGGCGTGCCGAGACCGCCGACAACCCCCGCGTCCGCCCGCCACAGCGCGAGCGACACGACCGAGTGCAGGCCGAGCAGGCCGACGGCGACCGCCATCGCGAGGACCGGTCTGCAGCCACGGGCCACCAGGAGGAGCGGGCGGCGCAGCCGCGGCGGCACCCGCCGGGTGATCCACAGCGCCCAGCCGGCCCAGCCGCCGACGAGGACGGCCGCGCCGATCAGATACGGGACGAGGGCCTCGCTCCCGGTCGCGCCGGTGCGCACCGGAGCCGAGCCGAGGGCCGCCGCGAGGAAGCCGGCCAGGGCGACCCAGCGGGCGCCCGCGACCGTGCCCCAGGCCATGGTCTCCAGGTTGTAGCGGGCCTGCCGGTCGTCGATGTCGAGCGCCGCGGACTCGACGAAGCCCTCGGCGGCCTTCGTCCACGCCCCGCGCCGGAACCAGCGGCGGCGCAGATGGAGCAGGGAGAGGTTGTTGTGCGCCTCGCTGCTCTGCGGGTCGAGCCGCAGAGCCGTCTCGTAGGCCCGCTCGGCGACCCGGTGCTCGCCGTTGCGGTGGGCGGTGAGGCCGACGAGGAAGTGCGCGTCGCTCTCCTGGGGGGCGAGCGCGACGGCGGTCCTGGCCGCTTCGTACGCCTCGCGCCGGCGCTCCTTGCGGACGGACCGGTCGAGGACGGTGCCGAGCGCGTAGTGGCTGCCCCAGTAGTGCGGGGCGAGTTCGACGGAGTGCCGGGCGGACCGCTCGGCCTCCTCGTACTCCTTCAGCGCGAGCAGGATGTGGGTGCGCATCAGGCAGCCGGGCAGCGAGTCCGGTTCGGCGCGCAGGGCCCGTTCGACGGAGTCGAGGGCGTCCCGCTCGCGGCCCAGGCGGTGCTGGCAGCGGGCCAGGAGGACGAGCGCGGTGGCGTCGTCGGGCTCGGTCGCCAGATGACCGGCGACGAGCGCGGCGGCCTGCTCGTAGCGTCCGACGTCGAAGAGCGCGTCGGCCCGCTCCATCGCCCGGCTCATCAGATCTTGTCCCGGTCGTGCGTGATGCTGAGCAGATTCGGTACGAGCCCGAGCCAGAACAGGATCTGGGGGACGAGGCGGTCGGTCCACGGCACGGCGACGATCAGCAGCGCGCACAGGGTGGCGAGCGTGGCCTGCCCGAGGACGACGCGCGGCCAGAACTCCCGCCGCACCAGGGCGCGTACGGTGAGCTGCGCGCCGGTGCGCATCCGCCGGTAGCGGCGCCAGGCGCCGAATCCCCAGACCGCCGCCATCAGGCACACGGCCCAGAGCCGGGTGCCGAGGTGGATCGGCAGCTCTTTCGGCTCCTGGCCGTCGGACGGGAAGATGTCCGCGGTGACGCCGGCCATCACGAGGCACAGCAGGGCGAGCCACCGGGTGCCGCGCAGCATCCGGTAGACGGCCTTGTCGAGCTCCTTGCGCAGCTGGTCGGACCCGGGGGCGGCGGCGAGCCCGGCGGCGTACGTGTCGGCGGCCTTGGCGGCCGACGTACCGGGCCTGGCGGCCTCGCGCTCGGTGCTCACCGTCACGGCGACGGTGTGCGTCGGGTCGATCCGCAGCAGCTGGCGTACGGCCTCCTCGGCCGTCTCCGTCCGCTCGTGGAAGGAGGCGACCCTGTACATCGTCTCCCAGGGCTGGGCCTCGTCCGGTCCGATCCGCACCGCCTCACGGGCCTCGCGGAGCGCCTCCTCCGGGCGGTCCGGGGCCAGTTCGAGCAGCAGCTCGGCGAGCTGCCTGCGCGGGCCCCATGCGTCCGGATCGATGCGGATCGCCTGGCGCTGCGCCGCGTCGGCCTCCGGCAGCCGGCCCAGTCGGCGCAGGGCCACGCCGCGCACGAAGTGGGCGTCGAGGTACTCGGGTTCGAGCCGCAGCGACTCCAGACCGGCGGCGAGTGCCTCCGAGGGCCGCCCCAGGGTCAGGAGGCACTGGCCGAGCACCACCCACGCCTGATGGTCGTCCGGATCCTCGGCGAGGCGGCGGCCGATCAGCTCGTGGCTCTGCTCCGGGCGACACATCTCGTAGAGCAGCCGCGCCTGTTGGACCTGTGGATGCGTGGTCACAGCTTGCGCTTCTTCTTCAGGTAGGCGACCAGGTCGTCGTACATCCCGCCGTCGTTGGCGAACATCGCCACGTTGCGCGCGGAGGCGAACCAGGACTCGCTCGACGGCTTGATCTGCTTCGCCGCGCCCAGCAGATCCTTCATGTTGATCATGCGAACGGTGCCGGTGCGGGCGGAGTCGAGGAGCGCCGACTCGGCGGCGGTCTCGCAGACATGGGCGAGGTCGGCTCCCGAGAAGTCCTCGGTGGCCTTGACGAGCTTGCCCAGGTCGACCGACTCGATGGGGCGTTCGCGCAGGTGGTAGCGGAGGATCGCCTCGCGGGCGGGGGCGTCGGGCGGCAGCACGAGCAGGGTGCGGTCGAGGCGGCCGGGGCGGCGCAGCGCGAGGTCCACGTCCCAGGGGACATTGGTGGCGGCGAGGACGAACACGCCTTCGTTCTCGGCCCCGTCGATGCCGTCGAGCTCGGTGAGGAGCTGGTTGACGACATTGCGCAGTCCGCTGTGGTGGGTGCGCGAGCGCTTGGCTCCGAGCGCGTCGAGCTCGTCGAGGAAGACGACGCAGGGCGCCTGCGCGCGGGCGGTCTCGAAGATGTCGTGGACGTTCTTCTCGGACGTGCCGATGTACATGTCGAGGATGTCGGAGAGCGAGATCGACATGAAGCTCGCGCCGAGCTCACCCGCGACGGCACGGGCGATGAACGTCTTGCCGCAGCCGGGCGGGCCGTAGAGGAGCAGGCCGCCGCGCAGGGACTTGCCGTACAGCTTGCGCAGTTCGGGGTTGCGCATGGGGGCGAGGAAGGCCGCCTCCAGGCGGTCCTTGACCTCCTGCATGCCGCCGACGTCGGCGAGGCGTACGGAGCCGGGGCGGTCGACGTCCCAGGCGGACACGTCCCCGGCGTCACCGCTGCCGTCGGAGGTGAGCGGTGCCTCCGTCCCGGTGTCATCGCCGGTGACGAACCGCGGGCCGACGAGGTCCCCGACCTCCTGCTCGGCGGCGGCCCAGTCGAAGGCGGGGGTGTCGGGGACCTCAGGGGCCGGGGGCGCCGCGGGGGCCTCCTGGGCCGCGGTGGGTACGCCCATCGCGCGGATCATCAGGGCGCGGGCGGCCTCGTCGCCCGGCGCGTGCTGGAGCGCGACCGCGGCCTCCGTGACGGCCTCGTCGTTCCGGCCCTCGGCGAGGAGCAGTTCGGCGAAGTGCAGCCGCAGGTGCACGTCTTCGGGCGCGGCGGTGACGGCGGCGCGCAGACTACGGATCAGGGGAGACTCGTCGGACATGCGGCCAGCCTAGGGAGCGGCCCCGGCCCCTCGTCCACCGGGTTCCGGAAGATCTAGGGTGGCCGGATGAGACGCGAACGGGTGCCGCGCAGGCTGGTGGTGGGCGAGACCGTGTGGCTGTGGTCGGTGGGGCACGCGCACACCGCGACCCGGGACGCCCGTGGCTTCCCCGTCTACCCGGACTGCCGCGAACTGCTGACCCTGCGGCGCGCGGACGCCCGCCACGCCCAGCTGCGGCTGGTGTTCCGGGCGGGTCCGGGGCGACTCGTACCCGATGGGTTGGGCCCGTCCGGCTCGATCGGCGACCGGGCGGGCCGGGATCTCAACCTCCACGAGCCGGGCGTCGTCCACGGGTTGCTCGCCGAGGCCGAGGCCCGGGGCCTGTCTCCGGTCGCGCACGGGGTGACGGAGGTGGACGGCTGGCCGCTGTTCGACGCGCTTGTGTCGGGGCAGGCGCACCGGGTACCCCAGGACCAGGCGCCCTAGGACCAGCGGCTAGGACCAGCGGCCCGTCCGGCCGAGGAGCAGCGCGGTGGCGGCCGTTCCGGCCGTGGAGGTGCGCAGCACGCTGTGGCCGAGACGGTACGGCTTCGCTCCCGCCTCCTCGAACACCGCCAACTCCTCTGGGGAGACGCCCCCTTCGGGCCCGACGACCAGCACGATCTCGCCCTCGGCGGGGAGTTCGGCGTCGGCGAGCGCGCCGCTGGGGTGGTCGCGGTCCTCGTGCAGGACGGCGGCGAGGTCGGCCCCCGCGAGGAGCGCCGCCACCTGCTTGGTGCTCATCAGGTCGGCGACCTCGGGGAAGCGGGTGCGGCGCGACTGCTTGCCGGCCTCGCGCGCGGTGGCCCGCCACTTGGCGAGGGCCTTGAGGCCGCGGTCGCCCTTCCACTGGGTGATGCAGCGGGACGCGGCCCACGGCACGATCGCGTCGACGCCGGTCTCCGTCATGATCTCGACGGCGAGTTCCCCCCGGTCGCCCTTGGGCAGCGCCTGGACGACGGTGATACGAGGGGTCGGGGCCGGCTCCTCGTACGTGGCCGAGACCTGGACGGTCAGCTCGTCCTTGCCCTCGGCGGTGAGGACGACGCAGTCGGCCCACGTGCCCCGCCCGTCCGTGAGGACGAGCTCCTCCCCCGCGCGCAGCCGCTTCACGGAGACGGCGTGGCGGCCCTCGGGGCCGTCGAGAAGGAAGGTTCCGGTGCCGGGGACGGCATCGACGACGAAGACGGGGGCGGTCATGAGGCGCTCCTGTGGGCCTGCTCGGAGAGTGCGGTGTCGAGTTCGGCGGCCAGCACCTCGACCAGTTGTCCCGCCGGGAGTTCGCGGGCCAGCCGGTGTCCCTGGCCGGCCCACAGGGCCATCCCCTGCGCGTCACCGGCGGTGGCGGCGGCCTTGCGCAGGGGGCTGGTGAGGTGATGGATCTCGGGGTAGGCGGCGGGGGCGTACGGCCCGTGCTCGCGCATGAATCGGTTGACGAGCCCGCGGGCCGGGCGGCCGGAGAAGGCCCGGGTGAGCTCGGTGCGGACGAAGAGGGGGTTGGTCAGGGCCTGCTTGTGCAGCGTGTGCGCGCCCGACTCCGGGCAGACGAGGAACGCCGTGCCGAGCTGGGCGGCGTCGGCCCCGGCGGCGAGGACGGCGGCGATCTGCGCGCCGCGCATGATCCCGCCGGTCGCGACGATCGGCAGCTGCACCGCCTCCCGGACCTGGGTGACGAGCGTCAGGAGCCCGGTCCCGGCGAGGGCGGCGTCGGGGTCGTCGCGGTGCGTGCCCTGGTGTCCGCCGGCCTCGACGCCCTGCACGCAGACGGCGTCGGCGCCGGCCCACTGCGCGGCCTGGGCCTCCTCGGCGGAGGTGACCGTGACGATCGTGTACGTACCGACGCGGGCGAAGGCGTCGAAGGTGTCGCGGCCGGGGCAGCCGAAGGTGAAGGAGACGACGGGGACCGGTTCCTCCAGGAGGATCGCGAGCTTGGCGTCGTACGCGTCGTCGCGGCCGCTGTCGGTGTCGCCGAGCGCCGTCTCGTACCAGGTGGCCTCGCCGGCGAGCTGGTGCCGGTAGACCTCGATGGCGGCGGGGTCGGCGGGCTGTCCGCTCGGCGGCACGAAGAGGTTGACGCCGAAGGGCTGCCCGGTCAGCCCGCGTACCTGCTTGATCTCCTGGTACAGACCGCCGGCGGTCTTGTACCCCCCGGCCAGAAACCCGAGCCCGCCGGCCTCGCACACGGCACCGACGAGCTGAGGACAGGATGCGCCACCCGCCATGGGGGCCTGCACGATCGGGTAACGGGAAAGATCGTTCAGTGCGGTGGTGGACATGCAGGCATCGTGTCATGGCGGCGGGCCGGGACCGAATCCGTGGTTCCGGTGGTACGACCAAGGGGCGACGCCCGCGAATCCCGCGGGCGCCGCCCCTTCCGCACGGTGGCCTACCGGCCGTTGAACGCGTCCTTCAGACGCGAGAACAGACCCTGCCGCCCCGGCTGACTGTGCTCACCCGGGGGACCCCCGGACCCCCGGCAGCCACGCCTACCGCCCGTTGAACGCGTCCTTCAGACGCGAGAACAGACCCTGCCGCCCCGGCTGACTGTGCTCACCCGGGGGACAAACCCCCGGACCCCCGGCAGCCACGCCTACCGCCCGTTGAACGCGTCCTTCAAGCGCGAGAACAGACCCTGCTGCCCCGGCTGGAACTGGCCCGTGGGCCGTTCCTCGCCGCGCAGCTTCGCCAGTTCGCGCAGCAGCCGCTCCTGCTCGGGGTCGAGCTTCGACGGGGTCGTCACCTCGACGTGCACGATCAGGTCGCCGCGCCCGCCGCCGCGCAGGTGCGTGATGCCGCGCCCGTGCAGCGGGATCGACTGGCCGGACTGCGTGCCCGGGCGGATGTCGACCTCCTCCATCCCGTCGAGGGTCTGCAGCGGCACCTTCGTGCCGAGCGCGCCCGCCGTCATCGGGATGGTGACCGTGCAGTGCAGATCGTCGCCGCGCCGCTGGAAGGTCTCGTGCGGGATCTCGTGGATCTCGACGTACAGGTCGCCGGCGGGACCCCCGCCCGGGCCGACCTCGCCCTCGCCCGCGAGCTGGATGCGCGTGCCGTTGTCGACACCGGCGGGGATCTTCACGGTCAGCGTGCGACGCGAACGGACCCGGCCGTCGCCCGCGCACTCGGGGCACGGGGTCGGGACGACGGTGCCGAAGCCCTGGCACTGGGGGCAGGGGCGGGACGTCATGACCTGGCCCAGGAAGGACCGGGTGACCTGCGAGACCTCACCGCGGCCGCGGCACATGTCACAGGTCTGCGCGGACGTGCCGGGCGCGGCGCCCTCGCCCGAACAGGTCGTACAGACGACGGCCGTGTCGACCTGGATGTCCTTGGTCGTGCCGAAGGCCGCCTCGTTGAGGTCGATCTCCAGCCGGATCATCGCGTCCTGGCCGCGCCGGGTGCGCGAGCGCGGCCCACGCTGCGACGCCGTACCGAAGAACGCGTCCATGATGTCCGAGAAGTTCCCGAAGCCGCCCGCGCCGAAGCCGCCGGCTCCGCCGCCACCGCCGGACGCGGACAGCGGGTCACCGCCGAGGTCGTAGACCTGCTTCTTCTGCGGGTCCGACAACACCTCGTACGCGGCGTTGATCTCCTTGAACCGCTCCTGCGTCTTCGGATCGGGATTCACATCCGGGTGCAGCTCGCGCGCGAGCCGCCGGAATGCCTTCTTGATCTCGTCCTGGGACGCGTCGCGGCGCACGCCGAGTACGGCGTAGTAGTCCGTGGCCACTTACGACTCCGCCAGGATCTGTCCGACGTAACGTGCCACTGCGCGTACCGCTCCCATCGTTCCGGGGTAGTCCATGCGGGTCGGTCCGACCACGCCGAGTTTGGCGACTGCCTCGTCGCCCGAACCGTAGCCGACCGCGACGACGGACGTGGAGGTGAGCCCTTCATGGGCGTTCTCGTGCCCGATCCGTACGGTCATGCCCGAGTCCTTGGCCTCGCCGAGCAGCTTGAGGAGCACGACCTGCTCCTCAAGGGCTTCGAGCACCGGCCTGATCGTGAGGGGGAAGTCGTGGCCGAAGCGGGTGAGATTGGCGGTGCCGCCGATCATCAGCCGCTCCTCGTGCTCCTCCACCAGGGTTTCGAGGAGGGTCGCGAGCACCGTCGACACCGTGCCGCGGTCCTCGGTCTCCTCGAACGACTCCGGAAGATCCTGCACCAGCTGCGGCACATCCGCGAAACGGCGGCCGACGACGCGGCTGTTGAGCCGGGCCCGCAGGTCCGCGAGCGAGGTCTCGCCGAACGGCGCCGGGCAGTCGATCATCCGCTGCTCGACCCGGCCCGTGTCCGTGATCAGCACGAGCATCAGCCGGGCCGGAGCGAGCGAGAGCAGCTCCACGTGCCGGACCGTCGACCGGGTCAGCGACGGGTACTGGACGACGGCGACCTGGCGGGTCAGCTGCGCGAGCAGCCGGACCGTGCGGCCCACGACGTCGTCGAGGTCGACCGCGCCGTCGAGGAAGTTGTGGATCGCGCGCCGCTCGGGCGTCGACAGCGGCTTGACGCCGGCGAGCCGGTCGACGAACAGGCGGTAGCCCTTGTCCGTCGGGATGCGTCCGGCGCTGGTGTGCGGCTGGGCGATGTAGCCCTCGTCCTCCAGGACGGCCATGTCGTTGCGCACGGTGGCGGGCGAGACGCCGAGCTTGTGGCGCTCCGTGAGCGCCTTGGAGCCGACCGGCTCCTCCGTCCCGACATAGTCCTGGACGATGGCGCGCAGCACCTCGAGTCTGCGTTCGCTGAGCATCGCGCACACCTCCAGCTGTCGTATCGGGTTGCTTCGGTTGCTCCACTTTTGGCACTCGCCCTGTTCGAGTGCCAGGAATCCCCCGGCCAGTGTACGGCGGCGGGCATCGCTCCTGGCAAGGAGGCCGCTTCGGAGGTCGCGTCGTAGGCGCTAGCGTCGCGGTATGGATGTCGATTGGGAAGAGTACGGCTGGGAGCGTCTGGCCGACGGTGTGGGGCGGCGACGGCTGCCGGGCTGGGACGCCACGGTGGGCGTGGTGATCGGACGGGACGCGGTGCTCCTGTACGACACCGGCTCGACGCTCGCCGAGGGCGCGAAGCTGCGGGCTCAGGTCGAGGCGCTCACGGGCGGGCGGCGAGTGACGCACATCGCACTCAGCCACCCCCACTTCGATCATGTGCTCGGCACGGCCGCGTTCCCGGGGGCGGAGGTGTTCGGGGCGGTGGGCCTGGACACGCTGCTGCGGCGGGAGGGGGCCGCGCTGCACGGCGACGCGGTACGGCAGGGGGTGGACGCGTTCGTGGCGGCCGCGGCGGTGGAGGCGCTGGTGACGCCGGGGCACTCGGTGTCGGGCGAGTGGACGCTGGACCTGGGCGGCCGCCAGGTGCTGCTGGCGAACGTGGGCCCTGGCCACACGGCGCACGATCTGGCTCTCTGCGTCCCCGGCTCGACGGAGGTGGTCTTCTGCGGTGACCTGGTGGAGGAGTCGGGCGAGCCGCAGGCGGGCCCGGACGCGATCCCGTCGCGCTGGCCGGACGCCCTGGACCGGCTCCTCGCGCTGGGCGGGGAGGCCGCGGTGTACGTGCCGGGGCACGGGGCGGTGGTGGACGCGGCGTTCGTGCGACGCCAGCGGGATGAACTGGCACGCCGCTTCTCCGTCGCATAACGTCGCCCGAATGCGCAGCTACAACCCGGATCTGACGCCCCCTTGGAAGCGTTCCGCGCCCGTGCCGGAGGTACCGGCGGAGGTGGACCTCGTCGTGGAGGAGGTCTCGACGGGCTTCTGCGGGGCGGTGATCCGCTGCGAGGCGGGCACGGTGACCCTGGAGGACCGGTTCGGCAAGCACCGGGTCTTCCCGATGGAACCGCGGGGCTTCCTGCTGGAGGGCCGGGTGGTCACCCTGATCCGTCCTTCCGCCGCCCCCGCCCGGCCCTCCCGTACGGCCTCCGGCTCGATCGCGGTCCCGGGCGCGCGGGCGCGGGTGGCCCGTGCGGGCCGGATCTACGTGGAGGGCCGCCACGACGCCGAGCTCGTGGAGCGGGTGTGGGGCGACGACCTGCGCATCGAGGGCGTGGTGGTGGAGTACCTGGAGGGCATCGACGACCTCCCGTCGATCGTCGCGGAGTTCGCCCCGGCGGCGGACGCGCGCCTCGGGATCCTGGTCGACCACCTGGTGCCCGGCTCGAAGGAGTCCCGCATCGCGGCGCAGGTCACGTCCCCGGACGTCCTGATCGTCGGCCACCCGTACATCGACGTCTGGGAGGCGGTGAAGCCGTCGTCCGTGGGCATCGGGGCATGGCCGGCGGTCCCGCGCGGCCAGGACTGGAAGACGGGCGTCTGCCGCGCCCTGGGCTGGCCGGAGAACACAGGCGCGGCCTGGCAGCACATCCTGTCCCGGGTCCACTCCTACAAGGACCTGGAACCCGAGCTGCTGGGCCGCGTGGAAGAACTGATCGACTTCGTGACGGCGCCGTAGAGACGGGGGCGCAGCCGGATGCGGGCTCGCGCCTCACATGAAACCGTTGTGGGCAGTCGTCCCGCAGGGCGGGACGGGTGGGCACGGGGCGGCGCCCTTGCAGGCCCCTCGCATGGGCGCGGTGCCCGTCAGGCGCCTCCGACGGGGTCGGTGCACGCAAAGGCCGCGCCCCGCGGCGTCGCGTGGCCCCGGCCCTGATCCCCCGGCCCCTAGTCCACCAGGTCCCTGACGACCGCGTCCGCCAGCAGCCGCCCCCGCAACGTCAGGACCGCGCGCCCCGCCTCGTACGGCTCCGCCGCGAGCAGCCCGTCCGCCAGCGCCTTGCGGGACGCGGCGAGCCCCGCGGGCTTGAGCAGCCCCAGCTCGACGCCCTCCCGGAGCCGGAGCTCCAGAAGCACCCGCTCCACCCGCCGGTCCTCCGCCGACAGCACCTCCCGCCCCGCCCCGGGCGACCTCCCGGCCCCCAGCGCCGCCGCGTACGCGCCCGGGTGCTTCACGTTCCACCACCGCACACCGCCCACGTGCGAGTGCGCCCCCGGCCCCGCGCCCCACCAGTCGGCGCCGCGCCAGTACAGCTCGTTGTGCAGGCAGCGCCCGGCCTCGGAGGTGGCCCAGTTCGACACCTCGTACCACTCGAAGCCGGCCTCCGCGAAGACAGAGTCCGCTATCAGGTACCGGTCCGCGTGCACGTCGTCGTCGGTCATCGGCACCTCGCCGCGCCGGATCCGCCGCGCCAGCTGCGTCCCCTCCTCCACGATCAGCGCGTACGCGCTCACGTGGTCGGGCCCGGCCCCGATCGCCGCCTCCAGCGACGCCCGCCAGTCGTCGTCGGACTCCCCCGGCGTGCCGTAGATCAGGTCCAGGTTCACGTGCTCGAAGCCCGCCGCCCGCGCCTCCGCGACGCACGCCTCGGGCCGTCCGGGCGTGTGCGTGCGGTCGAGGACCTTCAGGACGTGCTGCCGCGCGCTCTGCATCCCGAACGAGATCCGGTTGAACCCGCCGGCCCGCAGCTCCGCCAGGTACGCCGGGTCCACCGACTCCGGATTCGCCTCCGTCGTCACCTCGGCGTCGTCCGCGAGCCCGAACTCGTCGCGGATCGCCGCCAGCATCCGTACGAGATCCCCGGCGGCGAGCAGGGTCGGCGTGCCCCCGCCCACGAAGACGGTCCGCACCGGCCGCGGGTCGTCGCCGAGCACCTTCCGGGCGAGGCGGATCTCCTCGACAACCTGCCCGGCGTAGTTGTCCCGCGAGGCGAGCACCCCGCCGGCACCGCGCAGCTCGCTCGCGGTGTACGTGTTGAAGTCGCAGTAGCCGCAGCGCGTCGCGCAGTACGGCACATGCAGATAGAACCCGAGCGGCCGTTCCCCGGCCCCTTCCAGGGCGTGCGCGGGCAGCGCCCCGTCCTCGGGCATGGGCTCACCATCGGGCAGTACGGAAGGCATGAGCCCATTGTCCCGTACTGCCCGACGTGAACCTCCGGCCTGTGGATAACCCGGCCCGGCCCGGCCGGGGCCGGGGCCGGGCCCCGGCTACGCCTCCCGCGCCCCCGCGTACATCTCCTCGATCAGGTTCTTGTACGTCCGCTCCACGACCGGTCGCTTCATCTTCAGCGACGGGGTCAGCTCA
Source organism: Streptomyces vilmorinianum (assembly GCF_005517195.1). NCBI lineage: Bacteria > Bacillati > Actinomycetota > Actinomycetes > Kitasatosporales > Streptomycetaceae > Streptomyces > Streptomyces vilmorinianum. Next base: position 1,470,414 of record NZ_CP040244.1, on the reverse strand, counting down.
CCGTGCTCGACGTCCAGGTCCCTCGGCAGCAGCCGGAACTTCTTGATCGTCTGCCAGCGCTGCAGGCCCTCGTTGAGCCGGTCGATGTACCCCTGGACCATCTCCTGGGTCTGCGGGGCGGCGACGACCTCCGCGTACGCCTTGCCCGCGAGGTCGTGCTCGGCGGCCCAGCCGAGGATGGCGGGCTCGTCGAGCGCGATGAGCGCGGAGCAGTAGTTCCGGTCGGCGCCGAGGACGACGATGTTGGAGACGAAGGGGCAGACGGCCTTGAAGTGGCCCTCGATCTCGGTCGGCGCGATGTACTTGCCGCCCGAGGTCTTGAAGAGGTCCTTCTTGCGGTCGGTGATCCGCAGGTAGCCGTCGGCGGACAGCTCACCGATGTCCCCGGTGTGGAACCAGCCGTCCGGCTCCAGGACCTCGGCCGTCTTCTCGGGCAGGCCGTGGTAGCCCTCCATGATGCCGGGGCCGCGCAGCAGGATCTCGCCGTCGTCGGCGATCCGGACCTCGCAGCCGGGCAGCGGCTTGCCGACCGTGCCGGTGCGGTAGGCCTCGCCCGGGTTGACGAAGGAGGCGGCGCTGGACTCCGTGAGGCCGTAGCCCTCCAGGATGTGGATGCCCGCGCCGGAGAAGAAGTAGCCGATCTCGGGCGCCAGCGCGACGGAGCCGGAGACGGCGGCGCGCAGCCGGCCGCCGAACGCCTCGCGGAGCTTCTTGTAGACCAGCGCGTCGGCGACCTTGTGCTTCGCCGTGAGGCCGAAGGGCGCGGAGGCCGTGCCGGTACGGCGGAAGTTGTCCTGGGTGACCTTGGCGTACTCACGGGCCACGCCCGCCGCCCACTGGAAGATCTTGTACTTGGCGGGGCCGCCCTCGCGCGCCTTGGCGGCGACGCCGTTGTAGACCTTCTCGAAGATGCGGGGCACGGCGGCCATGTACGTCGGCTGGACCACCGGCAGGTTCACGATGATCTTGTCGATGCGGCCGTCGACGGCGGTGACGTGGCCGACTTCGATCTGGCCGGAGGTGAGCACCTTGCCGAAGACGTGCGCGAGCGGCAGCCAGAGGTACTGGACGTCGTCCTTGGTGACCAGCCCGGTCGCGGCGATGGCCTTGGCCATGTACGACCAGTTGTCGTGCGGGAGGCGGACGCCCTTGGGGCGGCCGGTGGTGCCCGAGGTGTAGATGAGGGTGGCGAGCTGGTCGGCGGTGATGGCCGAGACCCGCTCCTTGACGGCGTCGGCGTGCTTCTCCAGGTACGCCTTGCCGCGGGCCTCCAGCTCGGCGAGGGAGAGAACCCAGTCGTCGCTCTCGACGCCCGTCGGGTCGATGACGACGACGTGGTGGAGACCGGGCAGATCGGCGCGGGTCTCGCGGGCTTTGGCGAGCTGCGCCGCGTCCTCCGCGATCAGCACCTTGGACTCGGAGTCGGCCAGGATGAACGCCGACTCCTCTGCGTTCGTCTGCGGGTAGACGGTGGTGGTGGCGGCGCCCGCGCACATCACGCCGAGGTCGGCGACGATCCACTCCACCCGGGTGGAGGAGGCCAGGGCGACCCGCTCCTCCGGCTGGACGCCGAGGTCGATCAGGCCGGCCGCGATGGCGTAGACCCGCTCGGCCGCCTGCCCCCAGCTGAGCGACTTCCAGTCGTCCGGTCCCTCGCCGGATGCGGACGGGACCGGATAGCGATAGGCCTCCGCGTCGGGAGTCCGCGCCACGCGCTCAAGGAAGAGGGTCGCCACGGAGGGCGGCCGGTTCTCGATCAGGGTCTGTGTGTCGCTCACGACGTCCTCCGGGCGGCGGCGGTGCGTTCTAACTGGCGAGTAACCTTCGAGCCGGGATCAGAGTAGATGGCCGAAGTCCTGCGCGTAAGAGCCTGCGGGCCGCCGCTTCATACCCGGTTGATAACAGAAGGAACGGCGAACGGGCCCCCGCACGGTCAGTACGTGGGCCCGTTCGATGTATCTGTCAGCTAAACGGCTGATTGCCGACCGATTGCCGGCCGATCACTTCTTGGCCTTGCCGCCACCGGACTCGTCGCTCGACAGGACGGCGATGAAGGCCTCCTGGGGGACCTCCACGGAGCCGACCATCTTCATCCGCTTCTTGCCTTCCTTCTGCTTCTCCAGCAGCTTCCGCTTACGGGAGATGTCACCGCCGTAGCACTTGGCGAGGACGTCCTTGCGGATGGCGCGGATGGTCTCGCGGGCGATGACGCGGGAGCCGATCGCGGCCTGGATCGGCACCTCGAACGCCTGCCGCGGGATCAGCTCGCGCAGCTTGGCGACCAGCCGCACGCCGTACGCGTAGGCGGCGTCCTTGTGGGTGATCGCCGAGAAGGCGTCCACCTTGTCGCCGTGCAGCAGGATGTCGACCTTGACCAGGCTGGAGGCCTGCTCGCCGGTGGGCTCGTAGTCGAGGGAGGCGTAACCGCGCGTCTTGGACTTCAGCTGGTCGAAGAAGTCGAAGACGATCTCGGCGAGGGGGAGGGTGTAGCGGATCTCCACCCGGTCCTCGGAGAGGTAGTCCATGCCGAGGAGCGTGCCGCGGCGGGTCTGGCAGAGCTCCATGATCGAGCCGATGAACTCGCTCGGGGCGAGGATCGTGGCGCGCACGACGGGCTCGTACACGTCGTTGATCTTGCCTTCGGGGAACTCGCTCGGGTTCGTGACCGTGTGCTCGCTGCCGTCCTCCATGACCACGCGGTAGACCACGTTGGGGGCGGTGGCGATCAGGTCGAGACCGAACTCGCGCTCGAGCCGCTCCCGGATCACGTCCAGGTGCAGCAGGCCGAGGAAGCCGACGCGGAAGCCGAAGCCGAGGGCCGCCGAGGTCTCCGGCTCGTAGACCAGCGCGGCGTCGTTGAGCTGCAGCTTGTCGAGGGCGTCGCGCAGCTCGGGGTAGTCCGAGCCGTCGAGCGGGTACAGACCGGAGAAGACCATCGGCTTGGGGTCCTTGTACCCGCCGAGGGCCTCGGTCGCGCCCTTGCTCAGGCTGGTGATCGTGTCACCGACCTTGGACTGGCGGACGTCCTTCACGCCGGTGATGAGGTAGCCCACCTCGCCGACGCCGAGGCCGTCGGCCGGCAGCATCTCGGGCGAGTTGGTGCCGATCTCGAGCAGCTCGTGGGTGGCGCCGGTCGACATCATCTTGATGCGCTCGCGCTTGTTGAGCTGGCCGTCGACGACTCGTACGTACGTGACGACACCGCGGTAGGAGTCGTAGACGGAGTCGAAGATCATCGCGCGGGCGGGGGCGTCGGCGACACCGACGGGGGCCGGCACGTTCTCGACGACCCGGTCGAGCAGCGCCTCGACACCGAGACCTGTCTTGGCGGAGACCTTGAGCACGTCCTCGGGCTGGCAGCCGATGAGGTTCGCGAGCTCCTCGGAGAACTTCTCCGGCTGTGCGGCGGGCAGGTCGATCTTGTTCAGTACGGGAACGATGGTGAGGTCGTTCTCCATCGCGAGGTACAGGTTCGCGAGGGTCTGCGCCTCGATGCCCTGGGCCGCGTCGACGAGCAGGATCGTGCCCTCGCAGGCCGCCAGGGACCGTGACACCTCGTACGTGAAGTCGACGTGCCCGGGGGTGTCGATCATGTTGAGGATGTGGGTCTTTCCCTGGCCCGCGCCCTCGGTGGGCGCCCAGGGAAGGCGGACCGCCTGGGACTTGATCGTGATGCCGCGCTCGCGCTCGATGTCCATCCGGTCGAGGTACTGGGCGCGCATCTGCCGCTGGTCGACCACACCGGTCAGCTGGAGCATCCGGTCGGCGAGCGTGGACTTGCCGTGGTCGATGTGCGCGATGATGCAGAAATTGCGGATCAGAGCCGGGTCGGTACGGCTCGGCTCGGGCACGTGGGTAGGAGTCGCGGGCACGCAGGGTCTCGTCTCGGGGCGATGTCGGATCGATACGTAGGCTCCATGGTCCCATGACTGCGGTGCGGCGCTCGGTTTGGGCGGGCAGGAGAGCTGCTGATACCGTGGACAGCTGTGTCTCGTATGCCCTCTCAGCTACGGGCCACGCACTCAGAAACATCATCGAACCTGAAAAGGCTCTTTTCGTGGCGAACATCAAGTCCCAGATCAAGCGGAACAAGACGAACGAGAAGGCGCGCCTGCGCAACAAGGCCGTCAAGTCCTCGCTCAAGACCGCGATCCGCAAGGCCCGCGAGGCCGTCGCCGCGGGTGACGTCGAGAAGGCCGTCGTGGCTTCTCGCGCCGCCTCCCGCGCGCTCGACAAGGCTGTCTCGAAGGGTGTCATCCACAAGAACGCCGCCGCCAACAAGAAGTCGGCGCTGGCCACCAAGGTTGCCGCTCTGCAGGGCTGAGCTCTGATGTAACGCCGGACGGGACCCAGCGGGCCCTCTCTTCCGCTCCCACCCGGCACCCCGGACTCGTGCGCGACACGCGTTCGCCACGCGTGCACGAGCCCACCATCTGACGACGAAGGCCCCACCAGGCCCCTTCCCCAGGGACCCGGCGGGGCCTTCGCCGTACCCGACACCGACGCGGGGGGGGCGTGGTCGCCCGCCCGCACCCGGCCGACCACCCAACGCGGCGCGTGCCCCCGCCCGGACGCCTGCCTGCCCCGGCAGCACCGCCTGCGGCACTTGCCCGGCCGCGGCGCGTAGCCGACCCGTGATGGGCCGGTCGCAAGCCCGGCGCGGCGCGTGCCGCCCACGGCGTACGCCTGCCCCCGGCCCACACCCGTACGGCGCGCATGCCCGATGCAGCGCACACCCGCTGCGGAGTCTGTCCGCCGCGACGCGTAGCCGACCCGTGATGGGCCGGCCGCAAGCCCGGCGCGGTGCGAAGCTGGCGCTGATGCCCGGTGGGGGATGCGGGGCGCAGCCCCGCGTTCGTAGGCGTCCAGCCCCACCAGCCCCCGGCAGGGTTTCGGGAAGGGGTGGGGCGGGGGACCGAACCCCCGCCCCACCCCACCGCGTCACCGCCTCAGCCGCGCCGCCCGCGCCACCGCCACGACCGCCTTCTCCAGCGCGTACTCCGGGTCGTCCCCCCCGCCCTTCACGCCCGCGTCCGCCTCCGCCACCGCCCGCAGCGCCAGCGACACCCCGTCCGGGGTCCAGCCCCGCATCTGCTGCCGCACGCGGTCGATCTTCCACGGCGGCATCCCCAGCTCCCGCGCCAGATCCGCCGGCCGCCCGCCCCGCGCCGACGACAGCTTGCCGATCGCCCGGACGCCCTGCGCCAGCGCGCTGGTGATCAGGACCGGCGGGACGCCCGTCGAGAGCGACCAGCGCAGCGCCTCCAGGGCCTCAGCCGCCCGCCCCTCCACCGCGCGGTCCGCGACGTTGAACGAGGACGCCTCCGCCCGGCCCGTGTAGTACCGCCCGACGATCGCCTCGTCGATCGTCCCCTCCACATCCGCCGTCAGCTGCGACACCGCGGACGCCAGCTCCCGCAGGTCGCTGCCGATGGAGTCGACCAGCGCCTGGCACGCCTCGGGCGTCGCCGACCGCCCCAGCGCCCGGAACTCCTGCCGCACGAACGTCAGCCGCTCCGCCGGCTTCGTCGTCTTCGGGCAGACCACCTCCCGCGCGCCCGCCTTGCGCGCCGCGTCCAGCAGGCCCTTGCCCTTGGCGCCGCCCGCGTGGAGCAGCACGAGCGTGATCTCCTCGACGGGCGCGTCGAGGTACGCCTTGATGTCCTTGATCGTGTCCGCGGACAGGTCCTGCGCGTTCCGCACGACCAGCACCTTGCGCTCGGCGAAGAGCGACGGACTCGTCAGCTCCGCCAGCGTCCCGGGCTGGAGCTGCTCGGAGGCGAGGTCCCGTACGTCCGTGTCGGCGTCGGCGGCCCGGGCAGCCGCCACCACCTCCTGGACGGCACGGTCGAGGAGCAGGTCCTCCTGGCCCACGGCGAGCGTGACGGGGGCGAGGAGGTCGTCGGTCGAATTCTTCCTGGTGGCCATCGCGTCCAGCATCCCACGGGCCACTGACACTCCCTCCCGTACCGGAGAATGTCCTGGTGAGCGAACGACACGTACTGGTGCTTCCCGACCGCGACGCCGCCGAGGAGGTCTCCGAAGAACTTCCCGCCCGCTTCGGTCTCGCCGAGGAGCCGCAGCTCGTCAGGGACGCGCTGGCCGGGGAGGACGACGCCGAGGACGCGCAGTGGCTGGTCGTCGTGGAGGACCCGGAGAGCCGGCTGGACCCCGCGGCGCTCGACGAGCTCGCCGCGGAGTACCAGGGCTGGCTGGAGGCTCCGTAGCCGCCGCGGCGGCGTCCGCTCCTCAGTCGCGCCGCGCCGGCGGCACGGGCAGGTCGGTGAGCTCGATCCCGAACAGGTCGCGGTAGGCCGCCCTCACCTCGTCCCCGCCCCCCGCGCCGTCCAGCAGCCGCTCCGTGCGCTCGCCGTTCACGCTCGTGACGAGCTTGTGGCCGCTGAGGGTGACCCGGCCGTCCTCCGTGAGCCGGGAGCAGATCAGCGAGCGCGTGAAGTGGGAGTCCGGGGAGGTGCGGTGGTACCAGGCACCCACCGTGAAGTCGGCGGGCACGCGCGGCCGCAGCTCCAGCCGGTACTGAGGCTTGCCGTTCCGCAGCACCTCCAGGTCCCCGTCCTCGGTCTCCTCGATACGGAACGTGCCGCCGGGATCCGTCTGGTCGTCCCGCTCGTCCAGCGCCAGCGGGAAGTGACTGTGGTCGCCGAAACCGACGTCCGCGAGCCACCGCCTCCCCTCTGCCTCCACCAGCACCGCCATGTGGTCGTACGGGATGCCCAGCCGGCCTCCCTCGCCGTAGCAGCGCGCCTGAAGGAGGCTGACGCGAAAGCCGAGTTCGCGCAGCAGGACGGCGAAGGTGGTGTTGACCTCGTAGCAGAACCCGCCCCTGCGGGCGCCGACGATCTTGTCGAGGAGCGGCTTCTCCTCCAGGACGATGTCCTCGCCGAGGTGGATCGACAGGTTCTCGAAGGGGACCGTTCTCAAGTGCCGCAGATGCAGGTCTCGCAGGGCGGCCACGTCGGGGCGGTCCGGACGCGCCGCTCCGATGCGTCGCAGGTAGGCGTCGACGGTCGCGCCGGGCGTCGGCAGGGGCTCTGTGGTCATACGGAGAGTCTGCCGCCGTCTGCCCGCGGCCGCCCATAAGGCTCTGGTCCTAGGTCCGTTGGCCCAGGCGCCCGTCCGGTCCGCCCCGCTAGCGTGCGGGCCATGACCGATCACGCACCGCCCCGCCCTCGCGCGCGGCGCAAGCAGGACGTCCTCACCCTGCTCGACCAGGAGCAGGACCTCTGGGTCGCGACCGCTTCCGCGCACGACGGACCGTGCCTGGTGCCGCTGTCGTTCGTCTGGGACGTCCCGGACGGCCGGTCCGACAGCGGGACGCTCCTGCTGTGCACGAGGCGGACCAATCCCACGGCCCGCAACCTCACCCCGGACGGTGAGATCCGGCTCAGCCTCGGCCACACCCGCGACGTGGTGCTGATCGAAGGATCGGCCGAGGCGGTCGAAGGCGCCGATCTGCCGAAGGCCTCCGCCGACGCCTTCGCCGCCAAGCTGGACTGGGATCCCCGCGACCGGTCGGCCTGGATCTATCTCAGGGTCACGCCCAGGTCCGTGAAGGCGTGGCGCGAGGAGAACGAACTGGCCGAGCGTGTGCTCATGCGGGACGGCGCGTGGCTGGTCTAGCCGCTGGGCGGGGCTAAGCCACGGGCACAGCCTCGGATTCCTCGGCCCGTGGCGGCAGTTCGCGTGTGCGCGGCAGCGGTGACGGGAGCAGCCACAGTACGGCGAGTACGGCTCCGGCGGTGGCGATCCACAGCGTCGGGCGCAGCCCGACGGCCGTACCGAGCAGACCCCCGGCGAGTGCGCCGAGCGGGCGGAATCCGTGGTTGAGGGTGGGTAGGCGCCCATCACCCGGGCGCGGACGGCGTCGGGTATCAGCGCCATCTGGAACGATCCCGCCGCGATGTCGACGACCATGACGCCGACACAGGAGAGGAACTCGGCCGCGAACAGCAGGGCGACGACCAGGAGCGTCGGGCCCTCGGCGAGGGGTATCAGCAGCAGCGGCAGGGTGAAGCCGAGAAAGCCGGCCACGATGGAAGGACCGATCCCGAAGCGGCGTACGACCGCCCCGCTGCAGACGGCCCCGATCAGCCCGCCGACGGCTCCCGCGCCGAGCACGGCGCCGAGAACACCCGCGCTCAGGCCCAGTTCGACCGTGGCGTACAGCACGAACAGTGTGTGGAACATGTAGTTGAAGAACTGGATCGTGCCGGAGGCCGCGAACAGCGCCCGCATGGACCGGTTCCGGAGAACCCAGCGCAGCCCTTCGGTGAAGTGGCCCTTGTGGACCGGGGAGGGCGGTGGTTCCACGGCCTTGATCCGGGCCAGACTGCCGGCCGATGCCAGGTAGGTCAGGGCGTCGGCGAGCAGGGCGAGGGGCGCGGTGAGGAACTGCACGAGCAGACCACCGATCCCGGGGCCGGCCAGCCAGGCCATCGAACGGCTGCCGTTGACCAGCGAGTTGGCCTGCACATAGCGCTCGGTCGGGACCAGTGCCACCAGCACGGTGGTGTTGCAGACCTCGAACAGGACGGTCAGCGCGCCGATCCCGAAGGCCACGGCGTAGAGCTGGCCGAGAGTGAAAGCGTCGAGCAGATACGCGACCGGGAGGGTGAGCAGCAGCGCCGCCCGTCCGAGGTCGGCGGCGATCATGGCGCGCCGCCGCCGGGCCTGCCGGTCCGCCCAGGCCCCGAGAGGGAGGTTGAGCAGGAGTGCGGGCAGGAGTTCGGCGGTCTTGAGCCAGCCCATCTCCGCGGCGTCCGCGCCGAGTACGAGCACGGCGGCGAGCGGAATCGCGATGAGGGAGATCTGGTCCCCGACGAGCGAGACGGTCTGTCCGGTCCAGTAACGCCGGAAGGATCTCTCGCGCAGCAGCGCGGGTATGCGTTCCGCCACGCTCATCTCTCACTCCTCACGGTCGTCGTCCTCGTCGGGGATGTCACGGTCCAGGTAGGCGATGCGCAGGACGCTGACGGGCCGCGCCCCTTCCGGTCGCAGGGACGGGTCGGACTCGCGTACCTCGTAGGGGCGCAGCAGCTCGTCGATCCGCCTGCCGAAGGCCGCGAGCTCGTCGGGCGTGAGGTAGAGGAGGGAGTCTCCGAACATCTCGGCCTCCCGCCACTCCCGCGGCAGCCGGTGCCGGTCCTCCATGGCCCGCAGGACCCGCTCGAAGTACCGCTCGGCGACCGCGGCGCTCAGTACGTCCGCCGCCTCCGCGACCGCCGCGTCCTCGCTGTCCTTGGGCCATTCGGTGTACCGGGCCGTCGCCCGCCAGGGCTTCTCCCTGCCCCGGCCGCCCGACGCCTCCTCCACCAGCCCGTACTTCGCGAGTATCCGCAGGTGGTAGGAGCAGCTGGCGACCGACTCCCCGGTCAGCTCGGCGGCCCGGGTGGCGGTGAACGGCCCGCTCCGCCTCAGCAGGCCGACCAGGGCCATCCGCGTGGGATGGGCGTACGCCCGCAGGGCCCGGGGGTCCGTGAGGCTGATGCTGCGGGGCTGCTCGGCGCCCGGGGGCGTCGCTGCGGTCTCGTTCTCCGGCATGATGTAAAGGTATCTTTAGAAAGATTCCTTTACAAGGATCCTCACCCCTCACCCCCTCTCGGCACGGCCACGAGCCCCTGGCCGGCCCCCGTCACCGCGATCGCTCCGTCCCGGTCCGTCCGGAGCACCTCCGTTCCCCCGGCCCGCAGCGCCTGCACCGTCCGGGCCGAAGGATGGCCGTACGGGTTGTCGCGCCCGGCCGACACCAGCGCCAGCCTCGGCCGGACCGCCCGTATCAACCCGGGGTCCTGGTGGGCGGAGCCATGGTGGGCGACCTTGAGCACATCCACCGGGGCCAGCGCGGGGTACGCCCGTAACAGGCCCTGCTGGGCGGGCGGTTCGAGGTCTCCCAGGAGGAGCAGGCTCAGTCCTGCCGCAGTCCGCACGAGCAGCGTCACGCTGGCGTCGTTCGGCCCGGCCTCCTCCGCCCGCACCGCCTCGGGAGCCACGCGGGGCCACAACACCTGCCACTCCAGCGGGCCCACGCGCCGCCGCTCCCCCGGCCCCGCCGGTACGACGGGGACCCCCGCCGCGGCGGCCGTCCGCCGCACGAACGCCGCCTGCCCCTGGGGCTCCTCCAGCCCGGTCGTCTGGATCGCCCCGACCGTCCGGCCGCGCAGCACCCCGGACAGTCCCGCGACATGGTCCGCATGGAAGTGCGTCAGGACCAGCAGCGGGATCCGGCGGACCCCGAGGTCGTGGAGGCAGCGGTCCACGAGCGCCGGATCGGGCCCCGCGTCCACGACCACGGCCGTGTCCCCGCCGGCCGACAGCACCGTCGCGTCCCCCTGACCCACCTGGCACATCGCGAACGCCCAACCCGGCGGCGGCCATCCGGTGACCAGCCGGGTCAGCGGTGGCGGCCGCACCACCGCGAGCAGCAGCAGAACGACACAGCCCACGGCGATCCTCCGCCGGTACGGCAGCCTCCACGCCCCCAGGGCCATCAGGCCGAAGAGCCCGGCCAGCAGCAGCCCGCCCCACCAGCCTCCCGGCCAGGAGGCCTCGGCGCCCGGCAGCGCCGCACCGGTGCGGGCCACGCCGGCGATCCAGCCGGCCGGCCAGGCCGCGATCCTCGCCACCAGCTCGGCGGCCGGCAGCGAGACCGGGGCCAGGGCGAGCGCGGCGAACCCGAGGATCGTGGCCGGGGCGACGGCCAGCTCGGCGAGCAGGTTGCTGGGGATCGCGACCAGACTCACCCGGGCGGCGAAGACCGCCACCACGGGCGCGCACACGGCCTGCGCCGCCAAGGCCGCGGCCAGCGCCTCGGCGAGCCTGTCCGGCACCCGGCGCCGCCGCAGCGCCTCGCTCCACCGCGGCGCGATCGTGAGCAGCGCCCCCGTGGCGAGGACCGAGAGGAGGAAGCCGTAACTCCGTGCCAGCCAGGGGTCGTAGAGCACGAGCATCAGCACCGCGGCCGCCAGCGCGGGGATCAGCGATCTGCGGCGCCCCGTACCGATGGCGAGCAGGGCGACCGCGCCACAGGCCGCGGCCCGCAGCACGCTCGGATCGGGTCGGCAGACGATGACGAAGGCAAGCGTGAGACCTCCCCCGATCAGCGCGGTCGACCGCAACGGGATCCCGAGCCGGGGCGCGAGTCCGCCGCGCTCGGCCCGCATGGCGGCGCCCGGCCGGCCGATGAGAAGCAGCAACACGATCGTGAGGTTGGACCCGGACACGGCAAGGAGGTGTGTGAGGTCCGTCGCCTCGAAGGCGTCGCTCAGCTCCGGCTCGATGCGGGAGGTGTCACCGACGACCAGTCCGGGCAACAGCGCCCGGGCGTCCGGCGCGAGACCGTCGGTCGCGCGCCGCAGACCTGCCCGCAGCTCCCCGGCCGTGCGCTGCACGGCGCTCGGCGGCCCCGTGATCCGTGGTGGCCCGGCCCCGTCGACCCGCAGCACCGCCGCGAACCGGTCTTCCGGGCGCAGCGGTGGTGCGAGCCGAGCTGTCGTCCTCAGCCGGGTCGAGGGCAGCAGCCCCAGCCACTCCCGCTGGGCTCCCCCGGCCGGCACGATCAGCAGGACCGGCGTCCTGGTCCGGTGCACCGCTCCGTGGTGCGCCTCGATCCGCGTCGCCTCGCCGTCCAGGACGACGGAGACCGGAGCCGTCCGGTCGCCTCGGATCCGGGGCCGGGTGAGTCGTGGATCGGAGGTGACCGTCACCTCCACGTCCGCCCGTGCGTACTCGGCCGCAAGGCCCGGCACCGGACCGCGCCTCAGATCCGCCGCGTGCAGCCCGCCCGACGCGGCACCCGCCGCCGCGCAGAGCAGCACCGCCGCACCCGCGGTGGCCCTGAGCCCACGCCCGGCCGGTGACCCCCGAGCCACTACCGTCGCCAGCAGAACCGCGGCGCCGAGTGTGGAGGTGAGCACTCCCGCGAAGACCCACCACCCGGTGGCGCCCACCGCCAGCGCGGCCGCTCCCCAGGCCGCCAACGCCGGCAGCACGAGCCGGAGGTCGGCCGGGCCTTCCTCCTGTCCGCCGTGGGGCGGGGCGGGCGCGCTCACGGCCGGACCAGAGGGGCGAGGTCGGCGAACCGGCGCTCGCCGATGCCGTTGACCTCGCGCAGCTCGGCGACCGACCGGAACCCGCCGTGCTCCGTGCGGTGGTCGACGATGTGCTGCGCAAGAACGGGTCCGACCCCGGGCAGCGTGTCGAGCTGCTCCACCGTCGCCGAGTTGAGGCTCAGCGGAGCCGCCCGCCCACCGGCCGGCCCCCCTGACCCCGCACTCGCACCCGCACCCGCCGTGCCCCCGACGGCCGTCGCCGGCAGACCGACCACGACCTGTTCGCCGTCCATGAGGATCCGGGCCCGGTTGAGTCCGGTGACGTCCGTGCCCGGCCGGACCCCTCCGGCCGCGCGCAGTGCGTCCGCGACCCTCGATCCGGCCGGCAGGGTCAGCACTCCGGGCCGCCTCACCTTGCCGCCCACATCGACCACGACCGCCGATGGTGGCGCCCCTGCCGTCGGCTCCGCCGAGACCGCCGGAGAAGCCCCGCTCTCCGGCAGCGGCGCCGCGCGTACGATCTCGGGCGCCCGGACGGTCTCCGGCCGCCCGGTCCAGAAGTACCGGCCGGCGAAGCCTGCGGCCACCACCAGGACCACGGCCAGGGCGGCCAGCGTCCGCGGTTCGAGGCCGCACCTGGACTGCACCCACACCGGCAGCCGTTCACTCAGCGCGAGCCTCAGCCGTTCCCACCGCCCCGGCCCCGCCACCTCCTCCCGCGCTCCGGGTGGAACCGCCACCTCCGCGGCGCCCCACTCCACCCTGGGTGGAGGTACGGCGGGCGGCGCCGCGGACGGGAACAGCGCCTCTCCTCGACGCCGTACGGCGGCACCGCTCGCCGCGACGGTGTGTCTCGCCCGCGCCCGCCGCCGTGCTCGCGCGGGAGGCGAGCCCCGTCCGCCGATGCGGGTACGCCCGTCCGATCCGGGCGCGCGGCCCGGACCGCTGGACGCGGCCGCCCTCCTCACCGAGGGCGCGGCTGTGGTCGTCGTTGCGTGACGTGTTGCGTGACGTGTTGCGAGATGTGTGCGAAGAGCCATGGACAGGACGGTAGGCACATCTGTCCGAACCTGCCGAGATGCCTCAATTTCAGTGGACAAGCGCCGAGTTGTGGAAAATCCCGTCACTCACACGAGGGATCCGATGCGTCAGTGGGGCGAGATCACGACAGCGAGCAGCCCCGGGCCCGTGTGCGCTCCGATGACCGCGCCCACTTCGCTGACCTGCAACTCCTCGATGCCCGGTACCCGTTCCCGCAGCCGGTCGGCCAGGGCGGCGGCCCGCTCGGGCGCGGAGAGATGGTGCACCGCGATGTCGACCGTGCCGGAACCGGCCCGTTCCACGGCGATCTCCTCGAGGCGGGCGATCGCCTTCGACGCGGTCCGCACCTTCTCGCGCAGCTCGATCCGCCCTCCGTCGAGCTGCAGCAGCGGCTTCACCGCGAGCGCGGAGCCGAGCAGCGCCTGGGCGGCACCGATCCGCCCTCCCCTGCGGAGATAGTCGAGCGTGTCGACGTAGAAGAAGGCGGAGGTCCCGGCGGCCCGCTTCTCGGCCGCGGCGACCGCCTCGTCGATCGAGCCGCCGGCGTCCACGACCTCGGCGGCCGCCAGCGCGCAGAAGCCGAGCGCCATCCCCACCATCCGGGTGTCGACCACCCGGACCGGTACAGGAGCATCCTTCGCCGCCAGCACGGCGGCGTCGTACGTCCCGGAGAACTCGGCGGAGAGATGGAGCGAGACGATGCCCCGCGCCCCGGCCTCGGCCGCGGCGCGATAGGTCGCCGCGAAGACCTCGGGGCCCGGCCGCGAGGTGGTCACCGGCCGCCGCTTCTGGAGGGCCTGGGCCAGCGAGCGGGCCGAGATCTCGGTCCCCTCCTCAAGCGCCCTGTCGCCGATGACGACGGTGAGCGGGACCGCGGTGATGCCGTGCCGCTCCATCGTCTGGGCTGGCAGGTAGGCCGTGGAATCGGTGACGATCGCGACATGCCGGGACATGAGCGGGAGGTTACCCGCCGGGGCCGCCCTACGGCAGCCCGGCCCCCGCTCGCCGAGCGATGCGCGGCGTCAGTTGGTGGTCTCGGGCCGCGCCGACTTCTCCCACGGGTAGGCGGTCCGACGCGGATCGCGCGCCGTGATCGCCGGCGGCGGCTGCTGACCCTGGGCCGGTGCGTCCGGGCGCCCGGCGGCCTCCGCAGGCGCCTGCGCGTTCGCTTCCGCCTCCGCGGGCCACACCTGCTCCCGCGCTGCTTCCGGCGCGGCGGCGCCCGCCTCGGGCCACGCGAAGTCCCCCGAGGCAGGGTCCTGCTCGGCGGCCCCCGACCAGTGGCGCAGCGCACCCGCCTCCATGTCGATCTGCGCGCTCAGCGAGCTGAGGTCGTCCTCCGCGAACTTCTGGGCCCGGTCCCTGGCCGCCCAGCGCAGCGAGTCGGCCGAGTGCGTGATCCGCTCCGTACGCTCCCGCAGCGCGGAGAGCTGCGCGGCCACCCTCGACCGGTCGGGCTCCCGCTCCAGGCGCTTGAGGTCCTCGTCCAGCTCGTGTCCGTGGGCGCTGAGCCGCCGGAACAGTTCGAGCGACTCCTTCAGCGACGCGTCCTCGACGACGCCCGCCTGCAGGGCGTCCTGCGTCGCGCGCATCGAGGTGCGCAGGGAGAGCCGCAGGTGGGCCAGTTCGCCGGCGACCCCACCCTGGCCGTAGCTCTTGGCGCGCAGGGTCGTGTCCTCGACCGTGCGCCGGGCGTGGTTGATGGTGCGGTCGACCCCGCGCTTGGCGGCCTTGACCACCTTCACGGTCGCGTACACGCCCAGCGCCACGAAGGCGAAGAAGAGCAGCGCCATGATCACAATCGCGGCTTCCATGTGCGCGCCTCCGGCGTGGGTCGGCTTACCTCAGCTGTTGTTCTTCCACCGTAAACGGAACGGGCAGGCCGAGGGTTCCATCGGAACCCCCAACCTGCCCGTAGGGGAAACCCCTCATAGCCCCGCCGTCAGAGCTGTCGGGGCCTCGCCGCGCGCCGTCAGGCGACGATGTTGACCAGCTTCGGCGCGCGGACGATCACCTTGCGGATCTCCGCGCCGCCCAGCGCCGCGACCACGTTCGCGTCGCCCAGTGCCAGCGCCTCCAGCTCCGCGTCCGTGATCGACGGGGAGACCTCCAGGCGCGCCTTGACCTTGCCCTTGATCTGGACGACGCAGGTCACGGTCTCGTCCACGACGTACGCCGGGTCGGCGACCGGGAAGTCCTGGTGGACGACCGAGTCGGTGTGGCCCAGCTTGCGCCACAGCTCCTCGGCGATGTGCGGGGCCAGCGGGGCGACCAGCAGCACCAGCCGCTCGGCGACCGAGCGCGAGACCGCGCCACCCGCCTTGGTCAGGTGGTTGTTCAGCTCGGTGACCTTGGCGATGGCGGTGTTGAAGCGCATCGCCGCCATGTCCTGGGAGACACCGTCGATCGCCTTGTGCAGGGCACGCAGCGTGTCCTCGTCGGGCTCGGCGTCGGTGACCGTGGCCTCGCCGGTCGACTCGTCGACGATGTTGCGCCACAGTCGCTGCAGCAGCCGGTACTGGCCGACCACCGCGCGCGTGTCCCACGGGCGGGAAACGTCCAGCGGGCCCATCGCCATCTCGTACAGGCGCAGGGTGTCGGCGCCGAACTCGGCGCAGATCTCGTCCGGGGTGACGGCGTTCTTCAGGGACTTGCCCATCTTGCCCAGGACGCGGCTGACCTTCTCGCCCTGGTACCAGTAGCCGCCGTCGCGCTCCTCGACCTCGGCCGCCGGCACGGCGATGCCGCGCGCGTCACGGTAGACGAAGGCCTGGATCATGCCCTGGTTGTACAGCTTGTGGAACGGCTCGGCCGAAGAGACGTGGCCCAGGTCGAACAGCACCTTGGACCAGAACCGCGCGTACAGCAGGTGCAGTACGGCGTGCTCGGCACCGCCCACGTACAGGTCGACGCCGCCGGTCGGCATGCCCTCGCGCGGGCCCATCCAGTACTGCTCGATGGCCGGGTCGACCAGCTTCTCGGAGTTGTTCGGGTCCAGGTAGCGCAGCTCGTACCAGCAGGAACCGGCCCAGTTGGGCATGGTGTTGGTCTCGCGGCGGTACTTCTTGGGGCCGTCGCCCAGGTCCAGGGTGACGTTGACCCAGTCCTCGTTGCGGGACAGCGGGGTCTCGGGCCGGGTGTCGGCGTCGTCCGGGTCGAAGGTGCGCGGCGAGTAGTCGTCGACCTCGGGCAGCTCCAGCGGCAGCATCGACTCGGGCAGCGCGTGCGCGACGCCGTCCTCGTCGTAGACGATCGGGAAGGGCTCGCCCCAGTAGCGCTGGCGGCTGAACAGCCAGTCGCGCAGCCGGAAGTTGACCGTTCCCTCGCCGATGCCGCGGTCGGCCAGCCAGGCGGTGATCTTCGCCTTGGCGTCGACGACACCCAGGCCGTCCAGCGAGATCTCGCCGTTGGCGGAGTTGACCAGCTTCGCCTCGTAGGAGGAGAAGGCGTCGTCCCACGCGGACGGGTCGGTGCCGCGGTCGTCGCTCGGCTCCACCACGCAGCGCATGGGCAGCTCGAAGGCGCGCGCGAAGGCGAAGTCACGGGTGTCGTGCGCGGGGACGGCCATGATGGCGCCGGTGCCGTAGCCCATCAGGACGTAGTCGGCGATGAAGACGGGCACCTGCTCGCCGCTGACCGGGTTGGTCGCGTACGCGCCGGTGAAGACGCCGGTCTTGTCCTTGGCCTCGGCCTGACGCTCGACGTCGGACTTGGAGGCGGCCTGCTTGCGGTACGCGGCGACGGCGTCGGCCGGGCCGGCGTGGCCGCCCGTCCACACGTCGTGGGTGCCGGCGGGCCACGCGTCCGGGACGATCTTCTCGACCAGGTCGTGCTCCGGGGCCAGCACCATGTAGGTGGCGCCGAACAGGGTGTCCTGACGGGTGGTGAAGACGGTGATCGCGCCGGCCTCGCCGACCTGGAAGTCGACGCGGGCGCCCTCGGAGCGGCCGATCCAGTTGCGCTGCTGCAGCTTGATGGCCTCGGGCCAGTCCAGCCCGTCCAGGTCGTCCAGCAGACGGTCCGCGTAAGCGGTGATCCGCATGTTCCACTGGCTCAGCTTGGCCTTGAAGACGGGGAAGTTGCCGCGCTCGGAGCGGCCGTCCGCGGTGACCTCCTCGTTGGCCAGGACGGTGCCCAGGCCGGGGCACCAGTTGACCGGCGCGTCGGAGGCGTACGCCAGGCGGTACTCGCCCAGGACGTCGGCGCGCTCGGCGGCGCTCAGCTCGCTCCACGCGCGCGTGGAGCCGGGGACCTCACGGGTGCCGTTCTCGAACTGCTCGACCAGCTCGGCGATCGGGCGGGCCTTCTTCGCCTCGACGTCGTACCAGGAGTTGTAGATCTGCAGGAAGATCCACTGGGTCCACTTGTAGTACTCCGGGTCGATCGTGGCGAACGACCGGCGCTTGTCGTGGCCCAGGCCCAGCCGGCGCAGCTGGACCTTCATGTTCTCCATGTTGGCCTCGGTGGACACGCGCGGGTGCGTGCCCGTCTGCACGGCGTACTGCTCGGCCGGCAGGCCGAAGGCGTCGAAGCCCAGGGTGTGCAGCACGTTGTGGCCGGTCATGCGCTGGTGGCGGGCGAAGACATCGGTGGCGATGTAGCCCAGCGGGTGGCCGACGTGCAGGCCCGCGCCCGAGGGGTACGGGAACATGTCCATGATGAACTTCTTGGGCCGGGCCGCGATCGCCGGATCGCCCGCCAGGTCACCGGTCGGGTTCGGCGCCTCGTAGGTGCCCTCGGCGTCCCAGAAATCCTGCCAGCGTGCCTCGATGTCGGCGGCCATGGCAGCCGTATAACGATGCGGGGCCGCCGTCTCGGCAGCCGAATTCATCTCGCTCATGATCCTTGAAGCTCCATCGATCGTCTCTGCCCACTGCCCGCGAACTGCACTGCCACGAAATGAAAAATCCCCTCGCACAGGAGGGGACGCCGCGCCGATTCCGACCGGATCTTTCATCCGTCGGGAATGATCAGCGCGGCTCGCTAAGCAGGAGGCGTACGGCACGCATGGCGTCAGGGTACCGCAGGGCCCGAGCGGGCCGCACCGACGTTCCGCCCCGTGGCCCACGCGCTCGGGCGGGCACGCCACGATGCCCGCGCCACGCCTCGCCGTGCGCCCGAGGCGCCCGGGTTACTCCGCGTATCGCCTCTATCCGGGGCAACCCCAGAGTCAGTAAGCGGTCCCGCGTCCCGTAAACGAGCAAACCACCTACCAGCCGGTATGGGGCGACTTAGCATGCGGCAACGGGACCGCTTATCCGCACCATTCGGAGTCGCCCCCATGAACCCTCATCGCAAGATCCGCTCTTCCCCCGCCCTGCGAACCGGTATGAGCCGGCCGGTTCAGGGCGGGCTTTCGGTCGCGGCACTGGTGATCATTCCGCTGCTCGCCATCGGCGGCAGTGACGGTTTCCGGGCCGCGCTCGATTTCACCAGCGGCGTGCTGTCGCTGGTGTCCCTGACCGCGTCGGTCGCCTGGGGCCTGATAGCCACCGACCGACTGCTGCTCTCCACGCGTCACCGGCTGCTCGCCCAGGGCGTCCACCGCGCCACCGCGGTCGCCGCCCTGGGCTTTCTGCTGCTGCACGGCACGGTCAAGGTCTCCCTCGGCCATGTCGAGCCGATCGGCGCGCTGATCCCCTTCGGCCTGGGCGTCACGGGCACGTCGGCGCTCATCGGCTTCGGCTCGCTCGCCGGACTGCTCATGATCGTCGCGGCCTCGACCGGCGCCCTGCGCAGCACGCTCGCGGGCCGCAGCCAGTTCGCCGCCCGCTGGCGGCCGCTGCACATGCTGGCGTACCCGGCCTGGTGCTTCGCCCTGATGCACGGTCTGTACGCGGGACGGCCGGCGGCCACCTGGGTCGTCGTCCTGTACTGCCTGGCGCTGACCGCGGTCGGCGCGGCCGTGTCCCTGCGGCTGCTGCCCGCCGCCAAGCAGCGAGCGCTCGCGGACCGTTTCGCGGGGCTCCTGATGTCTCTGGAAGGCCGCGCGGAGACCCAGGAGTCCGAGAGGCCCGACCGGCCCGAGGACCCCGCGGAAGCGGCGGAGGAGAGCCGCTACGAGCCCCCCACCGTGTCAGCCGAGTGGCTGGACCGCCCCACCACCCGCCCGACCCTGTCCCCGCCCCCGCCCATTCCGCGCCAGCAGCTGTTCGAGGCGGCTCCCCAGCCGTACGAGTCGGCTCCCCCGGCCCCGCGCACCGGCCCCGGCTTCTCCGCCGGCTTCTCGGCCGCCTACCGCGCGATGTCGCGGGCCGCGCCCGCGCCCGACCCCGCCCCGTACCTCCCCGAAGGCGACGCCCCGCTCGCCGAACGCATCCCCATGACCGAGGAGCTCCCCGTCGTACCCGACCCCTCTCCCCGACCCGGCTACTGGCCCGCGCCCTCACCCCCGATGCCGACCTACACCAGCCCACCCCCCGCGGGTGAGCCCTGGACCGCACCCGCAGGAGACCGCCCGTGAACGCCCCGCTCCCCGACGTCCCCGAGGTTCGCGTGGTCGGGCTGCCGCAGCTCACCCAGGGCTTCGACCTGGTCGAGCGGCTCGGTCTCGCCATGCACCTGAAGGTGCACGGGCCGCTGGATCCGGTGAGCGGTGAGCGGCTCGCGCAGCTCGCGGACGAGATATCCCTCAACGGGCGCGGTGGCGCCGGATTTCCGTTCGGCCGCAAGCTGCGGGCCGTCGCGCAGGCGGCGATCCGCCGTGGGATACGCCCCGTGGTGGTGGTCAACGGCAGCGAGGGCGAGCCCGCCTGCCGCAAGGACACGGTGCTGCTCAACCGCGCCCCGCACCTGATCCTGGACGGGGCCCTGCTGGCCGCGGAGGCGCTCGGTGCCCGGACGCTGATCGTGGCCGTCACCCGTAACTCCACGGAGATCTCCATCCGGTCGGCGCTCGCCGAACGCGGGCTCTCCGACCGGCGCGGACAGGCGCTACGCGCGCGTGTCGTCCGTACTCCCGAGCGCATGGTCTCCGGAGAGGCGTCGGCGGTGATCCGGGCGGTGGGCGGCGGACCCGCCCTGCCGGCCGGCCGGCGGGAGCGCGCGGCGGAGTCGGGGGTCGGCGGTGCGCCGACGCTGCTGTCCAACGCAGAGACGTTCGCGCAGCTCGCCGTGGCCGCCCGGATCGGCCCGCACCGCTACGGCCACACCGGTCTGGACTCGGAGCCCGGCACGGTCATGCTGACCATCTCAGGGGCGGTCGCGCGCCCCATGGTGGTCGAGGTGCCCACAGGCGTCCCGCTGCGGTACGTCCTCCAGCTGGCGGGGGCCCCGCCACTCCCCCAGGGCGTCCTCACGGGCGGGTACCACGGCAACTGGATCGACTCGGTCGGGGTCGACAACGCCGTCGTCTCACGCGCGTCCCTGGCGGCCGTCGGCGGCGCCCTGGGAGCGGGGGCGATCCTGCCGATCGGTCCCGAGACGTGCCCGCTCGGGGAGTCGCTGCGGGTCGCGAACTGGCTCGCGGCGGAGACCGCCGGCCAGTGCGGGCCGTGCCGGCTCGGTCTTCCCGCGGCGGCCGGTGGTCTTTCGGACGTGATGAACGGGGGTGGTCCGGCCGCGCTCGAAGCGCTGCGGGAGGTCACCCAGGCGGTGAAGGGCCGGGGGGCGTGCAAGCACCCGGACGGTTCGGCGCGTTTCTTCGCCTCGACGCTCTCGGCCTTCACGGACGATCTGGCCGCCCATGTCCTCGACGGCGGCTGCGGGCGGCCGACCCTCGGGGTCCTGCCGCTGCCCGCGCCGGGTTACGAGGACGCGGAAGAGTCGATTCCGAGCGGCGAGAAGCTGGCCGTGGACTGGACGCTGTGCCAAGGGCACGGGCTGTGCGCGGACATCGTGCCGGAGCTGATCAGGATGGGCCCTGACGGCTTTCCGGTGCTCGCCGACGCTTCCGTGCCGATGCATCTGCGGGGGCGGGCTCAGCGGGCCGTGCGCCGCTGCCCCGCGCTGGCGCTCCGGGTCGAGCAGGCGCCCCAGGAGCGGCCGGCCCTGCCGCCGGGCGCGGGCCGCAAGGCACTGGGCAGCGGCCGGGGTTGACGCACCTGAGCCCCTGAGCCGCTGAAAACGAAGAAGCGGATCATCCGATTCGGATGATCCGCTTCTTCTTCCTGTGGAGCTAAGGAGAATTGAACTCCTGACCTCCTGCATGCCATGCAGGCGCTCTACCAACTGAGCTATAGCCCCTTGCTGTCCGCCCCGTTCCGGGTTCCCCCCGCGGCGACAGACAGAACATTAACCGGCTCCCCGGGGGATCACCAAATCGTTTCCCTGGCGGTCCGAGGGTGACAGGTAGGGTCCCCCTCTGTGACCGTGTCCGTGCTCGCCAGAACCCGTGCCCGCCAGTGGCCTCTCGCCACCGCCGCGGCGGCCTGTCTCGTGTCGTTCATAGCCTTCTGGGTGGCGCAGCGCCTCGCCCACGTGAACATGCTCGACGTGATGGTCTACCGGGCCGAGGGGGAGACGGTCCGGGCCGGCGGCGACCTCTACGCGATGCGCGCCACCACGGCGAACCTCGCCATGACGTACCCGCCCTTCGCCGGGCTGCTGTTCGTCCCGCTGACGCTGGTGAGCGTCCCGCTGATGCGCACGCTCGCCACCGCCGGGAACCTGCTCCTGGTGATCGCGCTGGTGCAGCTCTCGCTGCAGCTGGTCCGCCCCTCCCTCTCGCGTACGCGACTGTGGCAGCTCACGTTCCTGGTGGCAGCCGTCGTGGTCTGGAGCGAGCCGGTCTGGACGACGCTGCGGTACGGACAGATCAACCTGCTCATCGCGGTGGCGGTGCTGTGGGACTTCACACGCCGGGAGGGAAACCGCTGGGCGGGCGTCGGCATCGGTCTGGCGACTGCGGTGAAGCTCACACCCGGCCTGTTCGTCGTCCTCCTGCTGGCCGCAGGCCTGCTCCTGTGGCGCCGGGACGACCGCTGGAACCAGTGGCTGCGCACGGCCGCCACGGCGACCGCCGTCTTCCTCGGGACGACGCTGGTCAGCGCGGTGATCCTGCCGTACGACTCCCAGCGGTTCTGGACCGAGACGCTCTTCGAGACCGGCCGGGTCGGCTTCGCCGAGGAGACCGCCAACCAGTCGCTGCGCGGGGTGCTGGCCCGGCTGATGCACACCGACGACCCCGGCATGTGGTGGGCGCCGGCCGCGGCCCTGCTCGGTGGCGCGGCGATGGTGCTCGCCGTACGGGCCGCGCTGCGCGGCGACAAGGCCCTGGCCGTGATCGCCTGCGCGATCACGGCGCTGATGATCAGCCCGATCTCCTGGTCCCACCACTGGGTCTGGTGCGTCCCCCTGCTGGTGCTGCTCGTGGACCGCCGCGAGCGCGTGCGGCCGGGATGGACGGTGGCGGCGGTGGCGCTGGCCTTCGCCTCGTTCGCCCTGTGGTGGGTGCCGCACGACCCGGGGCGCCCCGAACTCGACCAGAACGCCGGTCAGATGCTGCTCTCCGCGGTCTATCCGCTGACCGTGACAGCGCTGTTCCTGGGCTACGCCCTCCAGCGGTGGCGTCAGGCCGTGGCGAAGGAGTAGAACCGCTTGAGGGTGCAGTGCTCGTCCAGGAGCCGTCCGTAGATCGGCTCCCCCTCGAGCTCGCGGTAGGTCTCGATCGGGTCGCCTTTTATGATCAGCGCCCGCGCGCACTCCTCGCACCAGTACTGGTACTCGGTGTTGACCGGGTCCATGTCGCGGACAATGGGCGTCCCACTGCCGCACCAGTCGCACTTCCGCCTGTGTGCACCCATCACTCAGCTCCAGCTGTGGCCGCAGGACGTGCGCGCATAGGACACTCCGCCGTTGTCGCCGACGGTCGGCCCGGCGACGGCATCGGTCTCGGCATCCTCGGCACCGCTGGCGGCCATCGCACATTCCCTCCCGTCCGGAACTTCGTCCCCCTCCGGCCGTCCGATTCTGCCATGGCCCCGCAAGAGGGTCAGCGAGCTCGGCGTACCAGGCCGGCCGATGCGCCCAAGATCGAAGCGGCGGCCAGCGCGAGGGCGCATCCCCACAGTGCGTCGGCGGAGGCCTGAACCCCGGGCGCGTGCAGTCGGCCGAGGAAGAGTGTGCCGAATGTCGCGACGCCGATCAGCTGGCCGAGCTGGGTGACGGTGGCGAGCAGACCGCTGGCGTCGGCGGCGTCCTCGGGCCGTACGCCGGCCAGCGCGCCGGTCAGGGCGGGGCTGAAGGCCAGCGAGAGCCCCGCGCCCATGGCGGCGAGTGCCGGATAGAGCATCCAGCCGCCCGCCTCGCCGTTCGCGAGGAGACCGCCCATGGCCCACGCGGCGGCCGCGGCGAGCAGGAATCCGCCCGGGATCAGGAAGCGCTGTCCGCGGGCGGGCCAGCGACGCCAGGTCAGGCCGATCGCGCCGAAGACCACGGCGGCCGGCGCGAAGGTCAGACCGGCCCGCAGGGCACTGTGCCCGAGGCCTCCCTGCAGGTGCAGGGTGAGGGTGAACAGGAAGCCGGCATTGACGGCCATCGCCACGGCGATCCGGAACGCGGCCTGTCCGATGCCGGGGATACGCAGGACGCGCGGGGCGATGAGCGGAGCGCCACCGCGTCGGGCGAGCCGCGACTCGTAGGCGGTGAACGCCGCGAAGACCGCCACGGAGGCCGCGAGCGAGATCCAGGACCAGAGCGGCCAGTCCTGCTCCTGCCCGAGGACCAGGGGGACGGTGAGCAGCGAGACGGCCGCGGCGAGCAGGACCAGTCCGGGCAGGTCGAGGGGCCGGGCGCGCTCGGGCTCGGTGCGGGCGTCGCGCGGCAGCACCCGGGCGCCCAGGGCCAGCAGCGCCAGACCGATGGGGACGTTGACGAGGAAGACCGGCCGCCAGCTGCTGCCGAACAGATCCGCGCTGACGAGGATGCCGCCCGCGACCTGTCCGGCGGCGGCGCCGGTGGCCAGCACGGCGGCGTAGGCGCTGAGCGCGCGGACGCGGCCCTCCCCCGCGAAGTTCCGCTGGATGAGGCTGAGCACCTGGGGGATCATCAGGGCCGCTCCGGCGCCCTGGACGAGCCGGAAGGCGACCAGCTGGCCGGTTCCCGCGGCCAGCCCGCAGGCGAGCGAGGCCCCGGTGAAGACGGCGAGTCCGGCGAGGTACGTCCGCCGGTGGCCGAGCCGGTCTCCGAGGCGGGCGCCGGTGATGAGCAACACCGCGTAGGTGATGGTGTATCCGGCGATGACGAGCTGAAGTCCGGCTCCGGAGGCGGCCAGTTCGGTACGGATGGTGGGGGCGGCGACGTTGACGATGAAGACGTCGAGCAGCGCCATGAACTGCGCGGCGAGCACCACGGCGAGCAGCAGCCGCGGCCGACTGTCGGTGCCACCGTCTTTACTGAGTACGGGACGTGTTGTGGTCGTCGTCATGTCCCGCAGCGTGACGACGATTCGATACGGGTAACGAGAGCCCGCTGATGCTGGTACTGACACCACCTGGCAACGGCGGCACGGGGACTCGACCATGGGGGTGTGACGACTATGGCAGCACCGACACGGCGGCGCCGCAGGCTCGAACTGGCCGCGTTCCTGCGCAGCCGCCGGGCCCGGGTGACCCCTGAGGACGTGGGCATGCCGCCCGGCCTGCGCCGCCGCACGCCCGGTCTGCGCCGCGAGGAGGTCGCCCAGCTCTCCGGCGTCGGTGTCACCTGGTACACCTGGCTGGAACAGGGCCGTCCGATCAACGCCTCCTCCCAGGTGCTCGACGCGGTGGCCCGCACGCTCCGGCTGGACCGTCCCGAGCGCGAGCACCTGTACCACCTGGCGGAGGTGCCGTTCGCGCCGGACCACGGAGCCGTGGACGTGGAGGTGGTCAGTCCGGAGATACAGGGCATCCTGGACGCCCTCGCCCCGCACCCGGCGGTGGTCTACAACAGCCGGTACGACGTGCTGGCGACCAACTCCACGTACGAGGCGCTGTTCCTGCCCTCCGCGCACGACCCGGTGCGCAATCCGCTCGGCATACGCAATGTGCTGTGGACGCTCTTCACCATCCCCGACCCGGCCTGTCCCGTGGTCGACAAGCGCCTCGAACTGCCCCTGATGGTGGCCCAGACGCGCGGTGCCTACGGACGCCATGTGGGCGAGCCCGCCTGGGAGTCGTTCATCCGGCGGCTCTCGGAGGCGAGCCCGGAGTTCGAGCGGCTCTGGCGGAGCGGGGACGTCGTGCCGCCCGGGACCCGGGTGAAGACCTTCCGGCACGACCTCGTGGGCGAGGTCCGGATGACCTCGGTGTCGCTGTCCATCAACGGAATGCCGGAGTGCCGGATCGTGGCGTACACGCCCAACGACGAGGAGAGCCGCCGCGCGATCGAGAGGCTGCGGGGGGACTGACGAAACGACGAATCCCGCCCCCTGGTGGGGACGGGATTCGGTGACTGTGGAGCTAAGGAGAATTGAACTCCTGACCTCCTGCATGCCATGCAGGCGCTCTACCAACTGAGCTATAGCCCCTCGTGTTCTTCGCGCTCCGCGCTGCGAACAAGAAGAACTTTAGCCTGTGACCTGCCGGAAAGTGAAATCCGGGTCCGACAGCGGCTCAGTCGTCGTCTCCGAGGACCGGCTCGGGCAGCGTGCCGGCGTTGTGCTCGAGGAGTCGCCAGCCCCGGGCGCCCTCGCCGAGGACGGACCAGCAGCAGTTGGAGAGCCCGCCGAGGCCCTCCCAGTGGTGCGCCTCCAGGCCGAGCAGCCGGCCGATGGTGGTGCGGATCGTGCCGCCGTGGCTGACCACGACGAGCGTGCCGTCCTCGGGCAGCTTGTCGGCGTGGTCCAGGACCACCGGGGCGGCCCGGTCGGCGACCTCGGTCTCCAGTTCGCCGCCGCCCCGGCGCACGGGCTCGCCGCGCTTCCAGGCGGCGTACTGCTCGCCGTACCGCGCCACGATCTCGTCGTGGGTCAGCCCCTGCCACTCCCCCGCGTACGTCTCGCGCAGGGCGGAGTCGTGCGCGACGGGGTGGCCGGTGATCGCGGCCAGCTCGGCGGCGGTGGCCGCCGCACGCTTCAGGTCGGAGGCGACGATCGCGTCCGGCTTGAGCGAGGCGAGCAGCCGGGCGGACCGGCGCGCCTGGGCGACGCCGGTCTCTGTCAGCTCGATGTCCGTGGAGCCCTGGAAGCGGCGCTCCAGGTTCCAGGAGGTCTGGCCATGACGCCACAGGACGATACGGCGGCCGCTGCCGCCCTTGGTGGCGCTCAGCTCAGCTCACCGTCCGTCCCGTCGGCGCCGGTCAGCGCCGCGTGCTCGGCGGCCTTGCCGCGGGTCTTCAGGGCGTCCTCGGGCAGAGACAGCTCGGGGCAGTCCTTCCACAGCCGTTCCAGGGCGTAGAAGACCCGCTCCTCGCTGTGCTGGACGTGGACGACGATGTCGACGTAGTCCAGGAGGATCCAGCGGGCGTCGCGGTCGCCCTCGCGGCGCACCGGCTTGGCGCCGAGCTCCTTGTTGAGCCGCTCCTCGATCTCGTCGACGATCGACTTGACCTGGCGGTCGTTGGGTGCGGAGGCGAGCAGGAAGGCGTCGGTGATCGACAGCACATCGCTGACGTCGTACGCGATGATGTCGTGCGCGAGCCGGTCGGCCGCCGCCTGGGCGGCGGCGTTGACGAGCTCGATGGAACGATCCGTGGCGGTCACAAGCAGGCTTTCGTCGGCGGTCAGAGACACATCAAGGGTCTCACGTACCGCCGACCGCCCCGCAAACCATTACGAGCAGGTCACTGCTTGCCCCCGGGGATCTTGTAATCCTCGCCCAGGACGACCGTGACGTCGGCGTTTCCGGCGGCCTTGCCCTTCTTGACCGCGCTGTCCGGCAGGCCCAGGGTCTTGGCCACCTCACTCGCGGTCGCCTTCTGGGCGTCGTCACCGTAGAGAACCTGCGATGTCGCCTCGGTCTGCGCCTTGGCGCCGCCCACGAAGGAGAAGCCTCCGTTGATCAGGACGACTCTGGCGGCCTCGGTGGCGTCCTTGCCGGTGGCGTCGCGCAGTGAGACGCGGACCGCGCCACCCTGCTCGGGGGCGCTGACCTTGCCGCCGAGGATGTCCTTGACCACACTGTCGGCCGCGCCCTCGTTCAGCGAGCCGTCCTGCTCCACCGGGAGGAGCGCCGTCTTGTAGTCCCCCACCTTGGCGTGCTCGGCCAGCTTGGCGAGCGAGGCGCCGAGATCCTTCTCCGGCAGGGAGGGGTCGAGAATCTGGACGAGCCTCTCGACGGTGATCGTGGCGGCCTTGGGGTCGTCGGACATCTTCCGCAGCACCCCGTACATGACCTGGCCGAAGCGCTGGAGCTGCTTGGCCTCGGCCTCGCCGGGCCCGCGGTAGGTGGCGTACGCGACGGCGGCGCGGCCGTCGAGCGTCTGGTTCTCGCCCTTGGTGACGAGTGGCTCCTCGCCCTTCTTGTCGCTGGGCACGGCGGTGTCGGTGGTGAGGTCGATGTTGCCGACGAGCTCGACCAGGTTCTCCAGGTACGGGGTGTCGAGCCGCCAGGTGCCGGTGATCTTCGTGCCGAGGAGGTTGCCGATCGCCTCGCGGGTGCCGCTGGAGCCGTCGTCCTCGACGGACTTCGCGAGTGTGGTGGCGGAGCCCTCGTCGTTGGCGACGGAGAGCGCGTTGGGGAGCAGGACGGTGCTGCCCTGCTTGGTCGTGGCGTTGTCCACCAGCAGGGCGGTGGAGGTGCCGCCGCCCTTGAGGTCGTGGAGATGGACGACGATGGTGTCCCGCTTCTGCGGGCCGGTCGCGGTGTTCTGCTTCTGCTCCTCGCCGGAGATCCCGGGGAGCTTGCCCGCGTACCAGAGGTAGCCGACACCGCCGACGGCGGCGAGGACGACGGCCACGACCAGGGCGACGACCCGGTTGCGGCCGCGGCGCCTGGCCTCCTCGCGCCGCTCGGAGCGGCTCTCGGTGAACTTCAGCCAGTCGATGACGTCCTCGGAGTCCTCGTCGGGCTCCTCGATGAACGAGAACTGCTCGGTGCGGTAGTCCCGGCCGTCGCCGCCGCCGTCCGGTGCGGGGCGCGGGCCGGGCACGCCGGCGGGGGCGGCCACCGGGGCGGCGGGGGTGGCCGGAGCGGGCGCGGCCGCGCGTCCGGGTTCGCCCTGGACGGCCCACTGCTGCCCGGTGTCGTACGAGGCGTAGGGGTCGTACCCCTGCTGCTGCCCGTACGGGTCGTACTGCGGCTGCTGGGGTGCCTGGGGTTGCTGCGGCGCCTGGGGCTGGATGGGCCGCCCGTAGGCGTCGTAGCCGTATCCCTGCTGCTGAGGCTGCTGAGGCCGCTGCTGGTGCGGCTGCGACTGCTGCTGGTGCGGCTGGGCATACGGGTCGTACTGCTGCTGTGCCTGCGGTGGGACCTGCTGGTACACCGGCTGCCCGTACTCGTCGTAGCCGATGATCTGCGGCTGCGGGTAGTACGGGTCGTACGGGTTCTGATCGTTCACCGGTGCCCCTCTCCGAGGCTCACTCGCCGCGGTACAACTGGCGCTTGTCGATGTAGCGCACCACACCGTCCGGGACCAAATACCAGACCGGGTCGCCCTGCGCGACCCTCGCCCGGCAGTCGGTGGAGGAGATCGCGAGCGCGGGAACCTCGACGAGCGAGACCCCGCCCTTGGGAAGTCCGTCGTCCGTGAGGTCGTGGCCCGGGCGGGTGACGCCGATGAAGTGGGCGAGGGAGAAGAGCTCCTCCGCGTCGCGCCACGTGAGGATCTGCGACAGCGCGTCGGCCCCGGTGATGAAGAAGAGGTCCGAGTCGCTGTTGAGGGAGCGCAGGTCCCGCAGGGTGTCGATGGTGTAGGTCGGTCCGCCGCGGTCGATGTCGATACGACTGACCGAGAACTGCGGGTTGGACGCCGTGGCGATGACCGTCATCAGATAGCGGTCCTCGGCGGCCGAGACGGCCTTGTGGCTCTTCTGCCACGGCTGCCCGGTCGGCACGAACACCACCTCGTCGAGGTGGAACAGGGCGGCCACCTCACTGGCGGCCACCAGGTGCCCGTGGTGGATCGGGTCGAACGTTCCGCCCATCACGCCGAGTCGGCGCTTGCCGCGCCCGCCAGTAGGCATTTCCTGCTCTCCCATGCGTGCAGAGCCTACTGGCACGGCAGCGGGCACCCGTTCTGCGGTCGCCGGCTCAGCGGTCGCGGTTGAAACGGGTGGTGATCCACAGCAGCAGAAGCAGCGCACCGAGCGCGCCGAAACCAGTGAGGTAAGGGCTGAGGCTGTCGTGGTTGCCGCCGTGCTCGGCGCCCTCGGCGAGCGTGACCAGGTTGGCGGCGGTGCTGTGGAGGCTCATCTTCAACAGGACCTATCGATCGGGGGTGGGAGCGGAGACTTCGCGCACATCGTATGCGGGGCTTCCGGGCACGCTCACGCCGACTCAGTCGTTGTCGTCGTTGTTGTCCACAGTGCCCGAGATATCCACAGGCTCCGTCGCTCCGTAGCCCCAGCGCCTAGGCTGGGATTCGTCAGGGGGACGAGCAGGTCTCGTACGAACAGGGGGCATCCATGACCAAGAAGACCGACAACGCCGACAACGGCGGCAGCGCCGACCATCACGAGGGGAACGTGCCGAGCAGGCGGCGCAAGCGTTTCCCGGGCATCTCCTCACGGGCCTACGAGCATCCCGCGGACCGCTCGGCGCTCGTCGCCCTGCGCAAGCTCACCGGCTTCGACACGGTCTTCAAGGCACTCAGCGGACTGCTGCCCGAGCGCAGCCTGCGACTGCTCTTCCTCTCCGACTCCGTGCGGGTGAGCGACGCCCAGTTCATCCACCTCAACGACATGCTGAGGGACGCGTGTTACATCCTGGACCTGGAGAAGGTCCCGCCGATGTACGTCACGCAGGACCCGAAGCCCAACGCGATGTGCATCGGCCTGGACGAGCCGATCATCGTGGTCACCACGGGCCTCGTGGAGCTGCTCGACGAGGAGGAGATGCGGGCGGTCGTCGGCCATGAGGTCGGCCACGCGCTCTCCGGTCATTCCGTCTACCGCACGATCCTGCTGTTCCTCACCAACCTGGCGCTCAAGGTCGCCTGGATCCCGCTGGGCAATGTCGCGATCATGACGATCGTGACGGCGCTGCGGGAGTGGTTCCGCAAGTCCGAGCTGTCCGCGGACCGGGCCGGTCTCCTGGTCGGCCAGGATCTCCAGGCCTCGATGCGCGGCCTGATGAAGCTGGCCGGCGGCAACCATCTGCACGAGATGAACGTGGACGCGTTCCTCGCCCAGGCCGACGAGTACGAGAAGGGCGGCGACCTGCGCGACTCCGTCCTGAAGATCCTCAACATGCTCCCGCGCACGCACCCGTTCACCACCGTCCGGGCGGCCGAGCTGAAGAAGTGGTCCGAGACCCGCGACTACCAGCGGATCATGGACGGGCACTACCCGCGGCGCTCGGAGGACAAGGACACCTCGGTGACCGACTCCTTCAGGGAATCCGCCGGGCATTACGCCGAATCGGTGCGCACGAGCAAGGATCCGCTGATGAAGCTGGTCGGCGACATAGCCGGTGGCGCGGGCGACCTTGCTGGCGACCTCGGCGGGAAGCTGCGCAGCCGGTTCGGCGGCGGGGCCTCACGGAGCGACGGCGGCACCACGGGCGGCGGGAGCGGCAGCGCCGGCAGCGCCGAGAGCGGCAGCGGCTTCGGTCAGAGCGAGGGCTGAGCGCTCGGGGAGAGGGTTCCACAGAGCGAGGAGACGGCGGGCCGGCCCGTGGCATACGGGTCGGTGACCGCCGGACCGCCGGCGGCGGAGGCCCGCTCGCCCGCCAGGAGCGGACGCAGGGCCCCGTCGGTGTCGGCGGCGCAGGCCTGCGGACCGGCCTGAACGGTGCTGGTCAGCAGTTCGGCGCGGTGCATCCGCAGGTCCTCCCGGTCGAAGCGGAAGTGCATCTCGCGGTGGACGGTGAAGAGGGAGGCCTGGCTCACCGGACCGGCGCCCGAGGCGGCGGGGCGCAGGGCGTAGGTGAAGGTGTGGTCCGCGGTGACCTCCAGCATGTCGGCGCCCGTCTCCGCGAAGCGGAGGGTGCCCTGGACGCGGACCGTGGTGTCCGCGAGGGCGACCTCGTCCGGGTCGAACCGCACCAGCCAGCCGGCCACCGCGTGGCGGCCGTCGTCGAGCGAGGACTCGACGCTCCGGTCGAACTGCGCCAGCTGGTCGGGGTCGAGCAGCAGCCGGGCGGGGCGGACGGTCGCGCCCGACAGCACCTCGGGCTCCAGGGAGGAGGCCACGAGGTAGTCCTTGGCGATGGTGAGGGCCGTGACCACCTGGCTCTCCGAGAAGTGGGTGGTGCGTCCGACGGACGGGAGGTTGATGCCGGCGGCGCCGGTGCGGTACTCGGCGGCGGGGCTGTGGGCGAACAGCTGGGCGGGCTCGCCACCCGCCACCGGGCCCTTCGGGGCGAGGGGGACCATGGTGATCCGCAGCGGTTCGGCCCGCTGGTCGACGGGGGGCTGGTAGGGGTTGCGGACGCCGAGGTAGATGGCCGTTCCGAAGGCGAGGAGGATCAGCAGCACCAGCATGAAGGCCTGGCGGGAGCCGCTCCGGGCCTCCCATGTGGAGCGGGAGCGTACGGCCTGGGAGTGCTCGCCCATCCGCTCCTCGGCGGAGAACTCCTGGAGCCGGGCAGCGCGGACGAACGACTCGTCGAAGACGACGGATCGGTACTCGTCCTCACCACCGCCGGGGTCGGGTACGGGCCCCTCAGGCGGGTCGCCACGCCCTGCCATACCTTCAGAGTAGGTCTGCCGGAGCCCCGGTAAACGCCCAGGTACACGACAAGTTCCGAAGATTTCCGACGCCGGGCGTTCGCGCCCGCCCGGGGGCTCAGGGAGTGCGCGGAACGGCGGAGACGGGGGGCGCGGAGAACTCGGCGGAGGCCGAGGGCGCGGTGACGGCGGGAGGGACGGCGCGCGGCTTGTCGATGCCGGTGGTGGCGGGGGCCGGGACCTGGTCCTGGCGGTTGGCGGAGGCGCCGCGGTAGACCGCGGTGAAGGCGAGGGCGACCATGCCGACGCCCATCACCAGGGCGAGTACCCAGGCGACCGGCCGGTGCCAGCGGGCGCTGCCCCGGTAGGGGCGCAGGGCGCCGCCGTGGCGTCCGTACGGCCCGGAGTCGTCGTCGGGGTCGTCCGGGTCGTATTCCTCGCCGTACGGGCCGGCGAAGGGGTCGGAGGGGTCGTAGCCGTTCTCGTGGAGCTCGTCGTCGCCGGGGCCTCCGCCGGCCCTGGCGCGGGCGGCCTCGGCCTCGGCGCGCGCCTGCGCGGCCGCGAGGAGGCGCTCCACAGCGGTCGGCTCATGGACCTCGGCGGCCCGTACGAAGTCCTCGTCGAACACCACGGTGGCGAAGTCCTCGTCGGCGCCTCCGCGGTCGACAGAGTTCTCAGGGTCCCCGCCGTCCGGGAACGGCTTGCCCCCCACGTCGTCCGGCACGCTTTTCAGAGTAGACGTGGAAGGTGGTTTTGGGCAGGGAGAGTGCGAACTATCCCTGCCCGTCCGGGGTCCCGGGGCCCCGCGGGAGCGGGGCCGAACGGGGGAATCGGGGGTTACCGCGTGTGACCGTCGCCGGTGACGATGTACTTCGTCGAGGTCAGCTCCGGCAGGCCCATCGGCCCGCGTGCGTGCAGTTTCTGCGTCGAGATACCGATCTCGGCGCCGAAGCCGAACTGGCCTCCGTCGGTGAAACGGGTGGACGCGTTGACGGCGACCGTCGTGGAGTCGACCAGCTGGGTGAAGCGGCGGGCGGCGGCCTGCGAGGTGGTGACGATGGCCTCTGTGTGGCCGGAGGACCAGAGCCGGATGTGTTCGACGGCCTTGTCGAGGGAGTCGACGACGGCGGCGGCGATGTCGTAGGAGAGGTACTCGGTCTCCCAGTCCTCCGGGGTCGCGGGGACGACGGTGGCCTTGGAGCCCTCGGCGTGGGCGAGGACCCGCTCGTCGGCGTGGACGGTGACACCGGCGTCGGCCAGGGCGGCCAGGGCCCGGGGCAGGAAGGCGTCCGCGATGTCCTGGTGGACCAGGAGGGTCTCGGCGGCGTTGCACACGCTGGGCCGCTGGGCCTTGGAGTTGATCAGGATGTCGACGGCCATGTCGAGGTCGGCCTGGGCGTCCACGTAGACGTGGCAGTTTCCGGTGCCCGTCTCGATGACGGGGACGGTGGACTCCTCGACGACGGTACGGATCAGGGAGGCGCCGCCGCGCGGGATCAGGACGTCGACCAGGCCGCGGGCCCGCATCAGCTCCCGTACCGACTCGCGGGACTCGCCGGGCACGAGCTGGATGGCGTCGGCGGGCAGGCCGGCGCCTCCGACGGCGTCGCGCAGGACCTTCACCAGGGCGGTGTTGGAGGCGTACGCGGAGGACGAGCCACGCAGCAGGACGGCGTTGCCGGACTTCAGGCAGAGGGCGGCCGCGTCCACGGTCACGTTGGGGCGGGCCTCGTAGATGATGCCGACGACGCCGAGCGGGACGCGGACCTGGCGCAGGTCGATCCCGTTGGGGAGGGTCGAGCCGCGGACGACCTCGCCGACGGGGTCGGGCAGCGCGGCCACGTCACGGACGTCCGCGGCGATGGCGCGTACCCGCTCCGGGGTGAGGGTGAGCCGGTCGATGACGGTCTCGCTGGTCCCGGCCTCGCGGGCGCGGCTGACGTCCTCGGCGTTGGCCTCGACGATCTCGGCCGTGCGGACCTCGAGGGCGTCCGCGATCGCCAGCAGGGCGTCGTCCTTGGCCGCGCGCGGAAGTGGCGCGATTTCGGCGGCGGCGGCGCGGGCGCGGTAGGCGGCCCGGGCGACCGGGGACAGGTTGTCGAGGGGCGTGAGCGAGGTCATGCCCGCAGGGTACTGGCACCTCTGCGGACATCCCTCACGTATCCCGTACTCCGAGACATCTCCCGACGTCCGGACCCGCGCCCGCGCTCAGCATTCGTCCGGACCCGCGCCCGCGCTCAGTACGGGTGGACGCCCACCGGGGCGGCCGGCGGCGGGCCGTACCCCTCGGCGATGCGCTGGTGGTACGTCTCACGGTCGATGACCTCGAGGCCGACGATCTCCCAGGGCGGCAGCTTGGCGCTCTGCCGGTGCTCGCCCCACAGCCGCAGCGCGACCGCCGCGGCATCGTGCAGGTCACGGGCCTCTTCCCAGTAGCGGATCTCCGCGTGATCATTGGCATAGCGACTGGTCAGCAGGAAAGGATGGTCGTGGGCCAGCTGCTCGAGGCCACGCCTGACCTCCTTCAGCGGGGTCTCGGCCCCCGAGACGCTGAGGGTGATGTGCCAGAGCTTCGAGGCGACCACCACCCGCTGCTCCTCGCTGCGTGCCTCAGCTGTCTCGGTGTCCTGGCCCTCGTCGAAGTCGGCTCCGGCCTCGACACTGGTCAGGGCGCGTTCGGCAGTCCCGCGGGGCGGTGCCCCTGGGCGCGCTCGTCTCACCGGCGGCCTCCTGTTTGATGCGTGTGGTGCTGTGCCCCGCCTTGTCTTACCCCCGAGACAAAGTTGACCAGCCCGGGGCGGCACGTGGGGCGGTTTTGGTAAAGGTCTCTACCGGATGGCCGGAGTTTCAGCCGTTTCCCCGCACCGCCTCGATCAGGGCTGGACGACGACCAGGTCGTCCCGGTGGACGACCTCCCGGTCGTACTCCGGGCCGAGCTCCCTGGCGAGCTCGGGCGTGGAGCGGCCGAGCATCCGGGGGATCTCCTTGGCGTCGAAGTTGACGAGCCCGCGGGCGACGGCCCGGCCGTGGGTGTCGCGCAGCTCCACCGGGTCGCCGGCGACGAACTCCCCCTCGACGGCGGCGATCCCGGCGGCGAGCAGCGACTTCTTCCCCTCGACGACGGCCCGTACGGCTCCTTCGTCCAGGGTGAGGTGGCCCTGCGGGGTGGAGGCATGGGCCAGCCAGAGCAGCCGGTCGGCGGAGCGGCGGCCGGTGCGGTGGAAGTACGTGCCGGTGTCGCGGCCGGCCAGGGCGTCCGCGGCGCGGACGGCGGAGGTGAGGACCACGGGGATGCCCGCGGCAGCGGCGATCCGGGCGGCCTCGACCTTGGTGACCATGCCGCCGGTGCCGACCCCGGCCTTGCCGGCGGACCCGATCTCGACATGTGAGATGTCCTCGGGTCCTGCGACCTCCGCGATCCGCGACGTACCCGGCTTGGACGGGTCGCCGTCGTAGAGCCCGTCGACGTCCGAGAGCAGGACCAGCAGGTCGGCGCGGACGAGGTGGGCGACGAGGGCGGCGAGCCGGTCGTTGTCGCCGAAGCGGATCTCGTCCGTGGCGACGGTGTCGTTCTCGTTGACGACGGGCAGGGCGCCCATGGCGAGGAGCTGGTCGAGGGTCCGGTAGGCGTTGCGGTAGTGGGCGCGGCGGCTGGTGTCGTCGGTGGTGAGCAGCACCTGTCCCACCCGGACGCCGTAGCGCGCGAAGGAGGCGGTGTAGCGGGCGACGAGGAGGCCCTGGCCGACGCTGGCGGCGGCCTGCTGGCGGGCGAGGTCCTTGGGGCGGCGGGTGAGGCCGAGCGGCGCGAGACCGGCGGCGATGGCGCCGGAGGAGACCAGCACGATCTCCTTCTCGCCGCCGCTGCGGACCTTGGCGAGGACGTCGACGAGGGCGTCGACCCGGTCGGCGTCGAGGCCGCCGGAGGCGGTGGTGAGTGAGGACGAGCCGACCTTGACGACGATCCTGCGGGCTTCCGTCACGTACTGCCTTGCCACTGTCACCTGTACCGCCGTCACCTGCGTCGTCCTCATTCGGATGTCATGCGCAATCTACGCGAGCCGGGACGGCCGCCGCCCGCCCATTCCGGTGGATGGAACGGACGGGCGGGGTCGGCGGAGGTCGTCCGTCAGCGGGTGACGACGGGGTCCGAGGCGGCCTCGGCGTCCCCGTCGGCGCCGCTCCGCGCCTTCCGGCCGCCGGGCACGAGGATCTTCCTCGACAGGAGATAGGTGAACGGGATGGCGACGACGGCCGCGACGAGCGGCGCGATCCGGTCGTCCATCCCGGCCCACGTGACCAGCGCGTAGAGGCCGACGCTCTGCACCAGGTAGTTGGTGACGTTGGTGAGCGGGAAGAGCGCGAACTTCTTCCAGGTGGGCCGGGTGCGGTAGGTGAAGTACGTGTTGAGGAAGAACGAGCCGATCATGCTCAGCACGAAGGCGATGGAGTAGGCCGCGAAGTACGGCATCCAGGGGTGCAGCAGCAGATAACACCCGTAGAACGTCCCCGTGTTGATCCCGCCGACCAGGCCGAAGCGGACGATCTGGCCGAGCTGACCGCGCATCACATCTCCCGTTCGGTGGCCACCACGCGGACTCGGCCGTCCGTGCGGCCGGCGGTGTAGGCGCTGCCGGCGATCGGGCGGCGGGTCTTGGAGCGGTGGGTCTCCTTGACCAGGAAGTGCGGCCGGCGCTTGGTCTCGTAGTAGATGCGGCCGATGTACTCGCCGATCAGGCCCAGCATAATCATCTGGACGCCGCCGAGACCCACGATGATCGCGACGAGGGTCACGTATCCGGGCGCGCTGACGCCCTGGGTGAGGGCGGCGACGGTGATCCAGATCGCGTACAGCGCGGCCAGGCCGGTGAGCCCGAGACCGAGCCAGATCGCGATGCGCAGCGGTCGGTTGTTGAAGGAGATCAGCCCGTCCATGCCGTAGTTGAGCAGGGAGCTGAACCTCCACTTCGTCTCGCCCGCCTCGCGCGCGGCGTTCTGGTAGTCGAAGGTGACGGTGTCGAAGCCGATCCAGGAGAACAGGCCCTTGGAGAAGCGGTTGTACTCGGGCAGCGACAGCAGCGCGTCGACGGCCGTGCGGGAGAGCATCCGGAAGTCGCCGACGCCGTCGGTCAGTTCGACGTCGACCCACTTGTTGACGCCGCGGTAGTAGAGCCGGCTCAGCGCGCTGCGGAGCTTCTTGTCGCCCTCGCGGGTGCGCCGGGCGATGATCTGGTCGTGGCCCCGCTCGTAGAGCTCCAGCATGCGCTCGATGAGCTCCGGCGGATGCTGGAGGTCCGCGTCCATGATGACGACGGCGTCGCCGCTGGCCTCGCGCAGGCCGGCGAGCATCGCGGCCTCCTTGCCGAAGTTCCGGCTGAAGGAGACGTACCGGGTCTCCTTCTCGAACTCGGCGGCGAGGGCGCGCAGGCGCGGGAACGTTCCGTCCTTGCTGCCGTCGTCGACGTAGCAGATCTCGTACTCGACGGGCAGGGCTCCGAGGACCTCGCGGATGCGGGTGTCGAACTGGTCGATCACCGCTTCCTCGTTGAAGCAGGGGACAACGACGGAGAGCTTGATCATGAGCGTTGACTCCTGGACGACGAGCGAAGGGTACGAGTACGGATCAGGTGGGTCGCGGCGACGCCCAGCAGCAGCGCCGCGGCCGCGGCGCTCGCCGCCAGGCCGAGCCGCAGCCCCGGGGTGCGGTAGGAGCAGGACAGCTGCGAGGCGCCGTCTCCCAGCTCGATGGCCATCAGCCCGCCCAGCGTGCGGGGCGTGCGCGCCGGGCCGCCGTCGACCGAGCACTGCCAGCCGGAGGTGGCGGGCACCGAGACGACCGCGGTGCCGGTGGTTCCGGGCACGAAGGTGGCGCTGATGCCGTGGCCGGAGGCCTCGACGCGCTCGGGGCCGGTGTCGCGCAGGTGCCGTACGGCCCGGTCGAGCGCCGCCCGGTCGAGGCAGCCGACGGGGTTCTGAGGGATGACGTGGCCCTGGGCCGTGCGGAGGGTGACCGCGATCCTGCCGTCCGCGGGGACGGTCCCGAGGAAGAGCAGCGGGTTGCTGGTCATCGGGTGCTTGCCGTTGGCCTTGACGGTCCTGCCGAGCGCCTCGACCTTCCCGCTCAGCCAGGGCGCGTGCCAGTAGGCCTCCGTGCCCGGGGTGCAGACGGCGGTGTAGCGCGTGGCCGTGCCGCCGCCCTTGCCGGACGTGCCGCCGTCCTTGCCGGAGGTACGGTCGCCGTCGCCCTCGCCGCCACCGTCGCTGTTGCCGTGGCCGCTTCGCACGAACGCGGGCACTTCGTAGAGCCGGGCGCCCAGCACCCGCTCCTGGCGGGCGAAGACGCCGGCGTCACGGATGGTGCCGGCGAGGGGTGTCCCGGCGGGACGCAGCGTCACCAGGGGCGGTGCGGAGGCGGTGCGCTGGACGAATCCGGCGGGGCCGGCGTCCTTGACGAGGTAGCTGCTCACGCCCATGATCGCGCGGCTGACCGGGTCGTTGAAGCTGCGCGTGTGCCGCCCCTCGATGAACCAGCCGGCACCGAGCCCCTGCAGGGTCTCGGCGGTCGTCGCGGGCAGATAGCTGCTGTAGTAGCCGCCGCCCTGCCCGCCGAGCAGCATGGGGTCGTTGCTCGCGAACGCGTGCGGGCCCGGGTCGGTACGGCTCGCGGGCCACGCGTCCGCCGCCTTCAGCTGCTCGTACGCGGCGAGCGACTGGCGGTCGTACGTGCGCTTGGGCTTCCACCAGGCCATCGCGTCGCGGATCTGGGTGGTGGACAGGACGGTGTACATCGAGGAGAGGAAGACGGCTCCGGCCAGAGCGACGGTCAGACCCCGGCGCACCCTGCGGTCCTGCCCGAAGCGGTGCAGCGCGAGGAGCAGAGCCAGGAAGACGAGTCCGCCGGCGGCGAGGATCCAGGGGCCGTGCCCCCGGTTCATGTACGTGGTGGTGCTCACACCCGCGGCCAGGACGAGGACCATGGCGGCGCCGCGGAGCAGCTCCGCGGGGCGGGGCCGGCGGGCGAGCGCCAGCCAGGCGACGCACACGAGCACGGCGGTGAGGGCGATCGAGGCGCGGTACGGGCTGCCGTTGGGCATGGCGAGGCCGTGCCAGAGCAGGATTGTGGGCTTCCAGACCAGGGAGGCGGCCACCGCCGCGGTCAGACCCAGCCAGGCGATCCGTTCCTTCAGCGGCACCCGGGCGATGAACGGGTAGGTCGCGACGAGGAGCAGGCAGAGCATGCCGACGGAGATGTGGGGCACGCGTCCGACGAGCCCGCCGGGGAAGAGGTGCGCCAGGTAGCCGTTGATCGGCGGCGGCCCCTTGTAGAGGGCCTCGGGGGCGGGCTGGGACAGCTTGCTCGCCTTGAGGCTGACCGTGAGCACGGGCGCGGCCAGCAGCACTCCGGTGAGGGTCATGGAGGCGGCGCGCGCCAGGACGCGGAGGCGTTCCCCGGCGGGGCGCTCGTCCAGCAGCACCCGTACGAGCAGGACCAGGCCCATGCCGATGGTGGCCATGGCGGCGGTGTAGAAGTTGCCGGCCCAGCAGACGGTCACGAGGAGGGCGCCGAGCACCCAGCGCCGGCGGCCCAGGCACCAGTCGTAGGCGATGCCCATCACCGGGACGGCGACCAGGCCCCACATCCACATGGGGTCGGAGAAGCCGTCCGAGATCATCCAGGCGCTCAGGCCGAAGCCGACGGCGAGCAGCGCGCGCAGCCAGGGACTGCCCTCGTGGATACGGCCGAGGAATACGGTCATCAACGCCGAGGCGAGCCCGAGGCTGAACAAGGTGACGAGGAACACAGGGAACTCGACGGCGTCCCGGGGGAAGACCCCGACCAGCCACGAGAACGGGTTCATCAAATAGGTGAAGAAGTCGGCGAGGAATGGCGTGCCGTAAGCGCTGGACCAGTTGAACGCGAGGTCGCCGCTCGCGTCGCCGTGCATCAGGTCCCGGAGATGGGCGTGGAACGGCACGAACTGGTTGCCGAGATCATTCACCGCGCGGGACCGGCCGCCGAAGGGGTACGTCCCCTGGATCGCCATGGCCAGGCAGTACGCGCTCATGGACACGACGGCGGCGAACAAGGGCGCGGCCAACCGCGCTCTTCGGCGTCTTCGGGACTCGGGTGTGGTCCGTTTCACCTGCCGAGCGGAACCGACCCCCCGCCGGTGAGCGTCCGTCTCCATCGAGGGATTCAGCACGAGGGCCTTCCTTGGGCACCGAGCTCCCGGGCGCCCCCCGCCCCCTGAATGTCCCGCAAGGTCAGCATTCGTCCTGTCCGTCACTTTCCGTCATCCATTTATGCACAAATAGGTTATGACCTCATGTGTGTGCATCTGCTAGACGGGCACGGAGCCGAAAGGGTTGCCCTCTAAAATCGACGAATCCGATCGAGGCGTGCCCCGATCAACAAGGCCCGGACCCCGGCCCGGACGCCTCCCCAAACCATCGGACCGTCGGAAAGTGAACGCGAGGTACCGTTGTGGCAGCCTGCGCAAGACAAGTGGATCGAGGTGCCAGTGCCTGACGTCTCAGTGATCGTCATCGCCTACAACGACGCAGAGCGTCTCCCGACGGCCGTGCGATCGGTGTTGGACCAGACACTGCAGAGTGTTGAAGTCGTGATCGTCGACGACTGCAGCAAGGACCGCACCTTCGAAGTCGCCCAGGAACTGGCAGCCGCCCACCCGGAGCAGGTCCGGGCCTACCAGCTGCCCGAGAACAGCGGTGCGGGCGGTGAGCCCCGCAACGTCGGCATCGGCCACGCGCGGGGCCGGTACGTCATGTTCCTCGACAGTGACGACGTCCTGGAGCTGAACGCCTGCCGCAACATGGTCTCGGCCGCCGAGGAGACCGGGGCCGACATGGTCTCCGGCCTCTGCGTGCGCCTCACCAAGGACACCCACAAGGAGAAGCGCAACGAGTGGTACTCGTGGCTCTACTCGACGACGCGCACCCTGGACTCGGTCACCGAGCTCCCCGACCTGTTCGTGTGGGACACGCTCTCCACGAACAAGTGCTACCGCCGCGACTTCCTCGTCGACAACGAGCTCCGCTTCCCCAAGGGGATGTTCTACGAGGACCTGATGTTCATCGCCGACGCCTACCTCGCGGCGAAGAAGATCACCCTCATCCCCAACCAGGTCTACTTCTGGCACGTCTACGAGCAGGCCAAGGTCAAGTCGGTCACCAACAGCCGGCACGAGATGGTGAACTACCAGCACCGGCTGGAGATCCACCGCCGTATCGACGCGCTCCTCGACCAGCACGGTCTGGACGAGATGCGGGCCGCCAAGGACGTCAAGTTCCTCAAGCACGACCTGGTCCTTCATCTGCGTGATCTTCCGTTCCGCGACGAGGCCTACCGCCGCGAGTTCGAGGAGCTCTCCCGGCCGTACCTCCAGGGCCTGAACCGTGAGGCGTACGCCAAGGCCTCCAAGATCCAGGCGATCTGCGCGTACCTCCTGGAGAAGGGCGACTGGGACAACCTGCTGCCCGCCGTGGACACCCTGATCCACCGCGACAAGCTCTCCTCCCCGCTCGCCCAGCGCGACGGCCGCGTCTACTGGTGCGCCGAGCACCTCGACGACGAGTTCGGCCGCGAGGTGCTCGACGTCACGGACCTCGGCTACCACCAGAAGCCGATCAACAAGCTGTTCCTGCGCAACGAGCTCACCGAGTACGGGGAGTCCGACGGCACCGCGCGGCTCGCCGGCCGGATCACCAACCCGCTTCAGATCGTCAAGCCCGGCGACACGCTCAAGGCCGAGCTGGAGTTCCGGGCCCGCCGCCGCAGCCTGCAGACGTTCCTCTTCCCGGTCACGTCACTGCGCCACGACGGCGAGACCATCCACTGGGAGACCCAGGCCGACATCAGCTCCAAGCTGCGGCCCCTGGGCATCATCGACTCGGTGTGGGACGTCCGCGTCATCCTCCACGTGAACGGGGTGCGCACGCAGACCCGCCTCACCGTCGAGCAGGACGACCTGGGCAGCGGGGCCCTCCCCGTCAAGCCACGGCTGACGCGACTGGTGGGCGACCACATAGAGCCTCACCCCACCGCCAAGGGCCACCTCGCCTTCCGTCTCGTCTCCGCCAAGGGCGACAGCGACCGGATCGAGGAGCTCGTCCAGCGGGGGCTGCACGGCAAGCCCGGGCAGATCGCCAAGTCCGGCTACCGCCGCGCCAAGGAGCTGCGCAAGACCCTCACCTCCGGTGAGACCAAGCTGCGGCTGTACCACGAGGTCTACAGCCGGCTGCCCGTCAAGAAGCGGACGGTCGTCTTCGAGAGCCAGCTGGGCAAGCAGTACAGCGACAGCCCGCGCGCGATCTACGAGGAGATGCGCCGGCAGGGCCTGGACTTCGAGGCGGTCTGGTCGTACACGGGCAGCCCGAAGGACTTCCCCAAGGACGCCACGCTCGTACGGCGCTGGTCGCTGCCGTATCTGAAGGCCCTGGCCCGTGCGGAGTTCTGGGTGGACAACCAGAGCTATCCGCTGCGGCTGGCCAAGCGCCCCGAGACGACGTACATCCAGACCTGGCACGGTTCCGCGCTCAAGAAGATGGGCTTCGACCAGCCCAAGCTCAAGGCGCAGACCCGGCAGCAGCAGGAGGCCCAGCAGAAGCACCTCGACCGCTTCGACCACTTCCTGGTGCGTTCGGAGCACGATGTGCGGACGCTGGCCAAGGCCTTCCGGCTGAAGGACAGCACGCTGCTGCGGGCCGGCTACCCGCGCAACGACGTGCTGGTGCAGGCCCGGCAGCGCGAGGAGGAGCGCGGCAAGCGCGAGCGTGGACCGCTCGCCGAGAAGCTCGGCATCCCGGCGGACAAGACCGTCCTGCTGTACGCGCCGACGTTCCGCACCTCGGGCAAGGCCAGCCAGTTCGCCCTGCCCTTCGACGTGGAGCGCTTCGCCGAGGAGTTCGGCGACCGCTTCGTCCTGCTGGTGCGCGCGCACTACTTCAACCACGTGGTGCTCCCGCCCAACGTGGAGGGCAAGATCATCGACGTCTCGTCGGAGCACGACGTGATGCCGCTGATGGAGCTCGCCGACGCGCTGATCACGGACTACTCCTCCGTGATGTTCGACTACGCGCTGCTCGACCGGCCGATGCTCTTCTTCACGTACGACTACGAGAACTACGTCCACGAGGACCGTGGCACGTACTTCGACCTGCTCGAGCACGCGCCCGGCCCGGTCTTCCGGACGGAGGAGGAGCTGCACGCCGCCGTACGGAACCTCGAGTCCGAGGGCCGGCAGTTCTGCGACGCCCGCAAGCGCTTCGTGGCCGAGTTCGGCGAGCACGACCAGGGCAACGCCGCGCGGTCCATCGTCGACCAGTTCTTCTCCCGCTGGAGCCGTTGATGACCAAGGTGATGAGTACGACGATGACCGCACAGCACGTGGACACCGAGACCAGGACCCGGGACATCATCCTCGTCTCGAACAGTGTCGACGAGCTCGGCGGTATCACCAGCTGGTCGCACCAGATGGCCCGGCTCTTCAGCGAGCGCGGGCACGCGGTCCACGTGGTCGGCATCGTCCCCGCCCCGGAAGGACGGCGCGCCGACCTCGGTGACGACCTGCCCTACCGGACGACGACGCTGTACGACGTCCACCCGCCGTCCTTGAAGCCGCTGCGCGGCATCAAGGGCAAGCTCGACCTCGTCGAGCGCCGGCGCAGGGCCTCGCGCGAGGCCGGCATGCGCCGGGAGGCCGCGAAGCTCACCGCGATCTTCCGCTCCGCCCGCCCCGGATCCGTCGTCATCGTGACGCAGGTCTGGGCCATGGAGTGGGTCGCGCTCGCGGACACCTCGGGGCTGCGCGTGGTCGGCATGAGCCACGAGTCCTTCCACACATGCCGCAACTCGTCCCGCTTCCAGCGGGTCAAGCAGTACTACAAGGACGTCGACCGGATGCTCGCGCTGACCCGCGAGGACGCCGACCTCTGGATCCGGCAGCGCTTCGACCACGTCGGGGCCATGCCGAACCCCCTCCCGTTCTTCCCCGACGAGCCGTCACCGCGCACGGCCAAGGTCGTGGTCAGCATCGGCCGGCTGCACGAGGAGAAGGGCGTCGACCTGCTCCTCGACGCCTGGTCCGAGGTCGCGCCCCGGCACCCCGACTGGACCCTGCGCGTCTACGGCTCCGGCGAGGAGGAAGCGGCGCTGAAGAAGCAGGCCGACCGGCTCGGGCTGACCTCCTCGGTCGAGTGGATGGGGCGTACCAGCGACGTCCCCGGCGCCCTGAAGGACAGCTCGCTGTTCGCCCTGTCCTCCCGCGGCGAGGGCTTCCCGCTCGCCCTGATGGAGGCCATGGCCACGGCCGTGCCGTGTGTCGCCTTCGATGTCGCTCCCGGTGTCCGCGAGATCATCACGGACGGCGAGAACGGCCTCATCGTGCCCCCCGGCAACACCGGTGAGTTCGCGCGCAGGCTCGACGAGCTGATCTCGGACAAGGAGCTGCGCGACCGCATGGGCGAGGCCGCCCGCGTGGACATCCAGCGCTACTCGACGGACGAGATCGTGGCCCGCTGGGAGAACCTCTTCACCCTGCTCGACCGCTAACACGCGCGCGTCGGAGTCGAAAGAAGGGAGGACCGCCGGTGACCGGCGGTCCTCCCTTCTTCGTACGTACGGT
Organism: Streptomyces vilmorinianum; assembly: GCF_005517195.1. Taxonomy (NCBI): domain Bacteria; kingdom Bacillati; phylum Actinomycetota; class Actinomycetes; order Kitasatosporales; family Streptomycetaceae; genus Streptomyces; species Streptomyces vilmorinianum. The sequence goes on along the minus strand of NZ_CP040244.1, from coordinate 1,425,977 downwards.
CCGGGGTCAGCCGGTCAGGCGGACACCCCACGGCGGGCGACCCAGCCGGCCCACGCCGAGGTGATCATGTCGCGGACGTCGTGACGGGCCTTCCAGCCCAGCTCCGAGGCGATACGTTCCGCGGAGGCGACGACCCGGGCCGGGTCGCCGGGGCGGCGCGGGGTGACGACGGGGGCGACCGAGTGGCCGGTGATCTCGTTGATCAGGTCGATCATCTCGCGGACGGAGACGCCCTCGCCACGGCCGATGTTGACCGTCAGATCGCGCGGCTCACCGGCGGCGGCCCACTCGGCCAGCTTGCGCGCGGCGACGAGGTGGGCGTCGGCGAGGTCCTCGATGTGGATGTAGTCGCGGACGCAGGTGCCGTCGGGGGTGGCGTAGTCGTCGCCGAAGATCCGCGGGGCCTCTCCGGCGTCGAGCCGCTCGAAGACCATCGGGACCAGGTTGAAGACCCCGGTGTCGGCCAGCTCGGGGGTCGCGGCGCCCGCCACGTTGAAGTAGCGCAGGCAGGCCGTGGAGATGCCGTGGGCCTTGCCGGCGGCGCGGACCAGCCACTCGCCGGCCAGCTTCGTCTCGCCGTACGGGCTCAGCGGCAGGCACGGCGTGTCCTCGGTGACGAGGTCGACGTCCGGCATGCCGTAGACGGAGGCCGAGGAGGAGAAGAGGAAGGTACGCACGCCGGCGGCGGCCACCGCCTCCAGCAGGACGGTCAGGCCCTGCACGTTCTCCCGGTAGTAGTGCAGCGGCTTCTCGACGGACTCGCCGACCTGCTTCTTCGCCGCGAGGTGGACCACACCGGTGACACCGTGCTCGGCGATGGTCCGGTCCAGTACGTCACGGTCCAGGGTCGAACCGACCACCAGCGGCACACCCTCCGGGACCCGCTCCGCGTATCCCGTGGACAGGTCGTCGAGGACGACGACCCGCTCGCCCGCCTGCGTCATGGCGCGGACCACGTGCGAACCGATGTATCCGGCGCCACCGGTGATCAGAAAAGTCATAACGCCCCAAATCCCTTTCGCTAAGAACTGCGGGAGAGCCGACGGAGCCTGGCCCTGACCGCCCGGAGCCCGTCACGGGCGCCGGGTGCGATCCGCACGGCGAGCGAACCGTTCGCCGTGGTGTACTGCTGCACCAGCAATACACCGTACCGGCTGCTCGGCATGACCGACCGTCGCTGCCGGTCGTCCGGCAGTCGCAGCGCGGTCGAGAAGGACTCGCCGTCCGCGCAGGTCACCGTGATCCGGATGTCCCACAGCTGGGTGCCGCTGTTTCCCCGGCGGCGGCCGGCGCGGGCCAGGCCGGTGAGCCGGGCCGGAACGCTGGCGGTCCAGCCGCCCTCCACCTCGCTCAGCTCGGCCTGCTCGGTACGGACGGGCTCGTCCGAGCCCCGGGGCAGGAACGCGACCTGGGCGGTGCGGGGACCGGCCGTACGGAGCCGGCCGTACAGATCACGGACCGTGAACCGCAGCTCGCCGCCCGCGCCGGTGCCCAGACCGGCGTCGACGACCACCGGGAGTTCGTCGAGCGGCAGCGTGTCCACGCCGTCCAGCTCCGCGCCGGGGAGGTCCAGGGACCAGACGGCGACGTCCTCGCTCCGGGTGTACGGCGGGAGCAGCCGGGCGGGCTCGGCGGCGAGCCGGGACAGCCGGAGCAGGTCCTGCGGCTCCTCGGCGGCCAGGACGAACCGGGCCATCCAGCGGGCGGGCACGTTCGCCGCGGCGAGCTCGCCCTCGCCGAACGTCCTGAGGTGCTCCCGGGTCAGCTTCCACCACTCGGCCTGGTACTCGGCTCCGCGCAGCCTCAACTCGCGGGCGTACAGGCGCAGATCGTGTTCGAGGAACTTGGTGCGGCAGGCGGCGGCGAGTTCGGCGCGGCCCGCCTCCTCGAAGGTCTCCACGGCCTTGCGATGGGCGGCGATCCGGGCCTGCCAGTTGGCGACGCCCTGCCGGTCGAGGGAGATCGACAGCTGGGCGGCGGCGCGGCGCACATGCCAGACGTAGACCGTGTCGGGGATCACGGCGACGCGCGGCGCGGCGGCCAGGACGCGGGCGGTGAAGAGGAAGTCCTCGTAGACGAAACGGCCGTCGGGGAAGCGGATGCCGTGCTCGTCGAGGAAGGAGCGGCCGTAGATCTTGTTGACGCAGAGCGTGTCGTGCACGAGCGGCGTGAGGTCGGCCGCGGTCTCGAGCAGGGCCGGCTCCTGGTAGAGCGCGGGCTGCCAGCGCACGTCCCGGCCCTCGGGCAGCTCGCGACGGACGCAGACACCGACGGCGACGGGGGTCCGGTGGCGCTCGACGGCCGTCACCAGGGCCTCGGCGGCGCCCTCGGGCAGGATGTCGTCGCTGTCCAGGAACATCACATAGGGAGCGGTGACCGCCTGGATCCCGTCGTTGCGGGGGGTGCCGCAGCCGCCGCTGTTCTCCGTACGGTGCACGACGCGCACGCGCGGGTGGAGCGCGGCCAGCTCGTCCAGGACCTTCGCCGTACCGTCGCTCGACGCGTCGTTGACGGCCACGACCTCCGCGACCACGGGCCCCTGGCCGAGCGCGGAGCGGATGGCGTCGCCGACCAGCTCCTCGTCGTTGTACGCGATGACGACGACGCCGAGCTTGCCTTCTACCGTGGATGGGGGGGCGCTACTCACACCGAGATCCTACGGGAGCGGCCGACCGCACCGGCCGGCCGCTCCCCACCGCGGGACAACCCCTAGAAGGGGTTGAACTCGTCGAACTCGCGCTGCGCGTCGTCGCGCTCCGCCTCGCGATCACGGCGGCGCTGAGCGGCCGGGCGCGGGGCTTCGAGGCGGTGGTCCTCGCCGCGGCGGCCGAGCATCTCGGCGCCGGCCATCATCGACGGCTCCCAGTCGAAGACGACCGCGTTGTCCTCGGAGCCGATCGCGACGCCGTCGCCCGCGCGGGCGCCCGCCTTCATGAGCTCGTCCTCGACGCCGAGGCGGTTGAGACGGTCGGCCAGGTAGCCGACGGCCTCGTCGTTGTTGAAGTCGGTCTGGCGGACCCAGCGCTCCGGCTTCTCGCCGCGCACCCGGTACACGTCCTCGGCCTCGTCGTAGGTGACGGTGAAGCCGGCGTCGTCGACCGCCTTCGGGCGGATGACGATCCGGGTCGACTCCTCCTTCGGCTTGGCCGCGCGCGCCTTGGACACGATGCCGGCCAGGGCGAAGGAGAGCTCCTTCAGACCCGTACGGGCCACGGCCGAGGCCTCGAAGACCTGGTAGCCGCGCGCCTCCAGGTCCGGACGGATCATGTCCGCCAGGTCCTGGCCGTCCGGGATGTCGATCTTGTTGAGGACGACGATGCGGGGGCGGTCGTCGAGGCCGCCGTACTGCCGCAGCTCCTCCTCGATGACGTCGAGGTCGGTGACCGGGTCACGGTCGGACTCCAGCGTCGCCGTGTCCAGGACGTGGACGAGGACCGAGCAGCGCTCCACGTGGCGCAGGAACTCCAGGCCCAGACCGCGGCCCTGGCTGGCGCCCGGGATCAGGCCCGGCACGTCGGCGATCGTGTAGACGGTCGAGCCGGCGGTGACGACGCCCAGGTTCGGGACGAGCGTGGTGAACGGGTAGTCCGCGATCTTCGGCTTGGCGGCCGACAGGACGGAGATGAGCGAGGACTTGCCGGCGCTCGGGTAGCCCACCAGCGCCACGTCGGCGACGGTCTTCAGCTCCAGGACGATGTCCCGCGCCTCGCCCGGCTCGCCGAGGAGCGCGAAGCCCGGGGCCTTGCGGCGGGCGGAGGACAGCGCGGCGTTGCCGAGGCCGCCACGGCCGCCCTGGCCCGCGATGAAGGTGGTGCCCTGTCCGACCAGGTCGGCGAGGACGTTGCCCTGCTTGTCGAGGACGACGGTGCCGTCGGGCACGGTCAGGACGAGGTCCTGGCCGTCCTTGCCGGAGCGGTTGTCGCCGGCGCCGGGCTGACCGTTGGTCGCCTTGCGGTGCGGGGAGTGGTGGTATTCGAGGAGCGTGGTGATCGACTGGTCGACGACCAGGATCACATCGCCGCCACGGCCGCCGTTGCCGCCGTCCGGGCCGCCGAGCGGCTTGAACTTCTCCCGGTGAACGGAGGCGCAGCCGTGGCCTCCGTTACCCGCGGCGACGTGCAGCTCGACGCGGTCCACGAAGGTGGTCATGGTTCTGTGCCTCCAGTTAACGGGGTACTACAGGGTGGAATGTCTATCTAGTAACACGCGAAAGGCGGACCCGCTTCCCGTTACGGGAAGTGAGGTCCGCCTCCGCGAAAGAACCGATCAGGCGACCGGAACGATGTTCACGACCTTGCGGCCACGGTGGGTGCCGAACTGCACCGAACCGGCCTGCAGCGCGAACAGCGTGTCGTCGCCGCCGCGGCCGACGCCCGCGCCCGGGTGGAAGTGGGTGCCACGCTGGCGGACCAGGATCTCACCGGCGTTGACGACCTGACCGCCGAAGCGCTTCACGCCGAGCCGCTGAGCGTTGGAATCGCGACCGTTCCGAGTGGACGATGCGCCCTTCTTGTGTGCCATCTCTCCTCAGTCCCTTACTTCGCAGCCGTGGGGATGCCGGTGACCTTGATCGCCGTGTACTGCTGGCGGTGGCCCTGGCGACGGCGGTAGCCGGTCTTGTTCTTGTAGCGAAGGATGTCGATCTTCGCGCCCTTGTGGTGGTCCACGACCTCGGCCGTGACCTTGATACCGGCCAGAACCCACGGGTCGCTGGTCACGGCGTCGCCGTCGACAACGAGCAGGGTCGAGAGCTCGACCGTGTCGCCAACCTTGGCAGTGGAAATCTTGTCAACCTCAACGATGTCGCCGACAGCAACCTTGTGCTGGCGACCACCGCTGCGCACGATGGCGTACACGCGGATCTCTCTCTCACTCGGGAACGGACCCCTGATGCCAGCCGCTCACACGGGCCGGGGCCCGCGGTGATCCGGAAGTGGACGAGCGGCCTCTCCCGGCAGACCGGGAGGAGGGTGCTCAGGGGTTTGGCGGGCCATACGACACGCCGACGGTCAAGGTTACGGGCCGGTGCCACAGGGGGTCAAATTCGGGTGACTCCCCCGGGGCGGTGCGGGCCGTCCGCGACGGGACGGCCCGCACCGGCCAGGTCAGTCCTGCGCGGGGGCGGCCGTCTTCTTGGCGGCGGCCTTCTTCGCAGTCGTCTTCTTCGCCGCGGTCTTCTTGGCCGCCGTCGTCTTCTTGGTGGCGGCCTTCTTCGCGGTGGCCTTCTTGGCCGTCTTGCGGGCGGCCGTCTTCTTGGCCGGGGCGGCAGCCTCGGTCTCGGCCTCGGCCTCCGCGGCGGGTGCCTCGGGGGCGGGTGCCTCGGCGGCCGGGGTCTCGACCACCACGACGGCGGCCTCCGCGGCGCCGGCCGGGGAGCCGGCGGGAGCGGTGACCTTACGGACCACACGGCGGCGCGCCCTCGGCGGGGCGGCCACGGGGGCCTCCTCGACGACCGGCGCCGCGGCGACCGGCTCGGCCGGGGTCTCGGGGACCACGACCGGCTCGGCCTCGATGACCGGGACCTCGATGACGGGCTCCGCCGCGGCCGGCGAACCGGCCGGGGCCGTCGCCTTGCGGGTGGCACGGCGGCGCGTACGGGGAGCCGGGGCGGCCTCCTCGACGACCGGCGCCTCGACGACCGGCTCCGGCTCCTCGGCCACGACCTCGGGCTCGACGACCGGCGCGGGGGCCGCGGCGACCGGCGGACCGGCCGGGGCGGACACCTTGCGGGTCGCCCGGCGGCGGCCACGGCCACGCGTGGCGGCGGCCTCGGCCTCGGCGGCGCTGCTGTACAGCTCTTCGTCGGGGCGGAAGGGCTCCTCCACGGCCACCGGGGCGGCGATCTCCGCGGCCACCTCGGCCTCGGTCTCGACCTCCGCGGCCTCCAGGGCCTCGACGGCCTCGGCGACCTCGTGCTCGTGGACGTGCTCGGCACCGCCACGGCCACGCTTCTTCGCGCGCTTGCCACCGCCACCGCCGCCCGGGGCGGTCGGCTGCTCCATGTGCACGATCACGCCACGCCCGTTGCAGTGGACGCAGGTCTCGGAGAAGGACTCGAGCAGGCCCTGGCCGACCCGCTTACGGGTCATCTGGACCAGGCCCAGCGAGGTGACCTCGGCCACCTGGTGCTTGGTCCGGTCACGACCCAGGCACTCCAGGAGGCGGCGCAGCACCAGGTCGCGGTTGGACTCCAGGACCATGTCGATGAAGTCGATGACGACGATGCCGCCCAGGTCGCGCAGGCGCAGCTGGCGCACGATCTCCTCGGCCGCTTCGAGGTTGTTCCTCGTCACGGTCTCTTCGAGGTTGCCGCCCTGGCCGGTGAACTTGCCGGTGTTGACGTCGACGACGATCATCGCCTCGGTCTTGTCGATCACCAGCGAGCCACCGCTCGGCAGCCAGACCTTGCGGTCCAGCGCCTTCATCAGCTGCTCGTCGATCCGGTACGTCGCGAAGACGTCGACCTCGCTCGTCCACTTGGACAGGCGGTCGGTCAGGTCCGGGGCGACGTGGTTGACGTACCCGTGGATGGTCTCCCAGGCGTCGTCGCCGCTGACGATGACCTTCGAGAAGTCCTCGTTGAAGATGTCGCGGACGACGCGGACGGTCATGTCCGGCTCGCCGTAGAGAAGGGAAGGCGCGTTCGAGCTGCCGCCGTTCTTCGCCTTCTTCTGGATCTCCTCCCACTGCGCCTGCAGACGCTCGACGTCACGGCGCAGCTCGTCCTCGCTCGCGCCCTCGGCGGCGGTGCGCACGATGACGCCCGCGTCCTCGGGGACGATCTTCTTGAGGATGGTCTTCAGCCGGGCGCGCTCGGTGTCCGGGAGCTTGCGGCTGATGCCGGTCATCGAGCCCTCGGGGACGTACACGAGGTAACGGCCCGGCAGGGAGACCTGGCTGGTCAGACGGGCGCCCTTGTGGCCGATCGGGTCCTTCGTCACCTGGACGAGGACCGACTGGCCGGACTTGAGGGCGGTCTCGATGCGGCGCGGCCCGTTGGCCATGCCGAGGGCCTCGAAGTTGACCTCACCGGCGTACAGGACGGCGTTGCGGCCCTTGCCGATGTCGACGAAGGCGGCCTCCATCGACGGCAGGACGTTCTGGACCTTGCCCAGGTAGACGTTGCCGACGTACGAGGTGGCCTGCTCCTTGTTGACGTAGTGCTCGACGAGCACGTTGTCTTCCAGGACGCCGATCTGGGTGCGCTCGCCGTTCTGGCGGACGACCATGACGCGCTCGACGGCCTCACGGCGGGCCAGGAACTCGGCCTCGGTGATGATCGGGACGCGGCGGCGGCCCTGCTCGCGGCCCTCGCGGCGGCGCTGCTTCTTCGCCTCCAGGCGGGTCGAGCCCTTGATGGACTGGACCTCGTCGGACGGCTCGGCCTTCTCGCGGGCCGGGCGGGGCTCGCGGACCTTGACGACCGTACGGACGCCGTCCTCCTCGCCCGCCTCGGCCTCGGGGCCGGCGTCACCGCTGCGGCGACGGCGCCGGCGACGACGGCGCGAGCTGCTGGTGCCCGCGGCGGACGGGGTGCCGCCCTCGTACTCGTCGGACTCCTCGCCCTCCTCCTCGGACTCCTCGTCCTCGGCGCGGGCCTCCTCCGACTCCTCGGTCTCCTCGGTCTCCTCCGCCTCGGCGAGCTCACCGCGGCGACGGCGACGGCCGCCACGGCGGCGACGGCGGGACGGACGGTCCTCGTACTCGTCGGCCTCCTCGGCCTCCGCCTCGGGCTCCTCGGCCTCGACCTCGGGCTCGTCGGCCACGGTGGCCGGCACGGGCTCGACGGCGACGGGCTCGGCGGCGGGCTCGCCACGACGGCGGCGACGGCGACGGCCGGCGGGCTCGGGACGCTCGACGATCTCCTCGACCGCCTCCACGGCCTCGACCGTCTCCTCTTCCTCCTCCGGCTCCGCGGCCTCGGCGGCAGCGGCGGCAGCCGCGGTCTCCGGGGTCTGGAACATCGGCTCGGTGAAGACCGGGGCCTGGAAGACGGCGACGGCGGGACGCGCGGCGCGGCGGGCGCGGGGCGCCTCCTCCTCGGCCTTCGGGGCGGGAACCGGCTCGGCGGTGAACTGCGGAGCGGTGGCGCGGCGGCGGGTCCGGCCGCGGGTGGCGGCCTTCTCCGCGGCGACGACCTCGGGCTCGGCCTCTTCGGCGGTGATCTGTGCGACCGTCTCCTGGGGCAGGCTCTCGCCGGCCGCGACGGTGGCCTCCGGGGAGGTGGCCTTACGGGTCGCACGACGGCGGGTCCGCGCGGGGGCGGGCTCCTCGACCGGAGCCTCCGGAGCCTCCTCGACGACCGGGGCGGCCTCGACGGCCTCGGCGACCGGCTCGGGGGACGTGGCCTTACGGGTCGCACGACGGCGCGTACGAGCGGGGGCGGGCTCCTCGACCGGAGCCTCCGGAGCCTCCTCGACGACCGGGGCGGCCTCGACAGTCTCGGCAACCGGCTCCGGCGTGGTGGCCTTACGGGTCGCACGACGGCGCGTACGAGCGGGGGCGGGCTCCTCGGCCGGAGCCTCCTCCACGGCCGGGGCGGCCTCGGCGACCGGCTCCGGGGCCGTGGCCTTACGGGTGGCGCGGCGACGCGTACGCGGCGCGGGCTCCTCGGCAGGCTCCGGCGTGGCGGCCGGCGTCTCCACGACGACCTCGGCCACGGTGTCGGTGACCTCCGCCGCCACCGGCGGACCGGCGGGACGGGAAGCCGCTCGGCGCCTGCGGCGCGGCGGCAGCTTGTCACCAGGTGCGTTGTTGTTGTCCGTGTTTTCTTCGTGCTGCTCGAGCATGCGGGCGGTTCTCCCGTCACGCCCCCGGGCGCCGCGCCTTGTTCCGGTCCGGCGGCACGATCGCGCGAGATGCGCGGTGCCGCCGTCCGGGGCGCGGGCGCCGCACGGGAGCTGATGTCTGGCTCGCCGGTTCCGTACGCGTTGTGCGTACGGCCTGGCGAAAGTCTCCTGGTCAGTGCGCTGCCCGACCCAGGTGGCTCCCGAGTGCCAGGGCTGCGCTACAACGACCGCTCCCTACGCGGTACCGGCACCCGGCGCCGTCGCTGAGGCGGTCGCGGCGGCCGTGGGTGGAGCGGCCGTGACTGCCTCGCGGTCGGGCGCGAGCGGGTCGGTCACCGTGCCGGACTCCTCGTCGAAGAGCCCCTGCGCCAGCCTGGTCACCGCTGCGGGGACCGGCGGCGCCAGGTCGGCCACAGCTCGGAGACCGGACAGGACGTCGTCGGGTCGTACGGCAGGTGTCACGTGCCGAACAACCAGGCGCAGTATCGCACAGGCATTGTCCAGCGGCCTATCACCCTGTGGATGAGCTGCGACGAGGCCGGCGACGGCCGAGCGGGCGTCAAAGGTGCGGATGCCGTTCTTGGTCTTGCGTTGTACTTCCACGGTCTCGGCCGCGAGGAAGGCCGCTACGGCCTTCTCGGCGTCCTCGACGGTGACACCGTCGAGCCGCAGCTCCCACACGGAGGCGGTGAGCCGGTCGGCGAGTCCCGAGGTCCGGGCCTCGACGGCGTCGGTGATGTCGAGGCCGGCCGGGAGCGACTCGTCGAGCAGGGCCCGCAGGTGCTCCGGGTCCCTCGTCTCGGTGAGGGCGATCTCCAGGTACTCGGCCTCGGAGCCCGTACCCGTGGGGGCGGCGTTGGCGTACGACACCTTCGGGTGCGGGGTGAAGCCGGCCGAGTACGCCATGGGCACCTCGGCTCGGCGCAGCGCACGCTCGAACGCGCGCTGGAAGTCACGGTGGCTGGTGAACCGGAGGCGGCCGCGCTTGGTGTAGCGCAGTCGGATGCGCTGCACCGCCGGTGCGGGCGGCGGGCCTTCGGGCTGTCGCTTGCCCAGTGGTTCTTCTCCTCGGTGCGGGGCGGGCGCGGGTGGCGCGCCGCCCTCGAAATGCGGGTGGCCTCTGGGGGTCCCGACCGGCTCACCCCCGCTTTCGCAGGGAGATCTCGGGTGCGGGCGCCGCGCCGGAGGCGGTTGTTGTACTACCCAGAGTACGCGTAGAGGCCACCACCGGTTCCCCAGGCTCGGTCACCCGGGGTCCGCCGACCAACGCGTGCCACGCGTCCTGGCGGGCCCGGCGCACGGTCTCGCGCGCGGAGGCGAGCGCGGCCCGGGCGGCGCGTCCGGCCTCGACGGCGGCCCGCTTGGCCGGGGCCCAGACCTGGTCGCGGACCCAGTGCCCGACGGGGGTGCAGACGGAGCGGTAGAACCAGCGCACCGGCCGCCCGGCCAGGTTCCAGGCCACCCACTTGAGCGCCCGGCCGGCGGCCCGGGAGATGTACCCGGCGATCCGCCAGCAGACCCGGAACGCGTCGGCGATCTCCCGCCCGAGGGGTACGAGGACGCGCCGGTACAGCCAGACGAGGGGTGCGACGATTCCGTACCGGACGACGGGCACGACGACATAGCGCCACAGCCCCACCCACGGCCATACGAACAGGGCCCTGCCGAGCTGGACGAGGGCGTGTCCGAGCGGGGTGAGCACGGCCCGGTACAGCCAGACGGACGGGATCGCGATGCCGTACCGCCACAGGCCGACGGCCAGGAAGTCGAGCCCCCTGCCCAGCGGGGCGAGGACCCACCGGTACGCCCAGACGACGGGACCCCCGATCCCGTACCGGGCGACGGGCACGAGCACGTACCGCCACAGCGCGACCCACGGCCACACGAACAGCGCCATGCCCACCCGGCGGAGCAGCCACACCAGACCCTGACCCAACGGCGTCAGCACCTCCCGGTACAGCCACACCGAGGGAATCGCGACCCCGTACCGACCCACCGGCACCAGCACATACCGCCACAGCGCGACCCACGGCCACACGAACAACGCCACGCCCACCCGGCGGAGCAGCCACACCAGACCCTGACCCAACGGCGTCAGCACCTCCCGGTACAGCCACACCGAGGGAATCGCGACCCCGTACCGACCCACCGGCACCAGCACATACCGCCACAGCGCGACCCACGGCCACACGAAGAGCGCCTTGCCCAGCCACAGCGCGACCGTCGCCACGCCCCGGAACAGCGGGGCGAGCAGCTGGGTGCCGATCCAGGCCAGGGCGCGCCCGAGCGGACGCAGCAGCGCCCGCTCGACGGCTCGCGCGCAGACCACCAGCACGTCCCACACCATCCGGACGGGGACGACGACCACCAGCACCACGATCCGCACCGGAATCCTGATGAACGCCGTCAGACAGCCCTCCGGCTCGGGCGGGCGGGGCTGGGCCTTCTCCATGCTCATGCCGGGAATGACGCGACGGCCCGGTGGAGGGTTTCCCCTCGCACCGGGCCGTCGCCGGAGTGTTACCGGAATGGGCTACCGGACGCGCTACTTGACGACCGTCAGCGGCAGCAGCTTCTTGCCCGTCGGGCCGATCTGGATGTGCGTGTCCATCTGCGGGCAGACACCGCAGTCGAAGCACGGCGTCCAGCGGCAGTCCTCGACCTCGGTCTCGTCCAGCGCGTCCTGCCAGTCCTCCCAGAGCCAGTCCTTGTCGAGACCGGAGTCCAGGTGGTCCCAGGGCAGGACCTCCTCGTAGGTGCGCTCGCGCGTGGTGTACCAGTCGACGTCGACGCCCATGGTGGGCAGCGTCTTCTCCGCGCACTGCATCCAGCGGTCGTACGAGAAGTACTCGCGCCAGCCGTCGAAGCGGCCGCCGTCCTCGTACACCGCGCGGATGACCGCGCCCACGCGGCGGTCGCCGCGCGAGAGCAGGCCCTCGACGATGCCGGGCTTGCCGTCGTGGTAGCGGAAGCCGATCGAGCGGCCGTACTTCTTGTCGCCGCGGATCTTGTCCCGGAGCTTCTCCAGGCGGGCGTCGGTCTCCTCGGCGGAGAGCTGCGGGGCCCACTGGAACGGGGTGTGCGGCTTGGGCACGAAGCCGCCGATGGAGACCGTGCAGCGGATGTCGTTCTGGCCGGAGACCTTGCGGCCCTCGGCGATGACCTTGACCGCCATGTCGCCGATCTGGAGGACGTCCTCGTCCGTCTCGGTCGGCAGGCCGCACATGAAGTACAGCTTCACCTGGCGCCAGCCGTTGCCGTACGCCGTCGAGACGGTCCGGATGAGGTCCTCCTCCGAGACCATCTTGTTGATGACCTTGCGCATGCGCTCGGAGCCGCCCTCGGGGGCGAAGGTGAGACCGGAGCGACGACCGTTGCGCGTCAGCTCGTTGGCGAGGTCCACGTTGAAGGCGTCGACGCGGGTCGAGGGGAGGGACAGACCGATCTTGTCCTCCTCGTACCGGTCGGCGAGGCCCTTCGCGATCTCACCGATCTCGGTGTGGTCCGCGGAGGACAGCGAGAGGAGGCCGACCTCCTCGAAGCCGGTCGCCTTGAGACCCTTCTCGACCATCTCGCCGATGCCGGTGATGCTTCGCTCCCGCACGGGGCGCGTGATCATGCCGGCCTGGCAGAAACGGCAGCCGCGGGTGCAGCCGCGGAAGATCTCCACCGACATCCGCTCGTGGACGGTCTCGGCGAGCGGGACCAGCGGCTGCTTGGGGTAGGGCCACTCGTCGAGGTCCATGACGGTGTGCTTGGACACGCGCCACGGCACGCCGGAGCGGTTGGGCACGACGCGGGCGATCCGGCCGTCCGGCAGGTACTCGACGTCGTAGAAGCCGGGGATGTAGACCGAGCCGGTCTTGGCGAGACGGAGGAGGACCTCCTCGCGGCCGCCGGGGCGGCCCTCGGCCTTCCAGGCGCGGATGATCTCGGTCATGTCGAGGACGGCCTGCTCGCCGTCGCCGATGATCGCCGCGTCGATGAAGTCCGCGATCGGCTCGGGGTTGAAGGCGGCGTGGCCTCCGGCGAGCACGATCGGGTGGTCGACGGTCCGGTCCTTCGACTCCAGCGGGATGCCCGCCAGGTCGAGGGCCGTGAGCATGTTGGTGTAGCCCAGCTCGGTGGAGAAGCTGAGGCCGAAGACGTCGAAGGCGCCGACGGGGCGGTGGCTGTCGACGGTGAACTGCGGGACGCCGTGCTCGCGCATCAGCTCTTCGAGGTCCGGCCAGACGCTGTAGGTGCGCTCGGCGAGGACGCCCTCGCGCTCGTTCAGTACCTCGTAGAGGATCATGACGCCCTGGTTGGGCAGGCCGACCTCGTACGCGTCCGGGTACATGAGCGCCCAGCGGACGTCGGCGGACTCCCACGGCTTGACCGTGGAGTTCAGCTCTCCACCGACGTACTGAATCGGCTTCTGCACGTGCGGAAGCAGAGCTTCGAGCTGCGGGAAGACAGACTCGGCAGCAGACATCTCGAACCTTCGTGAGCTGGCAGGGGGCGACTCTCAAGCGTACCCGGTGCTCAGTGGGTCAGTGCCGCCCTCGTTTTCGGGGCGGACGCCTTCTCCCAGACCTCCGGCAGCTCGCGCTCCCGTGCCGCCGCGGCGGCCTCCTCGTGCCCGTACAGGAGTCCCCAGGTGAAGGCGGACTCCCCCGCCGCGTGGGCCTGGATCGCGAGGGTGCGCAGGGCGTCGCGGGCGACGACGCTGTCCTGGTGGTCGCCGAGGAGGCTCTGGACGGCCTTCATCCGCTTGGCGAAGCGCTTGGCGGGTTTGCCGAGGGTGGGCCTGGCGGCCTCGGCGGCGTAGCGGGCGCGCTTGGCGGCCTTGCGGGCCTCGTGCATCGCGAGGTCGCGGTCGTGGCCGGCGGGCAGGGCGAGGGCGTGCTCGACGCGGCGGGCGAGGCGGTCGTAGTCCTTGAGGACGGCGTCGGCGAGGACGTCTTCCGGGTCCTGCGCGGCGGCCTTGCGCAGGGGCGGGTCGGCGAGCAGGGTGTCGAGGGTGCGCAGCAGTGCCAGGTGGCGGTCGGAGTCGAGGGCGTCGATCGCCTTGGTGCGGGCCTCTTCGCCGTGGGAGGCGGCCTCGGCCTGGAGCCGGGCGCGGACGGGGCCGAGGACCAGGGTGTCGGGGAGCTCGTCGATCCGGGCGTTCAGCCGTGCGATCAGGACCTCCTGGTCACGGGCGACGCCCAGTTCGCCGGCGAGCCATTTGAGCTCCTCGCCGATGGGGTCGGTGACGGTGCGGTCGAGGACCTTGCGGTAGGTCTTGAAGGCGCTGCGCATACGGCGGCAGGCGACGCGCAGCTGGTGGACGGAGTCGGGCAGGTCGCGGCGGACGGCGGGGTCGAGCGCGACGATCGCGTCGGCCTGCTCCCGTACGTACGCGAGGACCCGGCCGCCGGCGGTGTCGTCCCCCGCCCCGCCCTCCCCGGCGGACGGCGTCCCGCCCGTCTCCTCGATCGCCCTCGCCAGCTTCGACGCCGACGACGACGGCCGTACCCCGGCCTTCTTGAGGTGTTTCTCCACCGCGTCCAGCACGGCGGGGTCGGCGTCGTCCGCCAGTTCGACCTCGATCTCCGTCCAGGACGTACCGGGGCCCTCGGGGAGGCGCTCCGCGCGGACGGTGTCCACGGACAGCTCGGCGAGCAGCTCCTCCCCGTCGCCCACCAGGTGGTGGACCTGCCGCGAGGAGCGCAGGCGCATCACCGGGACGACGTCCTCGTCGCGGACCCGGGAGCGCAGCAGCCGCGCCAGCTCCTCCGGGAGGGTGTCGGCCAGCGGGGCCCTGATCTCGTCGCGGATCCCGGACGCGACCGGGAACTTGAGGTGCCAGCCCGCGTCCTCGCCGCCCGTGCGGCGGCGCAGGGTCAGGGAGTCGGCGGCCAGCCGCAGGTCGGCCGTGTCGTAGTAGGCGGCGTCGAGTTCGGCGACGCCCCGGTCGAGGACCGCGGCGACCCCCGGGACCCTGGTGAGGTCGGGGAGCTCCGGCGTCTCCGTGGCTTCGTACTTCCGCTCGATCTCGCGCTTCGTCTCCGCCATGAATCGAATCTAGACGCGAAGTGAACGAAACGGCAGACCGCCTTGGGCTATGCGGTCATCGGCCGCTGCACCTTGATGGACTGGAGCAGTCCGATCGCCACCCATACCGCGAACATCGACGAGCCGCCGTAGGACACGAACGGCAGCGGGAGGCCCGCCACCGGCATGATGCCGAGCGTCATCCCGATGTTCTCGAAGGACTGGAACGCGAACCAGGCGATGATCCCGGCCGCGACGATCGTGCCGTACAGCTCCGTCGTCTCGCGCGCGATCCGGCAGGCCCGCCACAGCACCACTCCGAGCAGCACCAGGATCAGTCCGGCGCCGAGGAAGCCGAGCTCCTCCCCCGCCACCGTGAAGACGAAGTCCGTCTGCTGCTCGGGGACGAACTGGCCGGTGGTCTGGGAGCCCTTGAACAGGCCCGTGCCGGTCAGTCCGCCGGAGCCGATCGCGATCCGCGCCTGGTTGGTGTTGTAGCCGACGCCTGCCGGGTCGAGCTCCGGGTTGGCGAAGGCGGCGAAGCGGTTGATCTGGTACTCGTCGAGCAGTCCGAGTACGGCGACCATGACCGCGCCCGTCACGCCGGCGCCGATGAGGCCGAGGACCCAGCGGTTGGAGGCTCCGGAGGCGAGCAGGACGCCGAGGACGATGACCGCCATCACCATGACCGAGCCGAGGTCCGGCATCAGCATGACGATGGCCATGGGCAGCGCGGCGAGGCCGAGGGACTTGGCGACGGTGCGGTGGTCGGGGTGCACCTGGTCGCCCGCGTCGACCTTGGCGGCCAGCAGCATCGCCATGCCCAGGATGATCGTGATCTTCACGAACTCGCTGGGCTGGAGCGAGAAGCCGCCGCCGATCACGATCCACGCGTGCGCGCCGTTGATGGTCGCGCCGAGCGGGGTGAGGACGGCGAGGATCAGCACGATCGAGATGCCGTAGAGGATCGGTACCGCGCCGCGCAGGGTGCGGTGGCCGAGCCAGATCGTGCCGATCATCAGGGCGAGACCGATGCCGGTGTTGAGCGTGTGCCGGAACAGGAAGGCGTACGGGTCGCCGCCGTTGAGCTCGGTGCGGTTGCGGGTCGCGGACCACACGAGCAGCGTGCCGATGAAGGAGAGCGCGAGCGCGGAGAGCAGCATCGGCCAGTCGAGCCGGCGCATCACCGAGTCGCGGGCGGTGAGTTTCGCGAGCGGCCCGCGTGCGGGGGCGTACCGGGAGACGGAGAAGCCGTGGGGTGCGGTCATGGTGTCAGTCCCTCTGCCAGACGGGGGGCGGGCCCGCGAGCGGCAGTTCTCCGTCGCCCTGCTTGGCGGGGTCGACCTTCTGCGACTCCGGGTCGTACGGCTTGATCTCGGGCGCCTCGATGAAGCCGTCGGGCTGGATCTTCGGCAGCGCCTTCTGCGGCTGGGGCAGCAGGGCGCGCTTGAGGTCCTGGTTGCCCGCGTCGTCGAGGCCGTAGAGGGCGTCGTAGATGTTGCGCACGGCGGGGCCGGAGGCGCCGGAGCCGGTGCCTCCCTGGGAGATCGTCATGACGATCGTGAAGTCTTTGGTGTAGGTCGCGAACCAGGAGGTGGTCTGCTTGCCGTAGACCTGGGCGGTGCCGGTCTTGGCGTGCATCGGGATCTTGTCCTGCGGCCAGCCGCCGAACCGCCAGGCGGCGGTGCCGCCGGGCTCGACGACGGAGCGCAGGCCCTTGTCGAGGTCGCGGATCGTCTCGGCGTCGACGGGCAGCTTGGCGTGGGCCTGCGGCTTGATCTCCTGGACCTTCTTGCCGTCGGGGCTGATCACGGCCTTGCCGATGGTGGGGTTGTAGAGGGTTCCGCCGTTGCTGATGGCGGCGTAGGCGGTGGCCAACTGGATGGGGGTGATGAGGACGTCGCCCTGGCCGATGGCGAAGTTGATGCTGTCGAAGGCCTTCAGCTGGTTGCCTTCGAGGCAGCTCTCATAGGCGATCTGCTCGACGTAGGTGCCGCCCTTCTTGCCCTGCTTGCACCAGGAGTCCTTGTTGGCCTCCCAGAAGCTCTTCTTCCACTGGCGGTCCGGGATGCGGCCCTTGACCTCGTTCGGTACGTCGATGCCGGTCTCGGAGCCGAATCCGAAGTCACGGGCGGTCCGGTAGAACCAGTCGTTGGCGTTCTTGTTCGGCTTGAGGCCGCCGTCGCGCTGCCACTCCTGGTGGCCGAGACGGTAGAAGACGGTGTTGCAGGAGAACTTGAGGGCGTCGCCGAGGGTGATGGGGCCGTGCCCCTTGGACTCGAAGTTCGCGAAGCTGCGGTTGCCCATGCTGTACGAGGCGCTGCAGTTGTACTTGTCGTCGAAGTCGTAGCCGGCCCGCACGGCCGCGCTCGCCGACACCACCTTGAAGACGGAGCCGGCCGGTGACTGGCCCTGGATGGCCCGGTTGAGCAGCGGGTAGTTGGATTCCTTGCTGGTGAGCGCGGCGTAGTCCTTGCCGGAGATGCCGCCGACCCAGGCGTTGGGGTCGTAGTCGGGCTGGGAGGCCATCGCGACGACGCGGCCGGTCCTGGACTCCAGGACGACGACGGCGCCCGCGTCGGCCTCGTACTTACGGCCGGTGATCTTGTCGGTCTCCTGGCGGACGGTCTTCATCGCCTGGTGGAGCTCGTACTCGGCGACGGCCTGGACCCGGGCGTCGATGCTGGTGACGAGGGTGGAGCCGGGCACGCCCGGGTCGGCCTCGGTCTGGCCCATGACGCGGCCGAGCTTGTCGACCTCGTACGAGGTGACGCCCGCCTTGCCGCGCAACTCCTTGTCGTACGTACGTTCAAGGCCGGAGCGGCCGACCTGGTCGGAGCGGAGGAACGGCGACTCCGAGTCCTTGGCCTTCTGGATCTCCTCGTCGGTGACGGGCGAGAGGTAGCCGAGGACCTGGGCGGTGCGGGCGTTGCCGAGGGCCGGGTAGCGGCGGACGGCGGTGGGTTCGGCGGTGATGCCGGGGAAGTCCTCGGAGCTCTCCCGGATCGTCAGCGCCTGCTGCGTGGTGGCCTCGTCCGTGACCGGGATCGGCTGGTAGGGCGAGCCGTTCCAGCAGGGCTGCGGCGTCTCGGAGTCGCAGAGCCGGACCTTGTCCATGACGTCCTTGGGCTTCATGCCCAGGACTCCTGCGAGGCGGGTGAGGACGGCCTTGCCGTCGTCCTTCATCTTCATCAGCTCGGTGCGCGAGGCGGAGACCACGAGGCGGGTCTCGTTGTCGGCGAGCGGGACGCCGCGGGCGTCGAGGATGGAGCCGCGCACGGCGGGCTGGACGACGCGCTGGACGCCGTTGCCCTTGGCCTCCTCGGTGTACTCCTTGCCGTTGCGGATCTGGAGGTACCAGAGGCGTCCGCCGAGGGTGAGCAGGAGGGAGAAGACGAGGACCTGGATGACGACGAGCCGGATCTGGACCCTGGGTGTCCGCCCGGTCTCCGGGATGTTGCTCATGCTGCCGGTTCCCCCTGGCTACGGTCGCTCGTTCACAGGCGCTTGACTCCCTTGATGCGTCCGGCACGTGAGGCTCTGGTGCGGGCGGCCTTGACGCGCAGGCCGCCGCGCTGGTTGCCGATCCGCAGGCCGGTGCCGGAGGAGAGCCAGCCGGAGGCGACGTCGGTGCCGCCCGCGGTGGCCTCGGCGAGCGGGTCGTTCTCGGCGCGCCGGGCAAGGGCCATGATCAGCGGCACGGTGAACGGCGCGAGGAGGAGGTCGTAGACGGCCGCCGTGAACAGCAGGAAGCCGAGGCCGACGTGACGGGCGGCCGTGTCGCCGACGAGGGCGCCGACCCCCGCGTACAGCAGGGTGGTGCCGACGGCGGCGACGACGACCACGGCCATCGGGCCGCTGGCGGACTTGAGCCGGCCGTTGTCGGGGCGGGCGAGTCCGGCGAGGTAGCCGATGACGCAGAGCACGAGGGCGTAGCGGCCGGCGGCGTGGTCGGCGGGCGGCGCGAGGTCGGCGAGGAGGCCGGCCCCGAAGCCGATGAGGGAGCCGCTGACCGGCCCGTAGACGAGTGCGAGGCCCAGGACGGTCAGCAGGACGAGGTCGGGTACGGCGCCGGGGAGCTGGAGGCGCGCGAGGACGGAGACCTGGATGACCAGGGCGACCACGACGAGTGTGGTGGAGAGCAGAATCCGGTTGAACTTCACGGTGTCACTCCCTCCTCTTCGTTGCGTGCCGCGTTCTGTCCCGCGTCCTGTTCCGCGTCCTGCGGTCTGCCCGGCTGGGGATCGGCCGGATCGCCGGCCTGCTGACCGTCCGGTGGCGGCGGGGTGACCGTGACGGTGACGGTCGGCGCGGGCTTCGGCTTGGGGGGCAGGACCATGTCGCGGGGGTCCGTGCGCGGGGCCTGGACGACGACGCCGACGATGTCGAGCTTGGTGAAGCCGACGTACGGGCGGACGTAGACGTTACGGGTCAGGCCGCCGCCGGACGGGTCGACGCGGACGATCTCGCCGACCGGGACGCCGGGCACGAAGGGCTTGTCGCCCTGCGAGCCGAAGGTGACGAGCCGGTCACCGGGCTTCACCTTCGCCTTGCCGTTGAGCAGCTGGACGAGGAGCGGGCGGTCGCCCTGGCCGGTGGCGAAGCCGAGTTCGTCGGTCTTCTCCATCCGGGTGCCGACGGTGAAGTCGGGGTCGTTGGCGAGGAGCACGGTCGAGGTGGAGGGGCCGACGGTGGTGACGCGGCCGACCAGACCGGCGCCGTTGAGCACGGTCATGTCCCGCGTGATGCCGTCGTTGGCGCCGGCGTCGATGGTGACGGTCCAGGAGAAGCCCTGGGCCGCTCCTATGGCGATGACCTCGGCGGCCTTGATGCCGTACTGCCCGGCTCCGGCCGTCTTGAGCATGGTGTCGAGCTCGCGGAGGCGGCTGCGGTTGCGGTCGTCGCTGCCGAGCTTGGCCTTGAGGGCGGCGTTCTCGCGTTCCAGGGCGGCGATCCGGTTGTGCCGCTCGCCGGAGTCCCGTACGGCTCCTATGGCGTTGCCGATGGGATCGACGGCTGCCGCGACGCCGTTCTCGACCGGCCCGAAGACCGCGGCGGCTGCCTGCCGGGCGCCGTCGACCGGTGACTCCTCGCCGCCGCGGATGTCCACCGTGATCAGCGCGAACGCGATGGCGATCAGCAGCACCAGGAGCAGCCGGCTCTCTCGTGTGTCCCTCACGTGCGGCGGCCGTGCCTTTCCTCTTGGTTCGGTTGTTCCGTGCGGTTTGTGTCGTTATATCAACGATCCGCTGTACGGGGGGTCTTGCCACCCGTACAGCGGACGTCGAGCGAAAAGCTGCGCACTTGTTATCGGCGCGGCTGTGCGTCCAGGACCTGCTGCAGGGCCTCGAACTCCTCCACGCACTTGCCGGAGCCCAGCGCCACCGAGTCCAGCGGGTCCTCGGCGATGTGGATCGGCATCCCGGTCTCGCGGCGCAGCCGCTCGTCCAGGCCGCGCAGCAGGGCGCCACCACCCGTGAGAACGATGCCGCGGTCCATCACGTCACCCGAGAGCTCCGGCGGGCACTTGTCGAGCGTCGTCTTCACGGCGTCGACGATCGCGTTGACCGGCTCCTCGATGGCCTTGCGGACCTCGGCGGCCGAGATGACCACGGTCTTGGGCAGACCGGAGACGAGGTCACGGCCACGGATCTCGGTGTGCTCGTCCTTGTCGAGGTCGTACGCCGAGCCGATGGTGATCTTGATCTGCTCGGCGGTGCGCTCACCGAGGAGGAGCGAGTACTCCTTCTTGATGTGCTGGATGATCGCGTTGTCGAGCTCGTCGCCGGCCACCCGGATCGACTGTGCCGTGACGATTCCGCCCAGTGAGATCACGGCGACCTCGGTGGTGCCGCCGCCGATGTCGACGACCATGTTGCCGGTGGCCTCGTGGACGGGGAGGCCCGAGCCGATGGCCGCGGCCATGGGCTCCTCGATGATGTGTACCTGGCGGGCGCCGGCCTGGGTCGAGGCCTCGATGACGGCGCGGCGCTCCACTCCGGTGATGCCGGAGGGCACGCAGACGACGACCCGGGGACGGGCCAGGTAGCGGCGCTTGTGGATCTTGAGGATGAAGTAGCGGAGCATGCGCTCGGTGATCTCGAAGTCGGCGATCACGCCGTCCTTCAGGGGCCGGACGGCGACGATGTTGCCGGGTGTCCGGCCGATCATCTTCTTCGCCTCGGCGCCGACCGCCAGGATGCCGCCGGTGTTGGTGTTGATCGCGACAACGGACGGCTCGTTCAGAACGATGCCTCGACCCCTGACGTACACCAGCGTGTTGGCGGTCCCGAGGTCGACAGCCATGTCACGGCCGATGAACGACATTGAGTTCCCCTTGTTTCCCATGAGGATGCGTCGGGCCTTCCCAATTGGAGCGTTGACGGCTTCTCAGGTCGGCGAGGTGGTGGGTGTTTCGGATGCTGCGGCGTGGAGTTTTCCATCGTAGTGCCGCCCACACGGATACCGCGCGGTGGTCCACCTCTGTACAGGTGACGACAGGACGCTGCGATGCGTTCCCGGTCGTGTCGTTCATATGCCCGGGGGCGACCGAAATTACGTCGGTCGCCCCAGGATGTTGCTGTGGATGGCTGACACCGGGTCAGCCTCGGGTCAGGCCAGCCCGGGGAAGAAAATCTTCAGTTCCCGAATGGCGGACTCCTCGGAGTCCGAGGCGTGGATCAGGTTCTCCCGGACGATGGTCCCGAAATCTCCACGGATGGAGCCGGGGGCCGCGGCGATCGGGTCGGTCGGGCCCGCGAGGGTCCGCAGACCCTCGATGACGCGCTCGCCCTCGACGACCAGGGCGACGACCGGTCCGGACTGCATGAAGCCCATCAGCGGCTCGTAGAAGGGCTTGCCCTTGTGCTCGCCGTAGTGCTGCTCCAGCGTGTCCTGGCTCAGCTCGCGCAGTTCGAGCGCGGAGATGGTCCAGCCCGCCTTGCGCTCGATACGGCCGATGATCTCGCCGATCAGGCCACGGCGGACGGCGTCGGGCTTGAGCAGGACGAGCGTGCGCTGGCTCACGGTAGAGACTCCTTACGAAATACGGTGTGCGGGCCTCTGAGGCTACAGGGCCCGCACGGCCGCCGATTACGCAGCGTCAAGCCCTGCCGATGGGGCGAGCCGATGGGCCTAGCCCGCCTCGGCCCCCGCCTCGGCCCCCGCCGCGTCCTGCGCCTCGGTCTGGGCCGCCCAGCGGGCCTTCGCCTCGTCGATCTTGGCGCCGTAGTGGATCGAGGCCCACCACAGGGCGGTGAAGGCCGCGCCGAGGATGAACATCACCGGCACCACGAAGCCGCTCGCGATCAGGGCGATCTGCAGCGCCCAGCCGAGCTGGACACCGCCCGGCCGGGTGAGCATGCCGCACAGCAGCACGGACAGCAGCATCGCGATGCCGCAGACCCACCAGACCGTGGACGTCGACAGGCTGGCGTCCTTCATGGCGACGAGCCCGGCGAAGCCGATCACGAAGAACTCGCCGATCAGCGTCGAGGCACAGAGCGTACGCATCGGATTCAGCGCCTTCCGAGCAGCAGCCGGGCATCCCCGACCGTGAAGATCGAACCGGTCACCAGCACACCCGCGCCCGCGTACTCGTCCTCTTCCTCCGCGAGAGTGATCGCCGCCTCGATGGCGTCGTCCAGGCGCGGCTCGACGACCACCCGGTCCTCGCCGAAGACCTCGACGGCGAGCGCCGCGAGCGCGTCCACGTCCGTCGCGCGGGGGCTGGAGTTCGCCGTGATCACGACCTCCGCGAAGATCGGCTCGAAGGCCTCGAGCAGGCCCTTGGCGTCCTTGTCGGAGCTGGTGGAGACCACGCCGATGAGCCGGGAGAAGCCGAACGACTCACTGATGCCGTCGGCCGTCGCCCGCGCGCCCGCCGGGTTGTGCGCCGCGTCCAGGATCACCGTCGGGGAGCTGCGGACGACCTCCAGGCGGCCCGGGGAGGCCACGGAGGCGAAGGCGCGGCGGATCGTGTCGACGTCCAGGGTGCGGGCGTGCTCCGCGCCGATCCCGAAGAACGCCTCGACCGCCGCGAGGGCGACCGCCGCGTTGTGCGCCTGGTGCGCGCCGTACAGCGGCAGGAAGATCTCTTCGTACTCGCCGCCGAGTCCGCGCAGGGTGAGCAGCTGGCCGCCGACCGCGATGTCGCGGGAGACGATGCCGAACTCCATGCCCTCGCGGGCCACCGTGGCGTCGACCTCGACGGCCTTCTTCAGCATGACCTGGGCGGCGTCGACCGGCTGCTGGGCCAGGATGACGGTCGCGCCCTGCTTGACGATCCCGGACTTCTCGCCGGCGATCTCGCCCGGGGTCTCGCCCAGCCGGTCGGTGTGGTCGAGGTCGATCGGGGTGACGACGGCGACCGAGGCGTCGATGACGTTCGTGGCGTCCCAGGCGCCGCCCATGCCGACCTCGACGACCGCCACGTCCACCGGGGCGTCGGCGAAGGCCGCGTACGCCATCGCGGTGATGACCTCGAAGAAGGAGAGCCGGATCTCCTGGCGGGAGTCCACGAGCTCGACGTACGGCTTGATGTCCTCGTACGTCTCGATGAACCGCTCGGCGGAGATCGGGCCGCCGTCCAGGCTGATCCGCTCGGTGATCGTCTGCACGTGCGGCGAGGTGTACCGGCCGGTGCGCAGGTCGAACGCGGCGAGCAGGGCCTCGATCATCCGGGCCGTGGACGTCTTGCCGTTGGTCCCCGTGATGTGGATCGAGGGGTACGCGCGCTGGGGCTCGCCGAGGACGTCCATCAGCGCCGCGATCCGCGTCACCGAGGGCTCCAGCTTGGTCTCGCCCCAGCGGGTCGCCAGCTCGGTCTCCACCTCGCGCAGCGCCTTGTCGACCTCGGGGTCGGCGGGCCGGGCGGGCACGGGGTCGCCCTGGGGCGGACCGGCCTGCGCGCGCAGCGTGCGGCTGCCGGCCTCGATCACCGCCAGGTCGGGGTCACGGTCGGTCTCGGCGTCGACGATGTCGTCGAACGCGTCGGATGCTTCGGAGGCGTCGAACGGGTCGCGGGGCTCACTCACGCACCCAGTCTACGGAGGGGCACCGACAGGACCTGGGACCCACCCCATTCGGGACGTTCGCCTCACCGCGCGGCGAAGCGCCCAGGCGCCCGACGCACCCCACGCGCCCCACGCGCCGGGCCGGCGCGGCCGGCCGCGGTCGGCCGCGGTCGGCCGGCCGGCCGCCTCGGGCTACGCCCGCGCGAAGCCCGTCGGGAGGAGGGCCGTCACCCGGTACACGTCCCCGTCGGCCTTGGCCGACAGCGTGCCGCCCATGCTGGTGACGCGCTCCTCCATGGAGAACAGGCCCGTGCCCGTCGAGACGGGCGCGCGGTCCGGCGGGGTCTTGGGGAGCGGGTTGCGGACCTCGATGCGCAGATCGCGGCCGGCCACCGAGATCGAGACGGTCACCGGCAGGCCCGGCGCGTGCTTGGCCGCGTTCGTCAGGCACTCCTGGACCACCCGGTGGACGGCCGTCTGCCGCAGCGGCGACAGCGCCTTCGCCTCCTCGGCGACCGTGAGGGCGACCGGGCTGCCCATCCGCTCGCTCTCCTCCGCCAGCGCGCAGAGCCCTTCGAGCCCCGGGGTGCCCGCTCCCCCGTCCGCCCGCCGCACGATCGTCTCGTTCAGCATGTGGTGGGCCCGCCGCGCGGTGTCCGCGAGCTCCTCGAAGCCCTTCTGGTGCTCCTCGCCCCTGGCCCGTACCGCGAGCACCTCGGCCCGTACGGCGAGCACCGTCAGCTCCCGTCCCACCAGGTCGTGGACGTCCCGGCCGACCGAGATCCGCTCGTCCTGCACGGCTTGGCGCGCCGCGGCCTCGGCGCGCTGGCACTCCAGGGCGCGGACCAGGTCCTGCCGGTACGCGGCGATGCCGACGGCCGAGGCGAGGACCCCGATCGGGATCACGAGGCTCAGGAAGTCGCTGAGCTCGTCGCCGTGCGGAACGGGCCAGAGGGAGGTGTGGAACAAGGTGTACGCGGTGGCGACGTACAGCACGGTCGCGAGGACCGCGACCCGCCGGCCCCGGAAACGACCCAGCGAGTACAGCGCGAACTGAATCATCGTCAGTTCGTGCAGCCAGCCCATCAGGAACAGCGCCACGACGTACGGCACCCAGGGCGCCCTGCGCCGCAGCACCAGCGTGGCCGCGCCCGCCGCGAGCACGAGCGTCGCGGTGAACCCGTTCAGCGGGTTGTCGGTGGAACGGTCGAGCCCTGGCACGTCCAGGAACATCAGCACGAAGGCGCTCAGCGCGGCGATGACGTCCAGGGCGCGCGGCGATGCGGCCCACCGGTCCACGCAGCTGAGACGGAGCATGCGCTCCATCATCCAAGGTCCTTCGGCCCATATCGGCAGACTCTTGCCCCAAGTGGCGTGATATCACACACTCCGGACATGCATGAGGGGCCCGGAACCGACCGGTTCCGGGCCCCTCATCAGCGCTTGTGCCTGCTTACGCCTGCGGCAGCCGCTCCAGCTGCGCCTGGATACGGGCGATGTCCTCGTCCGCCTTGGCGAGCCGCGTACGGATCTTCTCGACCACGTTGTCCGGCGCCTTCGCCAGGAACGCCTCGTTGCCGAGCTTCCCGTTGGCCTGCGCCTTCTCCTTCTCCGCGGCCGCGAGGTCCTTGGCGAGGCGCTTGCGCTCCGCCGCCACGTCGATCGTGCCGGACAGGTCGAGCGCGACCGTGGCCCCGGCGACCGGCAGGGAGGCGGTGGCGGAGAAGCCCTCGCCCTCTGGCTGGAGCCGCAGCAGCTGGCGGATGGCCGCCTCGTGCGGGGCGAGCGCGGTGCCGGTCAGCTCCAGGCGGGCCGGGACCTTCTGGCCGGGCTGCAGACCCTGGTCGGAACGGAACCGGCGGACCTCGGTGACCACCTGCTGGACGAGCTCGATCTCCTTCTCGGCGACCTCGTCGCGGAAGCCGGAGTCGACCGGCCAGTCGGCGATGACGACGGACTCCTTGCCGGTGAGCGTGGTCCAGAGCGTCTCGGTGACGAACGGGACGACCGGGTGGAGCAGCCGCAGCATCACGTCAAGGACCTCGCCGAGGACGCGGCCGGAGACCTTGGCCTGCTCGCCGCCCGCGAAGAACGTGGTCTTCGACAGCTCGACGTACCAGTCGAAGACCTCGTCCCACGCGAAGTGGTAGAGCGTGTCGGCGAGCTTCGCGAACTGGTAGTCGTCGTAGTACGCGTCGACCTCGGCGACCGTCTTGTTGAGCCGGGAGAGGATCCAGCGGTCCGTGGCGGACATCTGCGACGGCTCGGGCAGCGGTCCCTCGACGGTCGCGCCGTTCATCAGCGCGAAGCGGGTCGCGTTCCAGATCTTGTTGGCGAAGTTCCGGGAGGCCTTGACCCAGTCCTCGCCGATCGGGACGTCGACACCCGGGTTGGCGCCGTTGACCAGGGTGAAGCGGACGGCGTCGGAGCCGTACTGGTCCATCCAGTCCAGCGGGTTGACCGCGTTGCCGAAGGACTTCGACATCTTCTTGCCGAACTGGTCGCGGACCATGCCGTGCAGGGCGATGGTGTGGAACGGCGGGGTGCCGTCCATCGCGTACAGGCCGAACATCATCATCCGGGCGACCCAGAAGAAGAGGATGTCGTAGCCGGTGACCAGGACGGAGTTCGGGTAGAACTTCGCGAGGCTGTCGGTCCGCTCCGGCCAGCCGAGCGTGGAGAACGGCCACAGGCCGGAGGAGAACCAGGTGTCCAGGACGTCCGTGTCCTGGTGCCAGCCCTCGCCCGTCGGCGCCTCGTCGTCCGGTCCGACGCAGACGATCTCGCCGTTCGGGCCGTACCAGACCGGGATGCGGTGGCCCCACCACAGCTGGCGCGAGATGCACCAGTCGTGCAGGTTGTCGACCCAGTCGAAGTACCGCTTCTCCATCTCCTGCGGGTGGATCTTGACCTTGCCGTCGCGGACCGCGTCGCCGGCGGCCTTGGCGAGCGGGCCGACCTTGACCCACCACTGCATCGACAGGCGCGGCTCGATGGTGGTCTTGCAGCGCGAGCAGTGGCCGACGGAGTGGACGTACGGACGCTTCTCGGCGACGATCCGGCCCTCGGCGCGCAGCGCGGCGACGATGGCGGAGCGGGCCTCGAGCCGGTCCAGGCCCTGGAAGGGTCCGTGGGCCGTGATGATGGCGTGCTCGTCCATGACGGCGATGTTCGGCAGGTTGTGCCGCTGGCCGATCTCGAAGTCGTTCGGGTCATGGGCGGGCGTCACCTTGACGGCGCCGGTGCCGAACTCGGGGTCGACGTGCTCGTCGGCGACGACGGGGATACGGCGGCCGGTGAGCGGCAGCTCGATCTCGGTGCCGACCAGGTGCTTGTACCGCTCGTCGTCCGGGTGGACGGCGACGGCCGTGTCACCGAGCATGGTCTCGGCGCGGGTGGTGGCGACGACGATCTCCGTGTCACCGGAGCCGTACGTGATGGAGACGAGCTCGCCGTCGTCGTCCTGGTACTCCACCTCGATGTCCGAGATGGCCGTCAGACAGCGCGGGCACCAGTTGATGATGCGCTCGGCGCGGTAGATCAGCTCGTCGTCGTAGAGCTTCTTGAAGATGGTCTGGACAGCCTGGGAGAGCCCCTCGTCCATGGTGAAGCGCTCACGGGACCAGGCGACGCCGTCACCCAGGCGCCTCATCTGACCGGAGATCTGCCCGCCGGACTCGCCCTTCCACTGCCAGACGCGCTCGACGAACGCCTCGCGACCCAGGTCGTGGCGGGACTTGCCCTCCTTGGCGAGCTCGCGCTCGACGACGTTCTGGGTGGCGATACCGGCGTGGTCCATGCCGGGCTGCCACAGCGTCTCGTAGCCCTGCATCCGCTTGCGGCGGGTCAGGGCGTCGATCAGCGTGTGCTCGAAGGCGTGGCCCAGGTGGAGCGAGCCGGTGACGTTCGGCGGCGGGATGACGATGGTGTAGGGCGGCTTGTCGCTCTTCTCGTCCGCCTCGAAGTAACCGCGCTCTACCCAGCGCTCGTACAGCTTCCCCTCTACTTCGGCCGGCGCGTACTGGGTCGGCAGTTCGGGGTTGGCTGCTGGCTGCTGCTGAGTGTTCTCGGTCACGGGGTCAGTTTAGGGGTGCCGTGGGGTTGTCCTGAAACTCGATTGTTCCGTAACGGTGTGCCCCCCGCCGCCCCTGCGGGCCAAGGCTTCCGACAGGATGTTCGTTACGCATAAACATCCTGTGAGGGGAACCTGTCCATGAGCTACAACCAGCCGGGTCCGTACGGCGGTCAGCCTCAGCAGCCCGGACCGTACGGCCAGCCCGGTCCCTACGGTCAGCCGCCGCAAGCGCCGCAGCCCGGCTACGGCTACCCGCAGCAGGCGCCCCAGGGTGTGCCGCCGCAGCAGCCGTACGGCTACCCGCAGCAGCCCCAGCAGCCCGGCCCCTACGGCCAGCAGCCCCCGTACGGCGCCCCGCAGGGCCCCGGCGGCTACATGCCGCCCCCGCCGGCCGCTCCGAAGAAGAACACCGGCCTGATCATCGGCGGCGCGGTCGTGGCGCTCGCGCTGATCGCCGGTGGCGCGTGGTACTTCACCGCGGGTGGCGGGAACGGCGACGTGGCAGCCGACACGAAGGGGTACAAGATCACCCCTGCGGCCACGATCGGTGAGTACAAGAAGGAGGGCGCCGACAAGAGCGGCGAACTGACCTCCGAGCAGAAGATCGCCGCCGACGCCATGGGGATCAAGGACCCGAAGTCGGTTCAGGCCTCCTACAAGTCCGGCGACTCCTCCGACCCGCTCAAGGGCAAGAGCATGAGCCTGAACGGGATGTGGGGCGAGGTCGCCGACCCGGAGAAGGCGATCGACGCCGCGTTCGCGAACTACGAGAAGAACCAGGGCGGCAAGTCCGAGGACATCAAGGTGACGCCGGTCGGCAGCCCCGAGAGCAAGACTCCGGCCGGCTTCGAGGGCGCGCTGATGAAGTGCCAGAACCTCAAGCTGGAGAGCACCTCGACGGAGACCACTCCCGGCCCGAAGGCGTTCACGGTACCCACCTGCATCTGGGCGGACTACAGCACCGTCGGCGTCGTCAACGCCATCGACCTCTCGACGATGATGACCGGCGGCCAGGGCGCCACTCTGGACCAGGTCGCCGAACTCACGGCCCAGCACTACAAGGCGTCCCGCAGCAAGGTTTGAGGCTGAAATCGGACGGGGCCCTGCAGATCCCTTGCGGATCAGCAGGGCCCCTGTCGTCCTCGACATCAAGCCCGAAGACAGGCGGTCTGCGCGACGCCCCCAGCAACCCCGATCGTCCCAAGCCCGCTGATGCAGGCAGGGTTCGGCACCGTGCCCGCCCACGTCCGCCACGCCCTGTGATCACACGCGGCCCGCACCTTCGGCCCGACGGTGTATCCCTTGCTCGCGACATAGTTCGCGCAGCTCACCTGGTCGGCCTGCGCTGTCGTCGCCGTGGCGAGCGGAACGACTCCCGCAGCGGCGGTGATGCACAGCGCCGTCACCATGCGCCTGATCTTCATATCGTTTCTCCCCTTTTCAATCCCGCAGGGTGGTCATACCTGCGGAAATCAACAAGATCACGTGGCGCTCGTGATCACCAAGGAGCACGGACTACTTGGCTCATACGCTTCAAACATGTGACCGAAACAGCGAAGGCGCCCAGTCGGATCGACCGGGCGCCTTCCTCGTTGAGTACCGCGCTACGCGCTCTTCTCGTGCCGTCCGTCGTTCTTCACGATCCGCGGCACCAGCGTCGGGTTCACGTTGTTGTGGACCACGTCCGCGGTGATGACCACGCGGGCCACGTCCTTGCGGGACGGGACCTCGTACATCACCGACATCAGGACCTCTTCCATGATGGCCCGCAGGCCACGCGCGCCCGTGCCACGCAGGATCGCCTGGTCGGCGATGGCCTCCAGGGCCGGGCGGTCGAAGTCCAGCTCCACGCCGTCGAGTTCGAAGAGGCGCTGGTACTGCTTGACCAGCGCGTTGCGCGGCTCGACGAGGATCTTGAGCAGGGCCTCGCGGTCGAGGTTGTGGACCGAGGTGATGACCGGGAGACGGCCGATGAACTCCGGGATCATCCCGAACTTCACCAGGTCCTCGGGCATGACCTCCTGGAACTGGTCGCTCGCCTCGATCTCGCGCTTGGAGCGGATCGTCGCCCCGAAGCCGATGCCCTTGGCGCCCGCACGCGACTCGATGATCTTCTCCAGGCCGGCGAAGGCGCCGCCCACGATGAAGAGCACGTTCGTCGTGTCGATCTGGATGAACTCCTGGTGCGGGTGCTTCCGGCCGCCCTGCGGCGGTACGGAGGCGGTGGTGCCCTCCAGGATCTTGAGGAGCGCCTGCTGGACGCCCTCACCGCTCACGTCACGCGTGATCGACGGGTTTTCGCTCTTCCGGGCGACCTTGTCGATCTCGTCGATGTAGATGATCCCGGTCTCGGCCTTCTTGACGTCGTAGTCGGCCGCCTGGATCAGCTTGAGCAGGATGTTCTCGACGTCCTCGCCGACATAGCCGGCCTCCGTCAGCGCCGTCGCGTCGGCGATGGCGAACGGGACGTTGAGCATCCGGGCCAGCGTCTGCGCGAGAAGCGTCTTGCCGGACCCGGTCGGGCCGAGGAGCAGGATGTTGGACTTCGCCAGTTCGATGGCGTCGTCACGGCCCGCTCCGCCGCCGTTCTCGCCGGCCTGGACCCGCTTGTAGTGGTTGTACACCGCGACCGAGAGGGCCTTCTTCGCGGGCTCCTGCCCGACGACGTACCCCTCGAGGAACTCGTAGATCTCGCGCGGCTTGGGCAGTTCCTCCCACCGCACCTCGCTCGTCTCGGCGAGTTCTTCCTCGATGATCTCGTTGCAGAGGTCGATGCACTCATCGCAGATGTACACACCGGGTCCTGCGATGAGCTTCTTCACCTGCTTCTGGCTCTTTCCGCAGAACGAGCACTTGAGCAGGTCGCCGCCATCACCGATGCGTGCCACGAGGTGCTTCCCCTTCGCCTGGGAGCGCTTGGTTCAGCGACTCCTGGTGCCTCATATTCGACGGTACCTTGCCGGGCCCCCCGTTCGGGCCCCCCTTGGCACGGTTCACATGGTCGTGATTCGGCCACGCGGACCGTGCCAGGGGAAGGTCGAGCGTCAGGCTGCCGCGGCGGCCGTGCTCTTGCGGGTCGAGACGATCTGGTCGACCAGGCCGTACGCCAGGGCGTCCTCGGCCGTCAGGATCTTGTCGCGCTCGATGTCGTCGCGGATCTTCTCGATCGGCGTCGAGGAGTGCTTGGCCAGCATCTCCTCCAGCTGGGTCCGCATGCGCAGGATCTCGTTGGCCGCGATCTCCAGGTCGGAGAGCTGCTCACGGCCGGTGCCGCCGGAGGGCTGGTGGATCAGCACGCGGGCGTTCGGCAGGGCCATCCGCTTGCCGGGCGTACCGGCGGCGAGCAGCACGGCCGCGGCGGAGGCCGCCTGGCCCATGCAGACCGTCTGGATGTCCGGCTTCACGAACTGCATCGTGTCGTAGATGGCGGTCAGCGCGGTGAAGGAGCCACCGGGGCTGTTGATGTAGATCGAGATGTCTCGGTCCGGGTCCATCGACTCCAGGCACAGCAGCTGGGCCATGACGTCGTTGGCGGAGGCGTCGTCGATCTGCACGCCGAGGAAGATCACGCGCTCCTCGAAGAGCTTCGCGTACGGGTCGTACTCGCGGATGCCCTGGGAGGTGCGCTCGACGAAGCGCGGGACGACGTAGCGGTTGTCCATCGGCGCGCCGGTGTAGAGGCCGCTCGGGGAGAGGTTGTTCTGCATCTGGGTGTTCACCGTCCTGGTGGCGTTCGGGGGGCTGGGGCTCTTCAGCGGACTGCCGGGGCTCAGGCGCCCGTGCCGCCGCCGCCCGGAACGCCCGAAGCGGCAGAGATGATCTCGTCGATGAGGCCGTAGTCCTTGGCCTCCTCCGCGGTGAACCAGCGATCGCGGTCGCCGTCGCGGATGATCGTCTCGACGGTCTGGCCGGAGTGGTGCGCCGTGATCTCGGCCATGCGCTTCTTCGTGCGAAGGAGGTACTCGGCCTGGATCTTGATGTCCGAGGCGGTGCCGCCGATGCCGGCGGAGCCCTGGTGCATCAGGATGTCGGTGTTCGGCAGCGCGAAGCGCTTGCCGGCGGAGCCGCCGGTGAGCAGGAACTGGCCCATCGAGGCCGCCATGCCCATACCGATGGTGACCACGTCGTTCGGGATGTACTGCATGGTGTCGTAGATGGCCATGCCGGCCGTCACCGAGCCACCGGGGCTGTTGATGTAGAGGAAGATGTCCTTGTCCGGGTCCGCGGCAAGGAGAAGCATCTGCGCGGTGATCTTGTTCGCGATCTCGTCGTCGACCTGCTGGCCGAGGAAGATGATGCGCTCGCCGAGCAGCCGGTTGTAGACATGGTCGCCGAGGCCACCACCGATGGACGGCTCACCCGCGGCGTAAGGCATCAGATTCGTCACGTATCCACCTGCTCGTCTCTGACGGCTCCGGCCGTCTCAGCGTCTCTCGTACTGGGGACGGGGTACGACCCTGCCCTCGTATTCATGGACCCTAACGCGCAGGTAGGACAACGCCATCCCGCTTCCCGAACTGTTCGCTGGGAGCGCAAGGTAGTTGGAGATCCCGCGGCGGGGTACAGCGCATACGTTCACGGGCCCGGGCGCACCGCAGTGCGTCCGGGCCCGTGGACCGGTTCAGCGCGAGGCCTGGGGCCTCTTACTTCTCCTCGGCGACCTCGGCCTCGCCGGTGACGGCCTCGACCGTCTCGGCGGCGGCCTCGGCCTCGTCCTCGTCGTCCTCGAGGTCGACGGTCTCACCGTTGGTGTCGACGACCTTGGCGGCCTCGACGACGACCGCGAGGGCCTTGCCGCGGGCGACCTCGCCGACGAGCATCGGCACCTGGCCACCCTCGACGACGGCCTGGGCGAACTGGTCGGGGCTCATGCCGGAGGAGGCGGCGCGGCGCATGAGGTGCTCGGTGAGCTCCTCCTGGCTGACGTTGAGCTTCTCCTTGTTGACGAGCTCATCGAGGATGAACTGCGTCTTGATGCCCTTCTCGGCCTGCTCCTTGGTCTCCGCCAGGAACTCTTCCTCGGTCTTGCCCTGGATCTCCAGGTACTTCTCGAGGGTCAGGCCCATCTGGCCGAGCTGGTGGTGCTCCAGGTTGTGCTTGCGGGTGTTGATCTCGTCCTCGAGGAGCTTCTCGGGGATCGGGACCTCCGCCAGCTTCAGCAGCTCGTCGAGGACGCGCTCCTGAGCCTGGGTGGCCTGGTCGAACTGCTTCATGTTCTCGAGGCGCTTGCGGCTGTCGGCCTTGAGCTCGTCGAGGGTGTCGAACTCCGACGCGAGCTGCGCGAAGTCGTCGTCCAGCTCGGGGAGCTCACGGGCGGCGACGGCGGTGACCTTGACGGTGACCTCGGCGTCCTTGCCCTCGGCCGAGCCGCCCTTCAGCTGCGAGGTGAAGGTGGCCTCGCCGCCGGCCTCCAGGCCGGTGACGGCCTCGTCGATGCCGTCGAGGAGCTCACCGGAACCGATGGTGTACGAGACGCCCTGGGCGACACCGTCGGGGAGGACCTCGCCGTCGACCTTGGCCTCGAGGTCGATGGTGACGACGTCACCCTCGGCGGCGGCGCGCTCGACCGGGTTCGTGGAGGCGAAGCGCTCGCGCAGCTGCTCCACGGACTTCTCGACGTCCTCGTCGGTGACCTCGACCGCGTCGACGGTGACCTCGATGCCGGAGTAGTCCGGGATCTCGATCGTCGGGCGGATGTCGACCTCGGCGGTGAAGGCCAGCAGCTCGCCGTCCTTCAGCTCGGTGATGTCGACCTCGGGCTGACCCAGCGGGTTGACCTCGGCCTCGTTGACGGCCTCGGTGTAGAACTTCGGAAGGGCGTCGTTGACGGCCTCCTCCAGCACCGCACCACGGCCGAACCGCTGGTCGATCACACGAGCCGGGATCTTGCCCTTACGGAAGCCCTTGACCGTGACCTGCTGGTTGATCTTCTTGTACGCCGCGTCGAGGCTGTCCTTGAGCTCCTCGAAGGGCACCTCGACAGTGAGCCGAACCCGGGTCGGGTTCAGGGTCTCCACGGCGCTCTTCACGGTTCGGTCTCCTTGGTGGCTGATTCTTGGATTCTGCCGATGCCGCTTGGTGGCGGTTCCGGCCGATCGGCCCGGTCAGAGAGACACACGGGCACGCAGCTTGCATAGTAACCGCAAGCGGGATGCCCCCCACAACGTGATCTTGTTCGCGCCCGATGACGCTGATGGTCGGGGTGGCGGGATTTGAACCCACGGCCTTCCGCTCCCAAAGCGGACGCGCTACCAAGCTGCGCCACACCCCGTCGGTGCGACACGTAGGGTACATGCACGGAGACAGTGCGACGCCCCCTGTTCAAGGGGCGTGCGGGGACCGCCCGGGACCCGCTACGATGCTGTCCGTGCCGCGGCCCTCGTGACCTGCGGCGCGACCTTTGCGGGCGTAGCTCAATGGTAGAGCCCTAGTCTTCCAAACTAGCTACGCGGGTTCGATTCCCGTCGCCCGCTCCATATGGCTCAGGGCCAGGTCGGAGGTTCACCCTCCGGGCTGGCCCTGAGCCGTTTCGTCGGCGTGCCGGTTCCGGTGGATGGCAGCAGAATGGGCGCTGTCCACTCTTTCCGCCGCAGCTCTTTCCGCCGCATCGGAGGCAGCCGTGAAGGACCTGAAGTTCGAGCAGAAGCGCTCGCTGTCACGTCTGGAGGCGGCCGATCAGCTCGTGGCGCTCGCCGACGCGCTGCGGCAGGGCGGGGAGGCGGAACTGGAACTCGGCTCCGGGACGCTGAGCCTGCGGATCCCCGACGATCTCCGCAGCGAGGTGGAGTTCGAGGTCGGGGACGGGGAGATCGAGCTGGAGATCGAGTTCACCTGGCCGACGGCACAGCCCCCGAAGGCGCCGGCCCAGGCGGCATCGAGCACGGCGAAGCCCGCGCGGAGCCGGAAGAGCGCGCCCGCCAAGCCCGCGCGGAGCGCCAGGGCGAAGCGGTCCTCCCCGAAGACGGCCTGAGCGGGCGCCTGAGCGGGCGCCGGGCTCAGAACTTGATGGAGCCGACCGTCTGCGTTATCGAATCCAGGAAGCGCTGGATGTCGTCGGCCATGCCCGTGGAGGCAAGGAAGAAGCCGAAGAGCACCGCGACGACGGCCGGGCCGGCCTTGAGGTTTCCGCCGCGGATCAGCACCACCAGGATGATCGCCAACAGCAGCACCACAGATAGCGAAATGGCCACAACTGATCACACCCTCGGTCGGTCCCACCTTGCCGCCCGGGAGCGCACGTCACAGAACACCCCCGCTGCATCCATCGTGCCATCAACTTCTTGCCCACCAAGCCCGGGTGACGAATCGTCGACATAGGAAACAGGCCAACGCGCGAGATTTCGTCTTGATCGTTTCGGGCGGGGGTCAGTCGGTGCTGAGCCCGAGCAGCCTTCGTACGGTGGCGTACTTGGTGGTCAGGCGGGTCCTCGTCGGCTCGTCGAGGACCGCGAGACGGGCCGGGTCCGCGTTGTGGGCGAGGTCGGCCTCCTTGACCAGGAGGGCGCCCGGGACGGCGAGAACGCGTCCCGTGTACGACTCCGGCGACTCCCCCGGGCGCTTGGTGAGCGCCAGGACCATGTCCTTGACCACGCGCGGGAGCTCGGCGGATTCCAGCCACTCGGCGGAGAGCGCGTCGTCCTCGACGGAGTCGTGCAGCCAGGCGGCGGCGATCTGCTCCTCGCTCCCGCCCCGCGCCCGTACCCCCTCGGCCACCGCCCGCAGATGCTCGGCGTACGGGCGTCCCGCCTTGTCGGTCTGGCCCTCGTGGGCCGCGACGGCGAGGGCTTCGACCTGGGCGAGCGTGAGGTGCGTCATGGCGTCACGCCTTCCGGCTGATGAGAAGGAGGGCCCGGTCGTCGTTGACGTCCTTGGCGCAGGCCTCGATGAGGTGCCAGGCCGCGCCCTCGAAGCCCGAGGAGACGTAGCGGTCGGCCTCGCCCGTCAGGCGGTCGATGCCCTCGGCGATGTCCCGGTCGGCGGACTCCACCAGACCGTCGGTGAAGAGCATCAGGACGTCTCCGGGCCGCAGGGAGCCCTTGACCGGGTGGAACTCGGCGCCGTCGTAGACGCCGAGGAGCGGGCCCTCGCCTGTCTTCTCCTCCCAGCGTCCGCTGCCCGCGTGGAGCTGGAGCGCGGGCAGGTGGCCGGCCGACAGCAGTTCGTAGTCCCCGGACTCCAGGTCCAGGACCAGGTGGATGGAGGTGGCGAAGCCCTCGTCCCAGTCCTGGCGCAGCAGATAGCCGTTGGCGGCCGACAGGAAGCCGTGCGGTGGCAGAGAGCCGAGCAGCCCGCCGAAGGCCCCGGAGAGGAGCAGGGCGCGCGATCCGGCGTCCATGCCCTTGCCGGACACGTCCGTGAGCAGGACCTCCAGCGTCCGTCCGCCGTTCGTACGGGACGCGACGACGAAGTCGCCGGAGAAGGACTGGCCGCCGGCCGGGCGCAGCGCCATCTCGCGGTGCCAGCCCTGGGGCAGCCGGGGCAGGGCGCTCTGCGCCCGGATGCGTTCGCGCAGGTCGAAGAGCATGGTGCCGCCGCGCCGCCAGGGCACGCCGACCCGGGCCCGGAACTGGGCGATGAGCAGCCCGAACAGTCCGCAGGCCGCGACGACCAGGACCGTTCCCGGCGTGACCCGGGCCGGGCCCTGGGTGTACGGGCCGAGCACGACCGACTCGACGATCAGGGCGCCGGCGGCCGCGGCGTACAGGCCGAGCAGGCTCGCGGGACGCAGCAGCAGTCCCCCGGCGACGATCGGCAGGACGAGCGCGGCGGGCGCGCACCACACCGGGTTGGCGAGCGTGCCCCAGGTGATCGCCGGGATGGTGAGCAGGAGACCGGCGAAGGCGAGCCAGTCGGAACCCTCGCCGCGGAAGTAGTCGACACCCGACTTGCGCAGCGCGATGCGGGCCCGGTGCGCGCTCTTGCGCATCCGGGCCGTGTACGAGTCGACACCCACGCGATTTCTCATTGGCCTGGACCCTATCCACCCGGTCGGCCCTCGTGCAGGGGGGACCCCTCAGACATTGCGCGCGAAATCGGGTCGCGTCGGTCCGGCGTGCGCTGATATCGATGGCATATGACGACTGAGCTGCGGGTACTCGATCCGGCCGACTGGGACGAGTGGTACGGGACGCTGGAACTCTCGTTCGGAGGCGTTCCGGAGTCGCCGCAGGAACGGAAGCTCTGGCGGGAGCTGACCGAGTTCGACCGGTTCATCGGGGTCTGGGACGGGGAGCGCTGCGTCGGTACGGCGGGGGCGTTCTCGTTCCGGCTCTCCGTGCCGGGTGGGGCGATCGTTCCGGCGGCGGGCGTCACGATGGTGAGTGTGGCCGCGACGCACCGGCGGCGCGGGATCCTCACCTCGATGATGCGGCGTCAGCTCGACGACGTACGGGCGTGGGGCGAGCCGCTGGCCGTTCTGACCGCCTCGGAGCCCGAGATCTACGGACGGTTCGGCTACGGCATCGCCACGTTCACGACCCGGGCGACGATCGACACGTACCGGGTGCGGCTCACGGTGCCGGAGGGCACCGACGAGGTGGTGCTGCGGCAGGCCGATCCTGCGAAGGCGGCGGCGGAGTGCGAGGCGGTGTACGCGCGGCGGGTCCCGGCCCGGCCGGGGATGACCGCCCGGCAGCCGAAGTGGGAGCAGCTGCCGCGGCTGGACCCGGAGAGCGAGCGGGGCGGAGCCTCGCCGCGGCAGTGTGTGCTGGCGGAGCGGGACGGGGAGGTCGTCGGGTACGCGCTGTACGCGATCAAGCCGAACTGGTCGCCCGCGGGGGTCGACGGCAGTGTGCTGCTGAAGGACCTGGAGGCGCTGGACCCGGCGGCGGAGGCGGCGCTGTGGCGGTTCCTCTGCTCGATCGACCTGACCTCGTCGGTCCAGATCCACAGCCGGCCGGTGGACGACGCGTGGCAGCACCTGGTGACGGATGTACGGCGGTGCACGCCGACGCAGCGGGACGCGATGCATCTGCGGGTGGTGGACGTGGGCGCGGCGCTGGAGGCGCGGACGTACCAGGCGCCGGTGGATGTGGTGTTCGAGGTCGCGGACGCGTTCTGCCCGTGGAACGAGGGGCGTTGGCGGCTGACGGGGGACGCGAAGGGGGCGGCGTGCGTACGGACGGAGGACGCGGCGGATGTCGCGTTGTCCGTACGGGAGTTGGGCGCGGCGTACCTGGGCGCGACCTCGCTGGTCTCGCTGGCCGCGGCGGGGCGGGTGCGGGAGCTTCGGCGGGGCGCGCTGGTGGAGGCGTCCGTGGCGTTCGGGTCACCCGTGGCGCCGTGGTTGCCGCACGGGTTCTAGGCGTTTGAGGCGCCCGCCAGGGCGCCGTCCCGTGCGGAAGGGTTGGTCTCAGGCCTGCTGGCAGGTCGGGCACCAGAAGAGGTTGCGGGTGGCGAGGTCGGCGGTGCGGATCTCGGCGCCGCAGATGTGGCAGGGCCGCAGGGCCCTGCGGTAGACGTAGACCTCGCCGCCGTGGTCGTCGACGCGCGGCGGGCGGCCCATCGCCTCGGGGGTGTGCTCGGGGCGGACCGTGTCGATGCGGTTGTGGCGGACGCCCTCACGCATCAGGTCCACGAGGTCCGTCCAGATCGCGGTCCACTCCCGCCGCGTCAGATCCTTGCCCGCGCGGTACGGGTCGATGCCGTGACGGAAAAGCACCTCCGCCCGGTAGACGTTCCCGACGCCCGCGATGACCTTCTGGTCCATGAGCAGGGCCGCGATCGTCGTGCGGGACTTCGAGATCCGGCGCCACGCCTTGTCGGGGTCGTCGCCGCCGCGGAGCGGGTCCGGGCCGAGGCGGTCGTGTATCGCCCGCTTCTCGGGCTCGGTGATCAGCGCGCAGGTGGTCGGGCCGCGCAGGTCGGCGTAGTGGTCGTCGTTGACGAGGCGCAGCCGGACGGTGTCGGTGGGCGGCGGCGCCGGAGCCGTACCGAAACCGAGCTTGCCGAAGAGGCCGAGGTGGATGTGGACCCAGCCGGTGTCCTCGAAGCCGAGGAAGAGGTGCTTTCCATGGGCGTCGACGCCGTCCAGGACCAGGCCGTCGAGGAGCGCCGCGCTGTCGGAGAACTTTCCCTGCGGGCTGCTCGCGCGCACGGGCCGTCCGGCGAAGCGCTCCAGGTGGTCCTCGGCGAGGCGGTGGATCGTATGCCCCTCGGGCACTGCTGTTCTCCTCGACGGCATGGCCGTGCCGCCGGGGTGAGCCGGCGGCACGGGGGACGGGCGGTCAGCCCTGCTGCGGGTGGTGGGCCGGGATCGGGGGGAGCTCGCCGGTCGTCTCGTACGCGGAGAGCATGTCGATGCGGCGGGTGTGGCGCTCGTCACCGGAGTACGGGGTCTTGAGGAAGACCTCGACGAAGGTGGTGGCCTCGTCCTGGGTGTGCATGCGGCCGCCGATGGCGACGACGTTGGCGTTGTTGTGCTCGCGGCCGAGGGCGGCGGTCTGCACGCTCCACGCGAGGGCCGCGCGCACCCCCTTCACCTTGTTGGCGGCGATCTGCTCGCCGTTGCCGGAGCCGCCGATGACGATGCCCAGGCTGTCCGGGTCCGCGGCCGTCTTCTCGGCGGCACGCAGGCAGAACGGCGGGTAGTCGTCCAGGGCGTCGTAGATGTGGGGACCGCAGTCGACGGGCTCGTGGCCATGGGCCGTCAGCCACTCGACGAGGTGGTTCTTGAGTTCGAAGCCGGCATGGTCGGAGCCGAGGTACACGCGCATGGTTCCGAGTGTGGCACGCGGGGGCCCGGGCAGCGGTCAGCGGGGTCGTGCCCGTCACCTGTTCCGGGCCAGTTCCGAGCCTGTTCCGAGCCTGTTCCGATCCGGGCCTTTCGCCCCTCTTGCAACGATCTGGAATCGACGCTTCCGATCTACCCGGGTCACAGGGTTCAATGCACGGGCTCGCGACCCGAGTGCACCCCTGACCTAAGGAAGCGTTCATGAATACGCAGCCGACCCTCACGAAGGAAGGCGGAACGACCGGCGACCCCGGTAATTCGCAGTCCTCCGACGGGCTCAAGGCCGGCCTGAAGAACCGCCATCTCTCGATGATCGCCATCGGCGGCGTCATCGGCGCCGGACTGTTCGTCGGCTCCAGCTCCGGCATCGCCGCGGCCGGTCCCGCGATCCTCCTCTCCTACGCGCTCGTCGGCGCGATGGTCGTCTTCGTGATGCGGATGCTCGGCGAGATGGCCGCCGCCCGGCCGTCGTCCGGCTCCTTCTCCGCCTACGCCGACCAGGCGCTCGGCCGCTGGGCCGGATTCACCATCGGCTGGCTGTACTGGTTCTTCTGGGTCGTCGTGCTCGCCGTCGAGGCGACCGCCGGCGCGGTGATCCTGGAGAGCTGGATCCCGGCCGTGCCGCAGTGGGGCTGGGCCCTCATCGTGATGGTCGTGCTGACCGCGACCAACCTCGCCTCCGTCTCCTCGTACGGAGAGTTCGAGTTCTGGTTCGCCGGCATCAAGGTC
This sequence comes from Streptomyces vilmorinianum, assembly GCF_005517195.1. Classification (NCBI taxonomy): domain Bacteria; kingdom Bacillati; phylum Actinomycetota; class Actinomycetes; order Kitasatosporales; family Streptomycetaceae; genus Streptomyces; species Streptomyces vilmorinianum. The sequence goes on along the minus strand of NZ_CP040244.1, from coordinate 1,385,621 downwards.
GTCGCGATCGCCGCCTTCGTCGTCGTCGGCTTCCTCGCCGTCTTCGGCCTGCTGCCCGGCTCGGACAACCCGGGCGCGGGCTTCGCCCACCTCACCGACGCCGGGGGCTTCTTCCCGATGGGCGCGGGCGCGATCCTCACCGGTGTGCTGATGGTCGTCTTCTCCTTCATGGGCAGCGAGATCGTCACCCTCGCCGCCGGCGAGTCCGAGGACCCGCAGCGCGCCGTCACCAAGGCCACCAACAGCGTGATCTGGCGGATCGGCGTCTTCTACCTGGGCTCGATCTTCGTCGTCCTGACCCTGCTGCCGTGGAACGACAAGTCGATCGTCGAGAAGGGCTCGTACGTCGCCGCCCTCGACTCCATCGGCATCCCGCACGCCGGCCAGGTCATGAACGTGATCGTTCTGACGGCCGTCCTCTCCTGCCTGAACTCGGGTCTCTACACCGCCTCCCGCATGGCCTTCTCGCTCGGGCAGCGCGGCGACGCGCCGAAGGCGTTCGCCCGTACCAACGCGCGGGGCGTGCCGACGGCGGCGATCCTCGCCTCCGTGGTCTTCGGCTTCGTCGCCGTCTTCTTCAACTACTGGCGGCCGGACGACGTCTTCGCCTTCCTGCTGAACTCCTCCGGCGCGGTCGCGCTCTTCGTCTGGCTGGTCATCTGTCTGACCCAGCTGCGGATGCGCGGGATCATCCAGCGCGAGACGCCCGAGAAGCTGGTCGTGAAGATGTGGCTCTTCCCGTATCTGACCTGGGCGACCATCGCGATGATCGTCTTCGTCCTCGGCTACATGGTCTACGACGGCGGCAGCGCGCGTGAGCAGGTCGTGCTCTCGCTCCTCGTCGCGGCGCTGGTGCTTGCGATCGCGCTGGTCAAGGACCGCTTCGCGAAGGCCTCGAAGGCCGAGCAGAAGTAGTTTCCATACCTGACAGACGTTGTCAGGTATGCGCGGGAGGCTCTCCTTGTCCACGAGAACGGAGAGCCTCCCGATGTCTTCCACCACCCCTTCCACCGCGTCTCTCACCGCCGCCCACGTCTTCCGTCCCGGCGACCCCGGGTACGACGAGGAGCTCGCCGGCTTCCAGACCGGCTTCGCGCTCCGCCCCGAACTGATCGTCGGGGCCACCGGCGCCGAGGAGGTCCGGGCCGCCGTCTCGTACGCCGCGGGGCGCGGGCTGCCGGTCCGCGTCCAGGCCACCGGGCACGGGCTGACCGGCGCGGCCGAGGGCGGGGTGCTGATCACGACCCGGCGGATGGACGGGGTGCGTGTCGACCCCGGGGCGCGCACGGCGCGCGTCGAGGCCGGGGTGCGCTGGGGGCAGGTCGCCGAGGCGGCCGCCCCGTACGGTCTCGCCCCGCTGAACGGCTCGGCGCCGAGCGTCGGAGCGGTCGCGTACACGCTGGGCGGCGGGCTCGGCATCCTGGCCCGGGAGTTCGGCTGGACCGCCGACCATGTGCGCGCGCTGGAGCTGGTCACGGCGGACGGGGAGCTGCGCCGGGTCACCGCGGACGGCGATCCGGAGCTCCACCGGGGGCTGCTCGGCGGTGGGCACGCTCTGGGCGTGGTCACCGCCCTGGAGATCGGCCTGGTCCCGGTCACCCGGCTCTACGGCGGAGCGATCGCCTTCGACGGCGCCGCGACCGACCCGGCCGCGGTCCTGCGGACGTACGCGCGGTGGACCGAGACTCTGCCGGACACCCTGACGTCGTCCCTGGCCGCCCTGGTCTACCCGGACATGCCGGCGCTTCCGCCGCAGCTGCGCGGCCGGTACGTGATCTCGGTACGGGTCGCCTTCACCGGGGAGGCGGCGGAGGGCGAGCGGCTCGTGGCGCCGCTGCGGGCGATCGGTCCCGCGCTCTCGGACTCCCTGCGGGAGATGCCGTACACCGAGAGCCACACGATTCACAGCGACCCGGACGTCCCGCACGCCTACTGGGGCGACGGGATCCTGGTGAGCGAGCTGGACCTGGACGCGGCCGCCGAGGTCCTGGACGCGACCGGGCCGAAGGCGGGGCGGATGGCCGTCGTACAGATCAACCACCTGGGCGGGGCGCTCGCCGTGGAGCGGCCGAATGCCGTGCCGTACCGCGAGGCGGCCTTCCTGGTGCGGGCGCTGTACCCGCTCGACGCGGAGGGTACGGCCCCGGTCCGTGCGCTCCACGCGCGCGTGGAGGCTGCCCTGGCGCCCCGGACGCTCGGCCGGGCGGTCAACTTCGTCTTCGGTGACGGGCGGCGGACGGAGGGCCTGTACGACGCGGAGACGCGGAAGAGGCTCGCCGGGCTGAAGTCCGCGTACGACCCGGCGAACCTCTTCAGGCGGAACTGAGGGCGTCAGCCCTCCGGATGTCAGCCCTCCGGATGTCAGCCCTTCCGGCCGATGAGCTTCCACGCGGTGGGCAGCGCGCCCATCGCGAGGGCGGCCTTGAGCGCGTCGCCGAGCAGGAACGGGGTCAGGCCGGCGGCGACCGCCTGCGACAGCGTCATGCCGGTGGCGAGGGCCAGGTACGGCACGCCCACCGCGTAGATGATCACGGAGCCGAGCGCCATCGCGCCCGCGGTGCGGAGCACGGAGCGGTCCGCCCCGCGGCGCGCGAGGGCGCCGACGACCGTGGCGGCGAGCATCATGCCGAGCACGTATCCGAAGGACGGCATCGCCCAGCCCGAGGAGGCCTGCGCGAACCAGGGCATGCCCGCCATGCCGACGAGCGTGTACAGGGCGAGGGAGAGGAAGCCGCGGCGGGCGCCGAGCGCGGTGCCGACGAGCAGGGCCGCGAAGGTCTGGCCGGAGACCGGGACCGGGGAGCCGGGCACCGGGACCGCGATCTGCGCGGCGATGCCGGTGAGGGCGGCGCCGCCGACGACCAGGGCGATGTCCCGCGTGCGGCCGGCCGGCAGCAGGTCGGCGAGGACCGTCCCGGAGCGGAGGGAGCCGAGGGAACGGACGGGGGCGGCGGCGGTGCTCATCGGTACTCCGCGGGGGTGAGGGGCTGGGCAGGACAGATCGACCGTAGTCGAGGGGTGAACGCGCGATCACCATCAGCCGTCCACAAAGCCGGGGTTGAGCACTTCGTCGACTTCGGACAAAGGCCCGACTTCATGCGCCGCGCCACGTGATGCTTGTCACGGGGAAGTCCGTGCGAGAGGCCCCTTTTGCGCCAGGAGCCGGTCAACGGCGAGACTGTGGGGTCTCCATAAACCGTCCGAGAGCGCGAGCCCCCATGCACGACGCCCCGCCGTCCCCCGCCGACCCCCTCGCTCCCCTCCCTTCCTTCCCTCCCCGCCCTCCCCTGGTCGCCGAACCGGAGCTGCTCTCCCACGGGCTGAAGCAGCGTCACCTGACGATGCTGGGCCTGGGCGGGGTGATCGGGGCCGGGCTCTTCGTCGGCTCGGGCGCGGGGATCGCGGTCGCCGGGCCGGGCATCGTCCTCTCGTATCTGATCGCGGGCACGCTCGCGATGCTGATCATGCGGATGCTGGGCGAGATGTCGGCGGCCATGCCCGCGTCGGGTGCCTTCTCCGTCCACGCCGAGCGGGCGCTGGGTCGCTGGGCGGGCTTCTCGGTGGGCTGGCTGTACTGGTTCCTGCTGGTGGTCGTCCTCGCTGTGGAGGCGACGGGCGCGGCGAAGATCGCCAACGGCTGGGTTCCCGGGATTCCGCAGTGGTCCTGGGTGCTGATCTTCATGGTCGTGTTCACCGTGGCCAACCTGGCGGCGGTGAAGAACTTCGGCGAGTTCGAGTTCTGGTTCGCGGCCCTCAAGATGGGCGCGATCGTGCTCTTCCTGGCGCTCGGGGTGCTCGCCATCGTCGGCCGGCTTCCCGACACCGACCCGGTGGGCCTGGCGAACCTGACCGGTCAGGGCGGTTTTCTGCCCAACGGCTGGGAGGGCGTGGTCTCCGGGATCCTCGCCGTCGTCTTCGCCTTCGGCGGTCTGGAGGTCGTGACGATCGCGGCCGCCGAGTCGGCGGACCCGGCCCGCAACGTGGCGCGGGCGGTGCGCAGCGCGGTCTGGCGGATCCTCTTCTTCTACGTCGGTTCGATGCTGGTCATCGTGACCCTCCTGCCCTGGAGCTCGCTGAAGCCGGGGGAGTCGCCCTACGTCGCCGTGCTCGACACGCTCGGGGTGCCGTCGGCCGGGCAGATCATGAACGTCGTGATCTTCGTGGCGCTGCTCTCGGCGCTCAACGCGAACCTGTACGGGTCCTCGCGCATGATCTTCTCGCTCGCCGAGCGCGGCGAGGCGCCGAAGGGCCTGCTCGCGGTCTCGGGCGGCGGGGTGCCGCGGCGTGCGGTGCTCGCGTCGGTGGCGTTCGGGTTCGTCTCCGTCCTGCTGAATCTGAAGTGGCCGGATTCGGTCTTCCTCTACATGCTCAACGCGGTCGGCGCCGTACTCCTCTTCGTATGGGGCCTGATCGCGGTCTCCCAGCTGAGGCTGCGCCGCCGGATCGAGCGCGAGGCGCCGGAGACCCTGAGCCTGAGGATGTGGGGCTTCCCCTGGCTGACCTGGGCGGCGCTGGCCGCGATGGCGGCGGTCCTGGTGCTGATGCTGACCGACGACGGGGCGCGGCCGCAGGTGCTGTGGTCGGGCGCGACCACCGGAGTCGTCCTCCTGGTGGCCTGGCTGCGGGAGGTGCGCACAGTTCGGTCATGAATCTTCACTTTGCGTCAAGATCGTGACCGTATAGCGGACATGTGTTCCCTGTGAGCGGTGCACCCACCCAGACTGTGGGCCGTTCCCCCCCTCGCAGCCAATGAACAGGGCGGCCCATGTCACGGACCACCGCGCCCGCGCCCGTCGACCGCAAGGACGACACGGCGACCCCCTCGCACGGACTCACCCACGGCCTCAAGCAGCGCCATCTCTCGATGATCGCCCTCGGCGGTGTCATCGGCGCAGGACTCTTCGTCGGCTCCGGCGCCGGTATCGCCGCCGCCGGCCCCTCGATCGTGGTCGCCTACGCGATCTCCGGGCTGCTCGTCATGCTCGTCATGCGCATGCTCGGCGAGATGTCGGCGGCGAACCCCGCCTCCGGCTCCTTCTCCGTCCACGCCGAGCGGGCCATCGGCCCGTGGGCCGGATTCACGGCGGGCTGGTCCTTCTGGTTCCTGCTCTGCGTGGCCGTCGGCCTGGAGGGCATCGGCGCGGCGAAGATCATGACCGGCTGGTTCCCCGGCACCGCGGAGTGGGCCTGGGTGGCCCTCTTCATGCTGGTGTTCTGCGTCACCAACCTGGCGGCCGTGAAGAACTTCGGCGAGTTCGAGTTCTGGTTCGCCGCGCTCAAGGTCGGCGCGATCGTCCTCTTCCTCGGCATCGGCGTGCTCGCCATCGTCGGCGTCCTGCCCGGCACGGACGCCCCCGGCACCGCGAACCTCACCGGTGACGGCGGCTTCTTCCCCCACGGCTCCGAGGGCCTGATCGTCGGACTGCTCGCCTCCGTCTTCGCGTACGGCGGTCTGGAGACGGTCACCATCGCCGCGGCCGAGTCCGAGCACCCCGTGAAGGGCGTCGCCAAGGCCGTCCGTACGGCGATGTGGCGCATCGCGCTCTTCTACATCGGCTCGATGGCGGTCATCGTCACCCTCGTCCCCTGGAACGACAAGGCGGTCGCCGAGCAGGGCCCGTACGTCGCCACCCTCGACCACCTGGGCATCCCGGCCGCCGGCCACATCATGAAGGTCGTCGTCCTGATCGCCCTGCTGTCGGCCATGAACGCCAACATCTACGGCGCCTCCCGGATGGCCACCTCGCTGGTCGCCCGCGGCCAGGGCCCGAAGGCGCTGGGCCAGACCTCCGGCGGCGTGCCGCGCCCCGCGGTCCTCGTCTCCTCGGTCTTCGGCTTCGCGTGCGTCCTGCTCAGCTACTGGCGTCCCGACGACATCTTCATCTGGCTCCTGAACACCATCGGCGCGATCATCCTCGTCGTCTGGTTCTTCATCGCCGTCTCGCAGCTGCTGCTGCGCCGCCGGACCGAGCGCGAGGCGCCCGAGAAGCTGGTCGTGAAGATGTGGGCGTTCCCGGTGCTGACCTGGGTGGCGCTGGCCGGCATGGCGGCGATCTTCTTCCTGATGGCGCGTGAGGAGGGCACCCGGGTGCAGCTGTACTACACGGGCGGCCTGACCCTCGTGCTCGCCGCGATCGGGTACATCCGCCAGAAGACGGCGAAGGCGGCCCCTCAGGACGCCTGACGCCCGCTCGACTCCCCCGGAACCCCGGAACCCCGGAACCCCCGGACCGCTCCCCGCGGCCCGGGGGTTCTGTCGTGTCCGGGACCGGGGACCTACGACCAAGGGCTGATCAACTTCTCCCACACCTGCTGCTAGCCTGCACTTGCATAGAGGTTGCAATAAGCAGCAGCGAGAGGCTCGGCACATGGCGATCTACACACTTCCGGAACTGCCGTACGACTACGCGGCTCTGGAGCCGGTGATCAATCCGCAGATCATCGAGCTGCACCACGACAAGCACCACGCCGCGTACGTCAAGGGCGCGAACGACACCCTGGAGCAGCTGGAAGAGGCGCGCGACAAGGAGCAGTGGGGCGCGATCAACGGCCTGGAGAAGAACCTCGCGTTCCACCTCTCCGGCCACATCCTGCACAGCATCTACTGGAACAACATGGACAGCCCGAAGGACGGTGGCGGCGGCGAGCCGCTGGCGGCCGACGGTGTCGGTGAGCTCGCGGACGCGATCACCGAGTCCTTCGGCTCCTTCGCGAAGTTCAAGGCCCAGCTGACCAAGGCCTCCGCGACCACCCAGGGCTCCGGCTGGGGTGTCCTCGCGTACGAGCCGGTCAGCGGCCGGCTGATCGTCGAGCAGGTCTACGACCACCAGGGCAACGTCGGCCAGGGCTCGGTGCCGATCCTGGTCTTCGACGCCTGGGAGCACGCCTTCTACCTCCAGTACAAGAACCAGAAGGTCGACTTCATCGAGGCCATGTGGCAGGTCGTCAACTGGCAGGACGTGCACAAGCGCTACCTGACGGCCAAGGCCTCCGTCCCGCTGATCTCCTTCTGACCTTCCTCCGACCACCGCCCCCTGGCGTCCTGCTCGTGATCGTCTTCTCAACCGTCACCGGGCAGGCGGAAAAAGGACGGCCCCCGTGATGGCGCGCATCACGGGGGCCGTCCGCAGAGGGACTACTCGAAGCTCGGACCCGCCGTCCGCGTGCGCTTGATCTCGTAGAAGCCGGGCGTCGACGCCACGAGCAGCGTGCCGTCCCACAGCCGGGCCGCCGCCTCGCCGCGTGGGGTCGGGGTGACGACCGGACCGAAGAAGGCGACCTCCTCGCCGTCCGCGCCCGGAACGGAGATCACCGGCGTGCCGACGTCCTGGCCGACCTTGTCGATGCCCTCCTTGTGGGAGGCGCGCAGCTCGGTGTCGTAGACGTCCTTGTCGGCGTACTCGGCCAGCTCGGCCGGCAGGCCGACCTCCTCCAGGGCGGAGACGACCGCCTCGCGCGTGGGGCCCTCGCCGTTGTTGTGGAAGCGGGTGCCGAGCGCGGTGTAGAGCTTGCCGACGACCTCGTCGCCGTGCAGCTGCTGGGCCGCGATCACCACGCGGACCGGACCCCAGGCCTTCGTCTCCAGCATCTCGCGGTACTCGGCCGGGACCTCGTCCAGCTTGTCCTCGTTGAGGACGGCCAGGCTCATCACCTTCCAGCGCACGTCGACCGGGCGCACCTTCTCCACTTCCAGCATCCAGCGGGACGTCATCCAGGCCCAGGGGCAGAGCGGGTCGAACCAGAAGTCGGCGGTGGTCCTGCTCTCGGACATGTCACTCCTCAGTGATGGTTGTCTGTGCGCCAGACGGAGCAACGTCACCAGCAGGCCGACGCATTCCCCCCGTGCCGCGTGTCAGCGGCACATGGGAGGATCGGTGCTGTTTCGAACGAGCCACGAAGGAGTGACCGTGCCCGGTGAGAATCTGTCCCGCGACGAGGCCCGCGAGCGGGCCGCGCTGCTGTCCGTCGACGGGTACGAGGTCGCCCTGGACCTGCGCTCCGCGATCGGCGAGCCCGGCGCGTCCGGCGCGTCCGGCGAGGGGGTCCGCACCTTCCGCTCGGTGACGACGATCCGCTTCCGCCGCACGGACGCCGCCGCGGGCTCGGCCACCTTCGTGGACCTGATCGCCCCCTCCGTGACCTCGGTGGAGCTGAACGGGCGCGCCCTGGACCCGGCGGTCGTCTTCGACGGCTCGCGGATCGCGCTCGACGGTCTCGAGGACGAGAACGTGCTGGTGGTGGACGCGCAGTGCGCGTACAGCCGGACCGGCGAGGGCATGCACCGCTTCGTCGACCCGGAGGACGGCGAGGTCTACCTCTACACGCAGTACGAGCCGGCCGACGCCCGCCGGGTGTACGCCACGTTCGAGCAGCCCGACCTGAAGGCCCCTCACCGCTTCTCGGTGACCGCGCCCGAGGGCTGGACGGTGTGGAGCAACGGCGCCGGGGAGCAGGACGGCGACGGGGTGTGGCGGTTCGCGGAGACGGCGCCCATCTCGACGTACATCACGTGCGTGGTCGCCGGCCCGTACCACTACGTCACGGACACCTACAAGCGGGGCGAGATCGAGATCCCGCTCGGCGCGATGTGCCGCAAGGGGCTCGCCAAGCACTTCGACGCGGACGACGTCTTCCTGGTCACCAAGCAGGGCTTCGACTTCTTCCACGACAACTTCGACTACCCGTACCCCTTCGGGAAGTACGACCAGGCCTTCGTCCCCGAGTACAACCTCGGCGCGATGGAGAACCCGGGCATGGTGACCTTCCGCGAGGAGTACATCTACCGGGGCAAGGTCACCCAGGCCGCCTACGAGCGCCGGGCGAACGTCATCCTGCACGAGATGGCGCACATGTGGTTCGGCGACCTGGTCACCATGGTGTGGTGGGACGACCTGTGGCTGAAGGAGTCCTTCGCCGACTTCATGGGCTCGTTCTCGCTGGCGGAGGCGACGCGCTTCACCAACAGCTGGGTGACCTTCGCCAACAACCGCAAGGCGTGGGCGTACCGGGCCGACCAGCTGCCGTCCACGCACCCGATCACGGCCGACATCCGTGACCTGGAGGACGCCAAGCTGAACTTCGACGGCATCACGTACGCCAAGGGCGCGTCGGTGCTGAAGCAGCTGGTGGCGTACGCGGGGCGGGACGCGTTCCTGGAGGGCGCGCGCCGCTACTTCAAGCGCCACGCGTACGGGAACACGCGCCTGGCCGATCTGCTGTCCGTACTGGAGGAGACCTCCGGGCGCGACATGAAGGCGTGGTCGCGGTCCTGGCTGCAGACCGCGGGCGTCAACACGCTGACGCCCGAGGTGACGTACGACGCGGAGGGCCGGATCACCGAGCTGGCCGTCGTCCAGGCGGGCGAGGAGCTGCGCCCGCACCGGGCGGCGGTGGGGCTCTACCGGCTGTCGCCCGGCGGCGAACTGGTGCGGTACGCGCGGGCCGAGGCGGATGTCACCGGGGCGCGGACGGTCGTGGCGGAGCTGGCGGGCGCCGAGCGGCCGGAGCTCGTCCTGGTCAACGACGACGACCTGACCTACTGCAAGATCCGCTTCGACGAGCGGTCGCTCGCGACGCTGCGGGCGCACCTGGGCGACATCACGGACCCGCTGGCGCGGGCCCTGTGCTGGTCGGCGCTGTGGAACATGACGCGGGACGGCCTGATGCCGGCTCGGGATTTCGTGGCGGTCGCGCTGGCCTTCGCGGGCCGTGAGACGGACATCGGCGTGCTGCAGATGGTGCACGCCTGGGCGCGGGCGGCGGTCACCCACTACGCGGCGCCCGGGTGGCGCGCCGAGGGCGGCCGGCTGCTCGCCGAGGGCGGGCTGCGTGAGCTGCGCCTGGCCGAGCCGGGCAGCGAGCACCAGCTGACCTGGGCGCGGTTCTTCGCGGCGGCCGCCGACTCGGACGCGGACTTCCAGCTCCTGGAGGGGCTGCTCGCGGGCACGGCCTCGGTCGACGGCCTCGATGTCGACCAGGAGCTGCGCTGGTCGTTCCTCGAGCCGCTGGCCGCGCACGGCCGGGCGGACGAGGCGCGGATCGGCGAGGAGCTGGCCCGTGACGACACGGCGACCGGCAAGCGTCACCAGGTCCGCTGCCTGGCGGCCCGGCCGTCGGCGGCGGTCAAGGCGCAGGCGTGGGCGCAGGTCGTCGAGTCGGACACGCTGTCGAACGCGCTGGTGGAGGCGACGATCGCGGGCTTCGCCCAGCCCTCCCAGCGGGAGCTGATCGCGCCGTACGCGGAGAAGTACTTCGCCGCGATCGAGCGGGTGTGGGCCGAGCGTTCGATCCAGATCGGCATGGACGTGGTGCGCGGGCTGTTCCCGGGGCTGCAGGACGACGAGCGGACCCTCGCGGCGACCGACGCGTGGCTCGCCGCGCACGGGGACGCGGCCCCGGCGCTGCGCCGGCTGGTCCTGGAGTCACGGGACGACCTGGCGAGGGCGCTGCGGGCGCAGGCGTGTGACGCGGGCGCCTAGTCCTGCGGACGGCCCTGGGGTGCGGCGCCTTGCATGGGCGCCGCACCCCGGTGCGTAGGGGCACAGGGGGCGGACGCGCCCGCGCCTCTTCGGCAGTCGAACGCGCGTACTTTAGGACGAGCTTGTCCCTAAATGTCGACGGGCGTGTAACAGCGGTTAGCGGAGGCTCGGGGAGCGGAAGACCCCCGGCATGAACCACAACACCCCCATCACCCCCCGCACCCTCCCCCTCTCCCCCCTCGTCGGTGACCGGCAACGCGTCGCGTCCGTCGCGCAGTTGCGCGACCAGGGGCTGTCCGGCTCCGAGATCGCCGCGCACTGCCGGCCGGGCGGAGGGTGGCAGCAGATCCTGCCCGGTGTCTTCCTGCTCCACCCCGGGCAGCCCACCAGCGAGGACCGGCTGCAGGCCGCGCTCCTCTACGCCCGCCGCTCCGGCGGAGTGCCGGCCCAGGGCCCCGACGCGATGATCACCGGGCTCGCCGCGCTCACCCTGCACCGCTTCTCGTCCGCTCCCCCGCTGCTCTCCCTGGACCGGATCGACGTCCTGGTGCCCCGCACGCGCCGGCTGCGGTCCACCGGCTGGGTCCAGGTGGTGCGCGCCCCGGACCTGCCCGAGCCGCTCGACATCACCGGGGTGCCCGTCGCCCCGGTCGCCCGGGCCCTCGCCGACGCGGTCGCCGACCTGAGCGACGCGGGCGTGGTGCGCCGGCTCCTCACCGAGGCCGTCCGCGGTGGCCACTGCGAACCCGGAGCGGTGGTACGGGAGTTGAACCGCGCCCGGTTGCTCACCCGGCCCCACGTGGTGGACGCCGTCGACTCGCTCCTCGCGGAGGGCCGGAGCATCGCCGAGGAGCGGCTGTACGAGATGGTCCGGGAGTTCACCCTGCCCGACCCGCTGTGGAACGTGGACCTGCGCCTGCCGGGCGGCCCGCACCTCGGCGGCCTCGACGCCTACTGGCCGGACCAGGCGGTGGCGGTGGAGCTGGACACCCGGGCGCCGCGGCAGGACGACGACGCGCTGTGGTCGGAGTACACCCGTAAGCGCGAGCACCTGGAGCGGCTCGGCATCACGGTCGTCCACATCACCCCGCGCAAGCTGCGCGAGGCGATGGACCAGCAGGCCACCGTGGTCCGCACGGCCCTGATGGCCGCGTCGGACCGGCAGCCCGCCGCCTACGTCGTCGTCCTGCCCCGATGACGTACGGGGATCAGCCGCAGAACTCGGCCTCGATGACGTTCTGACTGTCACCCGTCCAGTCGGCGTTGAAGTTCATGGCGAGCGAGTGCTCGCCGTCCCGGGTCACCTGGGCCTGGGACGAGGAGCCGTGGATGCCGCCGCCGTGGCCCCACACCTCCTTGCCGCAGCTCAGCCTCTGCCGCATCAGCCCGAGTCCGTAGTGGATGTCCGGCTCGTCGGCGCTGACGGCCACCGTGTCCGTCATCTCGCGCAGTTCGGCCTTCGGGAGCAGCTTGCCCTTGAGCAGGGCGCGGTAGAAGGTCTGCAGGTCGTTGGAGTCGGAGATCATCTCGCCCGCCGCGTAGGCGAGGGTCGGGTTCAGTTCGGTGACGTCGTGGACCGTCGTCGCGTTCGGGTCGACGGAGAGCTTCGAGTACGCCCGTGAGCTCGGCTTCGGCATCGTCACGCTCGTGCCGGGAACGCTCGTGGCGCGCAGATGGAGCGGCTTGATGATCCGGCGCTCGACCTCCTTGCCGTACGGGCGGCCGGTCGCCTTCTCGATCACCATGCCCGCCAGGACGTAGTTGGTGTTGGAGTAGTTCCAGTCGGTGCCGGGCGCGAAGTCCGGCTTGTGGGTCATCGCGACGGCGACGAGCTGCTCGGGCGTCCAGGTGTCGTAGCGGTGCTCCAGGAAGGCCGGGCCGAAGACCTTCTCCTGGAATCCGGGGTCGGAGGTGACGCTGTAGACGCCGCTGGTGTGGTTGAGGAGCTGGCGGACGGTGATCTTCCGGCCGTCGTGGCCGTTGCCCCGGACCACGCCGGGCAGCCACTTCTCGACCGGGTCGTCGAGATCGAGGCGTCCCTCGGCCTGGAGCTGGAGGAGGACGGTGGCCACGAAGGTCTTGGTGATCGAGCCGACCCGGTAGCGGTCCTTGCCCCCGCGCTCGCCCGCCGTCCCGGTCCAGCCGGACCGGCCGACGCGGGCCTGGGCGACGGCGCCGGGCACACCTGCCTCGACCGCCGCGTCGAGGGTCTGCTGCGTGGCGGTGTGGTCCCGCTGGTGCGGTGCGCCGGCCGCCACCGCGGGTGCGGCGAGGGCCGTGGCGGTGAGCGCGGCCACGGCGGTGGCGGCGAGGACGGTACGGGTGAGGCGTACGGGTGTCATGCGGGTTCCCCTGATCGTGTGTGCTGCGGACACGGGAGGGGACCCCGGGGCGGGCGGAGAGGTTGAACGTGATTGCTCCGGTTGAGCGGATTTCAGCCGTTCGACGGATCGGCGAGGCGGGAGCGGCCGACGGGCGGTCGTTCGCGCCACAACTCCAGGCCGATGTCGACGAGTTCGACGCGGGTGAGGTCCGGGACGGAGGCGAGCGGATGCCAGGCCGCGAGGTCCGTGGAGCCGTCGGTCTCGTTGCGCAGGGCGCCTCCGGTGACCCGGGCCTCGTAGATGATCCGCAGGCCCTGGAAGTCGCCGGGGCCCGCGAACCTGCGCAGCCGGTTGCGGCGGATGGAGTCGATGCCGAGGAGGGTGACCGGCTCGGACCGGTACCCGGTCTCCTCCTCTACCTCGCGGACGACGGTGTCGACCGGTTCCTCGCCGTGGTCCATCCCGCCACCGGGCAGGGTCCATCGCTTCGCCCCCGCGCTGTCCACCCAGCGGGCGAGGAGTATCTCGTCGTCCCGTACGCACACGGCGTAGGCCGCCACCCTCAACTCCTGTTTCATGCGCCGAGGTTAGAACCAGTACGCGGGGTACGTCCTCCCGGTGGCGCGGGCGCCCGCGAGGCCGACGGCGACGAGCAGGACGCTCGCGAGGGCCAGCAGGGCGAGGAAGGAGAAGAACGGCGGATTCTGGAGGGTGACGATCACGGCCGTCGCCGCGGCGGGTGAGTGCGGGGTGCGGGCCGCCATCATGACGCCGAGTGCGAGACCGCCGGCGAGGGCCGCGCCCCACAGGCCGGGTCCGGTGACGAGCAGCACGGCAAAGCCGGTGAGCGCGGAGAGCAGCTGGCCGCCGACGACCGAGCGGGGCTGGGAGAGCGGCAGGTCGGGGGCGCCCGCCACCAGCGCCATGCTGGCCGCGAGCGGCGGGATCAGCAGGGGCTGGCGCAGGGCGGTGCCGAGCGCGACCAGGGCGAGCAGGGCCGTGACGCTGACGGTGGTGGCCAGGGCCATGGCACGGGGTTGGGGGCGGGCGGGGGCGGTCGTCATGCGGGGTCCTGGGGGAGGGGCGGATTGGCCGGGGAGAACTCGGGGTGCGACCAGCGCAGCGGGCTGGCGTTCGGGGTCTCGACGGTCCGCCGGACACGGAAGCGGGTGGTCCGGGTGGAGCCGGGGCCGTACTCGATGCGGGCCTCGCCGGTCAGCTGGAGCGTGGTGCCGGTCCGCCAGTCGAGGAAGAGCAGGCCCGCGCGGCCGTCGGTCTCCAGATTGCCGAGGGTGAGGAACATCGCGTTGCCGGGATAGTCCGGCCAGCTCAGCTCGGTGGGCGAGTCGATCCGTACGAAGCCGGGGTTGCCGCCGCGGTGGCTCGCGTCCGCGCCGTCGGGGGCAGCGGTCGCGATGAAGAAGGTGTCGGCGGCGCGGACGAGGCGCTCCTGGTCGGGGGTGAGCGCGGTGCCGTGGCGGGGGGCGCCGGGTGGGGTGGTCGTGTCGGGCGCGTACAGCTCGCGCTTCTGGAGGTACTTCGGGCAGTTGGAGAAGACCTGTTCCGCCTCGACGGTGAAGCCGCGGGCGCTGGGGCGGGCGAGGCCGTTGAGGCGCATGCGGCGGCGGGTGCGGGGGTCGAGGGCGATCGTTCCGACGGAGGTCCCGTCGGAGGTTCCGTCGGAGGTGGGAAGGGGCGCCGCCACGGAGATCGTGTGCGGGCCGGTCGCCCGGACGAAGCCGGGCGCGCCGGTCAGGAGCGTGCTCCAGACCTGACCGTCGGCGTCCGCCGCCCCGAGCACCAGCATGGGCTGGAGCTCGAGGAAGGCGGCGGCGATGGGGCGGATGCCGGTGCCGATGGAGCGGGCGACGTGGTCGGCGAGGTGGCGGACGCCGGCCTTCTCCTGGACGGCGAGGGAGCCGGGGTTGTACGGGTCCATGGCCATGGGGCCTTTCGCGTGCGGGTCCAGGGGTCCGGGGTACGGGCCCTTGGCGCGGTGGGCGCGTTCGTGGGTTGTGCCCACCCGTTCCGCCCCAGCGGAACGAATGCCCACAACCTGGTACCTCTAGAAGAAGCCGCAGGTAGGGGCGGTCTCCGTCGGGGCTTCCTCGCCCTCCGCGCCCGACGTGGCGTAGATCTCCAGGCGGGTGCCGTCCGGGTCGTGGAAGAAGATGCCGCCGGAGGCCGCGCCCTCGGCGTGGGGGACCACGCCCTCGTACGCGAACGACGTGCCGCGCTCCTTCAGGGCCGTCTCCGCCGCCCTGACCCGCTCGATCGACTCGGCCTCGAAGGCCAGGTGGTGCAGGCCGGCGCGGGCGGGCTCGTACGCGCCCTCCGCCTGCTGCCACAGCGTGAGGACGAGCTGTCCGCCCTGGCCCAGGAAGGCGTAGCGCCGTCCGTCCTCCTTGCCCTCGCGGAGCACCTCGAAGCCGAGGACGTCCCCGTAGAAGCCGAGCGAGCGCTCCAGGTCCGTGACGTTGAGTCCGATGTGGCCCGTGCCCAGCGTTCCGATCGCCGACATGGCGGTTCCTCTCGTCGAGTGACTGACTAACCTCTTAATTCGACTTTAGAGGTTAGAAGGCCGATCGCGCAACCGGTCACGTAACCTTGAGGGGTTAGTTCTTCGAGGAGGGTGTCCGCCATGACCGTTTCCGACCCGCGGCCCTTGGTCGGCGAGCCGGTCTCCCTCGACCTGCTCAACACCCGCTGGATGCAGGACGGCGTACGCCAGGACCTGCTCACCGACACCGAGGGCCTGGGCGTCTGGCTCACCGCGAACGGGCTCGACGACCGCTTCGCCGCCGACGCGGCCACCCTCCGCCACACGCTCGCCGCCCGCGACGCCCTCGCCGGCCTCGTCGACCGGCCCGGCGACCCCGCCGCCACCGCCCGCGTCGACGCCGTCCTCGCCCACGGCCGCATCCGCGCGACGCTCACCCCCGAGGGTCCTGGCGAGCGGGCCGAGTTCAAGGACGCCGCCTGGGGACCGGGCTGGACCGCCGCTCGCGACTACCTCGACCTGCTGCGCACCGCACCGGACCGCATCCGGGCCTGCGCCCACGAGGCGTGCATCCTGCACTTCTTCGACACCTCGCGGAACGGGACCCGGCGCTGGTGCTCGATGGCGGCCTGCGGCAACCGGGCCAAGGCCTCGCGCCACTATGCCCGTACAAAAGACAACTAATCCGCCGGCAACTCGCCCCGATTGAGGGCGATTGGTCTTCCGTGGCGCATGTCCCGCAGTGGCGGATGTGCGCCACCGGCACACTCCGCCACCCGATAACTCTCCACAAACCCCTGTCACTTGCGAAAGGCTGAGCGGTCATCCGGTACCGAAATCCGGACCCTCTTCTTTCACAAACAGGGATGTAAATGACCACCCCCGAAACCCAGAGCTCCATACCCGGGCGCTCGACCTCCGGGCACAGACGCGCGGCCCGTATCGCCGCCGCCGCCGGACTCGTGACCGCGCTCGTCGCGGCCGGTGCCGCCCCGGTCCTGGCCGCCGACGATCCGGCGACCACTCCCCCGGTCAAGTCCTCCGGCTCCGCCGACAAGCTGGGCCCGACCGACGCCCAGCGCCTGACCGAGGCCGAGGCGAGCGGCGAGAAGAACGTCACGATCCTCGTCGCCACCGCCCCGGGCGCCACCGAGCAGGTCGCCGGCCAGCTCGACGCCGTCCCGGGCGCCTCCGTCGGCCGTCAGGACGACAAGCTCGGCTACGTCCGGGCCACGATCCCGACCGCCAAGGCGGAGGCCGCCATCACGGCGGCCACCAAGCTCTCCTCCGTCCAGTCGATCGACCTCCAGGCCGAGATCAAGCTGGACGACCCGACCCCGGACGCGGGCACCACCGGCGCCGTCGAGGGCACGACCGTCACCACGACGTACCCGGCCCCGGGCAAGAGCACCCCGGCGAAGAACCCGTACAACCCGTCCCACGAGACCGGTGCGGTCGAGTTCGTCGAGGACAACCCCAAGGCCGACGGCCGCGGCGTGACCATCGGCATCCTCGACTCCGGTGTCGACCTCGGTCACCCGGCGCTGCAGAAGACCACCACCGGCGAGCGCAAGATCGTCGACTGGGTCACCGCCACCGACCCGATCACCGAGGGCGACGGCACCTGGCGTGCCCAGGTGACCGAGGTCACCGGCCCGGTGTTCACGGCCTCGGGACAGAGCTGGAAGGCTCCCGAGGGCTCGTACCGGTTCAACCGGTTCGCCGAGTCCGTCACGGCGGGCGGCGACCCGGCGGGTGACATCAACCGGGACGGCGACACCACCGATCTCTTCGGCATGCTGTACGACCCGGCTGCCGGGACCGTCCGCGTGGACACCGACCAGAACAACGACTTCACGGACAACGCGCCGATGAAGCCGTACAAGGACGGGTACCAGATCGGCTACTTCGGTACCGACAACCCCGCCACCGAGGTCGCCGAGAAGACGCCGTTCGTCGTGGAGATCCGCAAGGACGTCCCGATGGACCCGTACGGCGGCCCCTGGGTCGGCAAGAAGGCCGACTTCGTCAACATCGGCATCGTCGAGTCCGCCCACGGCACGCACGTCGCCGGCATCACCGCCGCGAACAGCCTCTTCGGCGGCAAGATGAACGGTGCCGCGCCCGGCGCGAAGATCGTCTCCTCGCGCGCGTGCACGTGGACCGGCGGCTGCACCAACACCGCCCTGACCGAGGGCATGACGGACCTCGTCGTCAACCGTGGCGTCGACATCGTCAACATGTCGATCGGCGGCCTGCCCGCGCTGAACGACGGCGACAACGTCCGCGCCCGGCTCTACACCCGTCTGATCGACGAGTACGGCGTGCAGCTGGTCATCTCGGCCGGCAACTCCGGCCCGGGCACGAACACGATCGGCGACCCCGGCCTGGCCGACAAGGTCCTCTCGGTCGGCGCGGCCGTCTCCAAGTCGACCTGGGCCGCCAACTACGGCTCGGCCGTCGAGAAGTCGTACGCCATGTTCCCCTTCTCCTCGCGCGGCCCGCGTGAGGACGGCGGCTTCACCCCGACCATCACCGGTCCGGGCTCGTCCGTGAACACCATCCCGACCTGGCAGGCCGGCTCCGGCGTGCCCGAGGCCGGCTACGCGCTGCCCGCCGGTTACGGGATGCTCAACGGCACCTCGATGTCCTCGCCGCAGGTCGCGGGCGCGAGCGCGCTGCTGCTCTCGGCCGCGAAGCAGAACGGCGTCGAGGTCTCGCCGCTCACCCTGCGCACCGCGCTCACCTCCACCGCGAAGCGGATCTACGGTGTCAAGGCGCACGAGCAGGGCTCGGGTCTGATCGACATCAACGACGCCTGGGACTCGATCCTGGACGGCGCGACCGCCCACGACTACAAGGTCGAGGCCCCGGTCGACACCGCGATCTTCCCGGCCCCGCACACCGGCACCGGTGTGTACGACCGTGAGGGCGGCCTCAAGGCCGGCCAGAAGAAGACGTACAACGTCACCATCACCCGTACCACGGGCCCGAAGTGGGGCGTGCGGCACGAGCTGAACTGGAAGTACAACGACGGCACCTTCAAGGCGGCCACCGCGTACGACTACATCACGCTGCCGCTGAACAAGCCGGTGACCGTGAAGGTCGTGGCGCTGCCGCGCACCGCCGGCGTCCACAGCGCCATCCTGGAGCTGGACGACGAGGGCACCGAGGGCGTCGACAAGCAGATCCTGTCGACCGTCGTCGTCGCGAGCGACCTGACCGCGCCCGGCTTCGGCCTCTCGGCGACGGGCTCGGTCCAGCGCAACAGCCACAAGTCGTACTTCGTGACCGTGCCGGCAGGCGCCAAGACCCTGGAGGTCGCCCTCGGCGGCCTGAAGGAGAAGAGCCAGACCCGGTTCATCGCGATCCACCCGTACGGCGTGCCGTTCGAGTCGACCGCGTCCAACGTGTGCTACCCGCACTACAACCCGGCCAACACCTGCCGTCCGGACCTGCGCTCGTACGCCAACCCGACGCCGGGCGTCTGGGAGATCGAGGTCGAGGCGCGCCGCACCTCGCCCGACCTGGACAACCCGTACAAGCTGGACGTCTCGGTGCTCGGCGCCGACTTCGACCCGGCCGTGCAGACCGTCGCCGAGGCGAAGGTCGGCACCCCGGCCGCCGTCGAGTGGAAGGTCACCAACAAGTTCGCCGCCATCGACGGCAAGCTGAAGGGCGGCTCGCTGGGCTCGGCCAAGGTCGAGACCCCGACCATCCAGCACCACGAGCAGCAGACGAAGACCGTCACCATCGGTGAGGGTGTGGAGCGGCTGGACGTGGCGATCGGCAACACCTCCGACAAGGCCGCCGACCTCGACCTGACGGTCTTCCTCGACGGCAAGCAGGTGGGCCAGGCCGCCGACGGCGACTCGGAGGAGGCCGTCTCGCTGGTCAAGCCGGCCGCCGGTACCTACACCATCGTGATCGACGGCTACTCGGTGCAGGCTGCGGGCGGCACGACCTACGACTACAGGGACGTGTACTACTCCGCCTCGCTGGGCAGCGTCCAGGTCGACGCCACCACGTCCTACCCGCTGGCCAACGGCGCGAGCGCCACGGTCGGCGCCCAGGTCCTGGTCGCCGGTGCCGCGCCCGAGGGCCGGCAGTTCTTCGGCGAGGTCCAGCTGCTGAACGCGCGCGGCACGGTCGCGGGCTCCGGCAGCGTCGTGATCGGCAACGTCGTCCCGTAACAGGGCTGTACGAGTGAGGGGCGGGCACCGGAACCGGTGCCCGCCCCTTCTTCGTGTCTTGATCCGTCCCGATCCTCGGACAATGGATTGGACAAGGCGCCCCGGGACATACGCATCATGGAACGGCAGCACCCTGCACATACATACGGAGGAGTCCCCGTGAAGGTCGGAATCGTCGGAGCCACCGGTCAGGTCGGCACAGTCATGCGCAAGATCCTGGCCGAGCGGAACTTCCCGGTCGACGAGCTGCGGCTCTTCGCCTCCGCCCGCTCCGCCGGTACCGTCGTGGACGGGATCACGGTCGAGGACGCCTCCACCGCCGACTACGCGGGCCTGGACATCGTGCTCTTCTCCGCCGGTGGCGCCACCTCCAAGGCGCTCGCCGAGAAGGTCGCCTCCCAGGGCGCCGTGGTGATCGACAACTCCTCCGCCTGGCGCCGCGACCCCGAGGTCCCGCTGGTGGTCTCCGAGGTCAACCCGCACGCGGTCAAGGACCGCCCCAAGGGGATCATCGCCAACCCGAACTGCACCACTATGGCCGCGATGCCCGTCCTCAAGCCGCTCCACCAGGAGGCCGGCCTGACCGCGCTCGTCGCCACCACCTACCAGGCCGTCTCCGGCTCCGGCGTGGCCGGTGTCGCCGAGCTGCGCACCCAGGCGTGCGCCGTCGCCGAGCAGGCCGACCAGCTGGCCTTCGACGGCGAGGCCGTCGCCTTCCCCGAGCCGAACGTCTACCGCCGCCCGATCGCCTTCAACGTGGTGCCGCTCGCCGGCAACCTGGTCGACGACGGCACGCACGAGACCGACGAGGAGCAGAAGCTCCGCAACGAGTCCCGCAAGATCCTCGAGATCCCCGAGCTCAAGGTCTCCGGCACCTGCGTGCGCGTCCCCGTCTTCTCGGGCCACTCGCTCCAGGTCAACGCCCGCTTCGAGCGTCCGATCAGCGTGGAGCGCGCCTACGAGCTCCTGAAGGACGCCGAGGGCGTCGAGCTCTCCGAGATCCCGACCCCGCTCCAGGCGGCCGGCAAGGACGCCTCGTACGTCGGCCGGATCCGCGTGGACGAGACCGTGGAGAACGGCCTGGCGCTGTTCCTCTCCAACGACAACCTGCGCAAGGGCGCCGCGCTGAACGCGGTGCAGATCGCGGAGCTGGTGGCGGCGGAGCTGAAGGGCTGACGCCGGTCCGTACGTGAGGGGGCGGCCACCCGGGTGGGTGGCCGCCCCCTCACGTGTTCGCCCTGGGAAATGTGCCGTGCGCCGGTGAAGGGCCCCGTGGAAGGATGGGCCAAACGTCACGAAACCGAGGAGTTGACCGGGTGCCTGGCACAAACCTGACCCGTGAAGAGGCGCAGCAGAGGGCGAAGCTGCTGACCGTGGACGCGTACGAGGTCGACCTCGACCTCTCCGGTGCGCAGGAGGGCGGCACCTACCGGTCCGTCACCACCGTCCGCTTCGATTCCGCCGAGGCCGGTGCGGAGACCTTCATCGACCTCGTCGCCCCCGCCGTCCACGAGGTCGTGCTCAACGGCCACGCGCTCGACGTGGCCGCCGTCTTCCGGGACTCGCGGATCGCGCTGGCCCATCTGCAGCAGGGGCGCAACGAGCTGAAGGTCGTCGCCGACTGCGCGTACACCAACACCGGCGAGGGTCTGCACCGGTTCGTCGACCCGGTCGACGACCAGGCCTACCTCTACACCCAGTTCGAGGTGCCGGACGCCCGCCGCGTCTTCGCCTCCTTCGAGCAGCCGGACCTGAAGGCGACGTTCCAGTTCACCGTGAAGGCGCCGAGCGGCTGGACGGTGATCTCCAACTCGCCGACGCCGGAGCCCAAGGACGACGTGTGGGTCTTCGAGCCCACCCCGCGGATCTCGACGTACATCACCGCGCTGATCGTCGGCCCGTACCACTCGGTGCACTCCTCCTACGAGAAGGACGGGCAGACCGTTCCGCTCGGCATCTACTGCCGTCCGTCGCTGGCGGAGTACCTCGACGCGGACCACATCTTCGACGTCACGCGCCAGGGCTTCGACTGGTTCCAGGAGAAGTTCGCGTACGACTACCCCTTCGCCAAGTACGACCAGCTCTTCGTGCCGGAGTTCAACGCGGGCGCGATGGAGAACGCGGGCGCGGTCACCATCCGCGACCAGTACGTCTTCCGCTCGAAGGTGACGGACGCGGCGTACGAGCGCCGGGCCGAGACGATCCTGCACGAGCTCGCGCACATGTGGTTCGGCGACCTGGTCACCATGGAGTGGTGGAACGACCTGTGGCTGAACGAGTCGTTCGCGACCTTCACCTCGGTCGCCTGCCAGGCCTCCGTGAAGGGCACGCGCTGGCCGAACGCCTGGACCACCTTCGCCAACGCGGAGAAGACCTGGGCGTACCGGCAGGACCAGCTGCCGTCCACGCACCCGATCATGGCCGAGATCAACGATCTCGAGGACGTGCTGGTCAACTTCGACGGCATCACCTACGCCAAGGGCGCCAGCGTCCTCAAGCAGCTGGTCGCGTACGTCGGCCAGGACGAGTTCTTCAAGGGCGTGCAGGCGTACTTCAAGGCGCACGCCTTCGGCAACACGCGCCTGACGGACCTGCTCGGCGCCCTGGAGGAGACCTCCGGCCGTGATCTGAAGGCCTGGTCGAAGCTGTGGCTGGAGACGGCCGGCATCAACATCCTGCGCCCGGAGATCGAGACCGACGAGAACGGTGTCATCACCTCCTTCGCCGTCAAGCAGGAGGCCCCGGCCCTGCCGGCCGGCGCCAAGGGCGAGTCGACGCTGCGTCCGCACCGGATCGCGATCGGCTTCTACAACCTCGACGCGGTCGGGAAGCTGGTCCGCTCCGACCGGATCGAGCTGGACATCGAGGCGGCCGAGCTGACCGCCGTACCGCAGCTCGCGGGCCGGCCGCGCCCGGCGGTCGTGCTGCTCAACGACGACGACCTGTCGTACGCCAAGGTGCGTCTCGACGAGGTGTCGCTGAAGAACGTCACCGCGCACCTCGGGGACTTCACCGAGTCGCTGCCGCGCGCGCTGTGCTGGGCCTCGGCCTGGGACATGACGCGGGACGGCGAGCTGGCCACCCGCGACTACCTGGACCTGGTCCTCTCCGGCATCACCAAGGAGACCGACATCGGTGTGGTGCAGTCGCTGCAGGGCCAGGTGAAGGCGGCCATCGACCTGTACGCGGCGCCGGAGTGGCGGGAGACGGGCCTGGCCCGCTGGACCGGGGCCGCCCTGGAGCAGCTGCGGACGGCGGTGCCGTCGAGCGACCACCAGCTGGCGTGGGCGCGGGCGTTCGCCGCGACCGCCCGGACGGACGCGGACCTCGATGTGCTCGCCGGTCTGCTCGACGGCAGCGAGGTCATCGAGGGTCTCGCCGTGGACACCGAGCTGCGCTGGGCGTTCGTGCAGCGGCTCGCCGCGACGGGGCGTTTCGACGAGCCGGAGATCGCGGCCGAGCTGGAGCGCGACCGGACGGCGGCGGGCGAGCGGCACGCGGCGACCGCTCGGGCGGCGCGTCCGACGGAGGCGGCGAAGGCCGAGGCCTGGGCCTCGGTCGTGGAGTCCGACAAGCTGGCGAACGCCGTGCAGGCGGCGGTGATCGGGGGCTTCGTCCAGACCGACCAGCGTGAGCTGCTCGCCCCGTACACCGCGAAGTACTTCGCGTCGATCAAGGGCATCTCGGAGACCCGGAGCCACGAGATCGTCCAGCAGATCGTGGTGGGCCTCTACCCGACGATCCAGGTCTCGCAGGAGACCCTGGACGCCACGGACGCCTGGATCGCGGCGAACGACCCGGCGCCGGCGCTGAAGCGTCTGGTGACGGAGTGCCGTGCGGGCGTGGAGCGCGCGCTGAAGGCGCAGGCGGCGGACGCGGCCGCCGCGTAGCCGTTCCGGCACAGACACGACGAAGGGGCACCCTCCCCCGTGGGGTGCCCCTTCGCCGTGTTTGAGGTCCGCCCGGCGGGCGGGCGTCGGCGCGCGGCCGCGCCGCCGGGCGGAAGCGGGTCAGCCGCCGAGCGCGGCGTGACGGGTGCGCAGCTCGGCCAGGCCCCGCTCCGTGAGCGTGCCGTGCAGCCGCATCCGGGCGATACCGCCGTCGGGGAAGGCGTCGAGACGGACGTGGGTGACGACGGCCTCCTGCGGGAGCTTGAAGCGGTGCAGGGTGTCGGGCTGGAGCCGGGTGCGCGGGATGATCTCGAACCAGTCCGCGTTGTCCTCGGTCCCGCCGTCTCGGCCCTGGAGCGCGATCCAGCCGGCCGAGTTGCCCTTCAGGTACGCGGTGTCGATCTCGACGGCCCGTACGGAGCCCTGGGCGGCGAGCCGGAAGCGGACCCAGTCGTTGGTGCCGCGGACCCGGCGGCGGCGGTTCTCCCAGCCGTCGTCCATCTTGCGGGAGGTGCCGGGCAGGATGATCTGGGTCGGCGAGGAGTAGAACGTGTCCGACGCGTCCTCGTACACCCCGCCGTTGAGCACGGCGATCAGGTCGAGGGTGCCGAGCAGCTCCAGCCACTCGGGGTCGGGCACGACCTCGCCGTGGACGCGGAGGCGGGCGATGCCGCCGTCGGGGTGCTGGCAGAGGCGGATGTGGGTGAAGCGGCGCTCGACGTCGATCTCGAAGCCGTTGGCGGCGTGGCCGCGGACGGGGGTGGGCGGGACGAGCTCCTCCCACTTCACGTCGTCGGCGAGGAGCTGCTCGGGGCTGGGCGCCCCTTCGACGGCGGTGGCCTGGATCGACACCCGCTGGGGGTAGTTGCCGCGGAAGTGGGCGGTGTCGACGACGATCCCGCGGATGACGCCGGGGGCGCCGAGGCGGACGATGGCCCGGTCGTGGTCCTCGGGGGCGGGGAAGACGTTCTCGGCGTCGGCGCCGCGCCGGCGGCGGGTCTCCCAGCCGTCCATGATCTTGCCCTTGTGGCCGAAGTGCTCCGGGTCGAAGACGGCGCGCTCGCGGACGAGGAGGTTCTCCCGCTCGGCGAAGAACTCGTCGTTGGCGGCGACGACACCGGCGCCGAGGCGCCGGTCGGCCAGGTCGACCAGCTCGGTGAAGGGGAAGTCACCGGCGCGGTAGTCGGCGTACGGGTCGCCGCCGGAGTAGGGGGCGGCGTCGTTGGCGTGCGGGTCCTGGTCCTGGCTCGTCTCGAAGGTCATGCCACGACTGTGCCGCCGGACGACCGGCCGGGTCCATCGAATGTTTTCGACAGATATTTTCAGCTCTACTGAACGGTCTCGCGCTGCACAGTCTCGCGCTGGACAGTCTCGCGCTGGACAGCGGCCTGGCGCAGCGCGGCGAGCACCCGGGCCACCGCGAGGCCCTCCTCCGCCCCGCGCCGTACCGCCGCGACGACGTGGCGGCGCGGCTGGTCGGCGGAGAGGACCCGCATCACGATCCCGCGCTCGCCGCGGCGCTCGGCGGCGGCCATCCGGGGCACCAGGGCGACGCCCATCCCGGCCTCGACCATGGCGAGGATCGCGGTCCAGCCGGCGGCGCTGTGGGCCTGCTCGGGCACGAACCCGGCGGCCTCGCAGGCGGCGGTGGTGATCTCGGACCAGGGCCCGGAGCCGCCGAAGATCCAGGGCTCGGCGGAGAGGTCGGCGAGCCGCAGCCCGGGGGCGTCGGCGAGCGGATGCCCGGCGGGCAGGGCGACGTCGAGCGGGTCGGCGAGCAGCGGGACCCGGCTGAACTTGGGGTCGCGTACGGAGGGGGCGTGGGCGGCGAGCGAGAGCGCCAGGTCGACCTCGCCGGCGCCGAGCAGTTCGTACGCCTCCCCCGCCTCGGCCTCGCGGATCCGGACGTCGAGTCCGGGGTGCGCGGTACGGAGCTGCTGCACGGCGGGGACGACGAGCGCGGGCACGGCCGTGGAGAACGCGGCCACCCGCACCTGGCCCGCCTCGCCGCGCAGATAGCCCTCCAGCTCGGCGTCGGCGCGCTCCAGTTGGGCGAAGACCACCTCGGCGTGCCGGAGCACGAGATGCGCGGCATCGGTGAGCCGGACCCGCCGCCCCTGCGCCTCCAGGAGCGGGACGCCGAGCTGTTTGGCGAAGTTGGCGAGCTGCTGGGAGACGGCCGAGGGGGTCATGAGCAGCGCCTCCGCGGTCGCGGTGACGGTGCCGCGGTCACGGAGGGTGCGGAGGATCTGGAGCTTCTTGATGTCCCACTCGGTCATGGGGCGCAACCTACCGGGCGACCTGGACCCCATGAGCTTGAACGCGTTCAAGAAAGGTCTTGAACGCGTTCAATTCACCTGCCAGGATGGGCGCATGACGACCCACAGCCCCTGGCGGGGCTTCGGCGTGATCCTCCTGCGCCTTGTCGATGTCGCAGCCCGCTATCTGTTGACCTACGCGACCGCGTGGCTGGCGATCGGACTGACGGCGCCCCCGGAGCCGAGAGCCTGGCACGTGTCCGACGAGCTCCAGTCCCGCACGGAGGTCGTGCGCGAGCACCTGGAGACCGGCCTTCAGTTGGCCTGGTGGATCGCGGCGCCGTCGGTCCTGATCATCTGGGTCTTCGCGCTGGCCGGCGAGCGGACCGGGATGGCCTTCCGGGGCCGGCTCGCCGGGCTCCTGCTGCTGCCCCTCTGGTTCCTGATGTTCGGCGTGGCGGGCGAGATGTACGAGCTGCTGTTCCTGGGGCAGGCCGGGTTCGCACTCCTCCTGATGCGCGTACCCCTCATCCGCGAGCACGCGCCGCGCTAGCCAGCGCCACTCCGCCCACGATCAGCGCCATGCAGGCCCCGCCCAGGACTCCCAGCTCCTCGCCGAGCAGGGCGTACGAGAGCAGGGCGACGCAGACCGGCTGGAGGTAGTAGACGACTCCCGCGCGCGCCGCGCCGATCAGGGCGATGGCCTTGTTCCAGGCGAAGAAGGCGACGGCGGAGGAGAGGACGCCGACGTAGACCAGCGGGCCGACGGTCCCGACGGTGGGCTCGAAGCCGCCCTGGACGGCGAGGCTGACGCCGTACGCCGGGAGCAGCATCAGCGCGCCGAGCACGAAGGTGGTGAAGAGGAAGGCGAGGCCGCCGAGTTCGGTCGGGCGGCGCTTGAGCAGGGCGCTGTACGAGGCGAAGCTGACGGCCGCCGCCAGCATCCACAGGTCGCCCGCGGCGAGCCGGGTGGGGAGCCGGCCCTCGCCGACGAGGAGCAGCACGCCGGCGCAGGCGATCACCATGCCGGTCACGCGCCGGGCGCCGAGCCGCGCGCCGCCGGTGGGGGTCCCCCCGGACGAAGTCCGGGGGAGTTCGTACAGGGCCATGAGGATCGGGGAGGCGGCCATGATCATGCCCATGTTGCCGGCGGAGGTGGTGAGTCCGGCCTGGTTGACCAGGGTGTTGTAGACGGTCACGCCGAGCAGGGCGGCGAGGGTGACGAAGCCGAGGTGACGGCGGATCAGCCGGCGCTGCCGCCAGGTCTCGCGGACCGCGAAGGGGGCGACGGCGAGGATGGCGACGACCCAGCGCCAGAACGCGGCCTGGACGGGCGGGACGGAGTCGTGCAGTGCACGGGAGGCGACGAAGCTGCCGGACCAGACGACCGTGGCGACGAGCGCGAGGAGAAGGCCGACGCCGGCGCCCCGCGCGTGGGTGCGCGGGGCGGCGGTGGGCGCGGGGTGGGTGGGCTCTGCGGTACGGACGCGGTCCAGTAGTGCCACGGTGATCCTTTCGGTCGGTGTGCTCTACCGTCGCATCGCCGGACTCTCCAGGTCCATCGAAACTTTCTGTGTCATTCGTTCAGCGGAACTGAACGATTCTGTCTTTCGCGGCCGTGGCGTACGGGAGTTCGTCTGGCCGACCAGCGTCGCGCCGAACGCGATCGCCATGCCGAGCAGCTGCACCGGCCCCAGCGCCTGGCCGAGCGCCGCCCAGCCGATGACGGCGGCGCTGATCGGCGACAGCGGACCGAGGAGGGTCACGGAGGAGGCGCTCAGCCGCTCGATGCCGCGGAACCAGAGGAAGTACGAGATCGCGGTGTTGCCGAAGGCGAGGTAGGCGTAGCCGAGCAGGCCGGCGGAGTCCAGGGCCGGCGGGGCGCCCTCGATCAGGAAGGCGATCGGCAGGATGATCAGCCCGCCCGCGGTCAGCTGCCAGCCGGTCAGCGCCAGCGCGCCCACTCCCTCGGGCATCCCCCAGCGCTTGGTGAAGACGGTTCCGGCCGACATCGACACGGCGGAGAGCAGGCCGGCGATCACACCCACCAGATCGAGGGCGGCGCCCGCCTTGAGGACGACCAGGCTGACGCCGAAGGCGGCGGCGATCGCGGTGAGCAGCGAGCGCACGGTGGGCCGGTCCCCCAGGAAGAGGGCCGCCAGGCCGACCACGAAGAGCGGGCCGACCGAGCCGACGACGGCCGCCACACCGCCGGGCAGCCGGTACGCGGCGAGGAAGAGCAGCGGGAAGAAGGCGCCGATGTTGAGGCCTCCGAGGACCGCGGACTTCCACCACCAGGCGCCCTGCGGCAGCTTGCGGGTGAGGGCGAGGAGCAGCAGTCCGGCGGGCAGCGCGCGCATCAGGCCGGTGAAGAGCGGCCGGTCGGGCGGCAGGAACTCCGTGGTGACGAAGTAGGTGGAGCCCCAGGAGATCGGGGCGAGCGCGGTCAGGGCGACGACGGCGGCCTTGCGGGACATGACAGGTCCCCCCTTGGTTCGGAGCGGTTCTCGTAGCTTGGCGATAAGTAGCTTAGCGCTAAGCTACTTATCCGCAAGATGCTTTCTTGTGAGCTTCTTTCTCGTGAGTGGCTTACCGCCCAGTGACTTACTTGCCGTCGAGTCGATCGATCAGGAGACTGCCGCCATGGACAGCACCGAAGCCGACAGCACCGATGCCCCCGCTCACGACGCCGTCGACGCCATCACCGACCAGTGGGCGGCCGTCCGCCCCGACCTGGACACCCTCCCGATGGCCGTCTTCGGCCGGATCTACCGGCTGGCCGCCGCGATGCGCGGCCGCGTCGACAAGGCGTACTCGCCCTACGGGATGGCGCTCGGGGAGTTCGACGTGCTGGCGACCCTGCGCCGCTCGGGTGAGCCGTACACGCTCTCGCCGCGCGAGCTCACCGCGACGCTGATGATCACCACCGGCGGGATGACGGGCCGGCTCGACAAGCTGGAGAAGGCCGGGCTGCTCAGCCGCAGCCCCGACCCGAACGACCGGCGCGGGCTGCGGGTGACGCTGAGCGAGCGCGGGCGCGAGCTGGTCGACCAGGCGGTGGGCGCCGGTCTCGCCCAGCAGCGGGCGGCCCTGGAAGCGGCGCTCACGCCCGAGGAGTCGGAGCAGCTGGCCGGCCTGCTGCGCAAGCTGCTCGCGACCACGGCCGTCTGACCTCGTCCGGACGCACACGAGGGCGCCGCGGCGGTACTCACGTACCGCCGCGGCGCCCTCGGAAGCGACTGAGGTCCCGGGCCTGGCCTAGGCCTTCTTGGACTTGTCCAGGACCATGACCAGACCGGCGATCACCAGGAACAGCACGATCGGCAGGGCCACGTACAGGCCGAGCGTCTCGACGACACTCAGCTTGGGAGCCGGGTCGTCACCGTCGTCGCGGGTCAGCGCGAGCGCGGGGGACGACATGAGCAGCATCATCAGCGTCGTACCGGCCGCGACAGCACCGGCGCGCAGGGCGTTCTTCTTGTCCACGGTGCAAACGTAGCGAACACCTAAACGGGCCGCGCGTCCGGGGGTGCCGTACGGGACACCCCCTGGGGCCGGAACACGTCGAGGAGCCGGTGCAGCCGGGGCGAGGCGGCCAGTTCCTCCAGGGTGAGCGGCTGGCCCTCCGGGCCCGCCACCGGCAGCCGCCAGTTGGGGTACTGGTCCCAGGTGCCGGGCAGGTTCTGCGGCCGCCGGTCCCCCACCGTGTCGGGCAGCCACACCCCGACCATCGTCGCCGGCGTGCGCAGCAGGAACCGGTGGACGGCCCTGACCTCGGCCTCCTCGTCGCCCGGGCCCTCCGGAAGCAGCCCGAGCCGCTCCAGGTACGCCAGCCACTCGCCGACCTCGGCCGTGTCCCGGGCGCGCTCGCCCGCCAGGTCGCCGGTGAGCAGCCCGAGGCGGTGACGCAGGGCCACATGGTCGCCGGAGAGCCGGGCCGCGGTGGAGGGCAGGTCGTGCGTGGTGGCGGTGGCCACACAGTCGGTGCGCCACTCCTCGGGGGCCAGCGGGCGGCCCGTGCCGGACCAGTCCCGCTCGAACCAGAGCACGGAGGTGCCGAGCACCCCGCGCCGCGCGAGCTGTTCGCGTACGCCCGGCTCGACGGTGCCGAGGTCCTCGCCGATGACGACGGCGCCGGCCCGGTGCGCCTCCAGGGCGAGGACCGCGAGCATCGCCTCGGAGTCGTAGCGGACGTAGGTCCCCTCGGTGGGTTCGCGTCCCTCGGGGACCCACCAGAGCCGGAACAGGCCCATCACATGGTCGATGCGCAGCGCGCCGGCGTGGCGCAGCAGCTCCCTGAGGAGGCCCCGGTAGGGGGCGTAGCCGGAGGCGGCGAGCACGTCGGGGCGCCAGGGCGGCAGACCCCAGTCCTGGCCGCGGGCGTTGAAGGCGTCGGGCGGGGCGCCGACCGACATGCCGGCGGCGAAGGCGTCCTGCTGGGCCCAGGCGTCGGAGCCCTCGGGGTGGACCCCCACGGCGAGGTCGTGGACGATCCCGACGGCCATCCCCGCCGCCCGTGCGGCCTCGGCCGCGGCGGCGAGCTGGCGGTCCGTCAGCCAGGCGAGCCGGCAGTGGAAGTCGACCCGGGCGGACAGCTCGTCGTCGGCGCGGACGGCCGCGGCGGCGGAGCGGGGGTCGCGCAGCGCCTCGGGCCAGGAGCGCCAGTGGTGCCCGTGGCGCTCGGCGAGTGCGCAGTACGTCGCGTGGTCCTCCAGGGCGCTGCCGCGTTCGGCCAGGAAGTCGCGGTACTCGGCGCGCCTGCCGGGGCCCGGCTCGACGGTCCGTACGAGCTCCAGGGCGCGCCGCTTGACCTCCCACACGGCGTCCCGGTCGATCAACGCCCCCTTGCGCAGGACGCGTTCGCGCAGCTCGGCGGCGTCGGCGAGGACGGCCTCCAGCTCGTCGCGGTACTCGGGGCCCACCAGCCCGTACTCGGGGATGTCCTCGATCCGAAGATGGACGGGGTCGGGGAAGCGGCGCGAGGAGGGACGGTACGGGGAGGGGTCGGTGGGCGCTCCGGGCACGGCCGCGTGCAGCGGGTTGACCTGCACGAAGCCGGCGCCGTGCGTCCTGCCCGCCCACGCGGCGAGTTCGCGCAGGTCGCCGAGGTCGCCCATGCCCCAGGAGCGGGTGGACAGCACGGAGTACAGCTGGGCGAGCAGCCCGAACACGCGCCGCCCGGGCCGGGGCACGCGCGCGGGGGCGACGATCAGCGTGCTCACCGCGCCGCGCCCGTCGGGGGCGGTGGCCTCGACCTGGTGGACGCCGAGCGGGAGCAGGCCCCAGTCCGGCCCTTCGAGGACCTCGCCGGACTCGGCGACGACCCGGAGCCGGGTGCCGTGCGGGAGGTCCTCGGGCGGGCCCGCCGGGCCGTCCTGCCACCGCACCAGGGTGGGCGGAAGGAGCCGCTCCCGTTCGGCCCGCTGCGCCGCTTCGAGGGCGGCGGCGACCGCCTCCGGCGCCGTGGCGTCCACGCCGAGGGCGCCGAGCACGGTGACGACCGTGGCGTCGGGCACCTGGACGGTGACCCCCGCGGACGGCTGGTAGTCGATGGCGACGCCGTGGAGGGCGGCGAGGCGGGCCAAGGGGGTCACGTCACACTCCGGGGGACTCCGTGCCGCCCGCGGTGCCGGGGGCGGTGGGTTCGCTGGTGAGAGGGGCCGCCTGGGTCATGGGCGGCTCGCTGGTGAGAGGGGCGGCGTCGGCAAGGGGCGGTTCGCTCGTGAGCGGGCCCTGTTTCGGTACGCGTATCTGCACGGAAAGGGGGGTGGTCGCGGCCACGGGGGTCTCCCGGTTCGTCTCGACAGGTGGAACAACGACTCAGCCCTACCCACACCACCCCGTTTTACCGGCCGAAGTTGGCCAAAGGACGCCACCTCGCCGAAAGCGGACCGGGCAAAGCAGACACTTCGGCCACCTGCATTGACACCCTCGTCAGCCGGGTGGTGGGCTCGTGATCCACTCGTGACAAAGGAGTCCCACGTGCACCTCGGGCGCAGGAAGCGGACCGCGACGGCCGTGGCCGCCGCGGTGATCGGTGGTCTCCTCGGCGGCGGCGTGCCCGGCCTCGCCCAGGCGGCGCCGCTCTCCCCCGTCACCGCCCCCGACGAGCAGGGGGCGGTCCCCTCGGTCTGGCCGCGCCCGCAGTCGGCGAAGGCGGCGGGTCCCGCGGTGCCGCTCGGCGAGGAGGTGACGCTGCTCACGGACGCCGACGCCGATCCGTACGCCGTCGCCGCGCTGCGCGAGGTCCTGCGGGCGGCGGGGGTGCGGACCGTCCACACCTCCCTGCCCGGCGGCGGGACCGTGATCCGCGCGGGCTACACCGCCTCCGGCGAGGCCCTGCGGGCGCTGCGCGTGCCCGAGCGGGCCGACCTGCCGCGCGGCGGCTACCGGCTGGCGACCGGCCGCGTCCAGGGCCGGGACACGGTCGCCCTGGACGGTGTCGGCGAGGACGGCCTGTTCCACGGCGTCCAGACGCTTCGTCAGCTGATCGACGCCGAGCGGCGGATCCCCGGTGTCGTCGTCCGCGACTGGCCCGGCACCGCCGTGCGCGGCCTGACCGAAGGGTTCTACGGCCGCCCCTGGAGCCAGGAACAGCGCCTCGCCCAGCTCGACTTCATGGGCCGCACCAAGCAGAACCGGTACCTCTACGCGCCCGGTGACGACCCGTACCGCCAGACCCAGTGGCGCGAGCCCTACCCGGCCGAGCAGCGCGCCGCCTTCCGCGCGCTCGCCGAGCGGGCGCGCGCCAACCATGTGACCCTCGCCTGGGCCGTGGCTCCCGCCCAGTCCATGTGCCTGGCCTCGGACGAGGACGTGAAGGCGCTCACCCGCAAGATCGACGCGATGTGGGCGCTGGGGGTGCGCTCCTTCCAGCTGCAGTTCCAGGACGTCAGCTACAGCGAGTGGCACTGCTCGAAGGACGCGGACACCTTCGGGCGCGGGCCCGAGGCGGCGGCCGCCGCCCACGCGCGCGTGGCGAGCGCGGTGGCCCGGCATCTCGGCGACCGGTACCCGGGCGCGGAGCCGCTGACCCTGATGCCGACGGAGTTCTACCAGGACGGCGCGACCGAGTACCGCACGGCGCTCGCCGCCGAGCTCGACGACCGGGTGCAGGTCGCCTGGACGGGTGTCGGGGCCGTCCCGCGCACGATCACCGGGCGGGAACTGGCCGGCGCGCGGGACGCGCTGCGCCACCCGCTGGTCACCATGGACAACTACCCGGTCAACGACTACGCCCGGGACCGGCTCTTCCTCGGGCCGGCCACGGGCCGCGAGCCGGCCGTGGCGGCCGGCTCCGCCGCGTTCCTCGCCAACGCGATGGAGCAGGCGGCGGTCTCCCGCATCCCGCTGTTCACCGCCGCGGACTACGCCTGGAACCCGAAGGGTTACCGGCCGCGGGAGTCCTGGCACGCCGCCGTCGACGAGCTGGCCGGGCCGAACCCGGCGGCGCGCGAGGCGCTGCGCGCCCTGGCCGGCAACGACGCCTCGTCGATCCTGGACCCGGCGGGCGAGTCGGCGTATCTCAAGCCGCTGATGGCCGCGTTCTGGAGCAGCCGTACGACCCAGGACCCGGCCGCGCGGGAGAAGGCGGCGCGCGAGCTGCGGGCCGCGTTCACCGTGATGCGGGAGGCGCCCCAGCGGCTGACGGCGACGGCGGACGGCACCCTGGACGACGAGGTACGGCCCTGGCTGGAGCAGCTGTCGCGCTACGGCCTCGCGGGCGAGACGGCGGTCGACATGCTGCTCGCCCAGGCCCGCGGCGACGGCGCGGGGGCCTGGCAGTCCCAACTGCGGCTCGAGCCGCTGCGCGAGGCGCTGAAGGCGAGCGAGGCGACCGTCGGCAAGGGCGTCCTCGATCCCTTCCTCACGCGCGCGGTGGCCGAGTCGGCGGCCTGGACCGGCGCGGACCGCGAGCAGCGGGCGGGACGGCGGGCGGACCGGGAGCAGGACGCGTACACCGTACGGCTGGACCGTTCGCGGCCGGTCGAGACGGTGACGGTGATGACGGAGCCGGGCTCGGGCGAGTCGGCGCGGGTGGAGGCGTACGTCCCGGGCGAGGGCTGGCGGCCGCTGGGCCCGGTGTCCCCGTCGGGCTGGACGCAGGCGGATGTGAAGGGGCTGCGTGCGGACGCGGTCCGGGTCGTGTGGCAGGGCGGCCGGGGCGCCGCGCCCGCGGTGCGCTCCCTGGTGCCCTGGTTCGCCGACGAGCCGCGCGCCGAGCTGGAGCTGGCCCGTGGCGAGACGGACGCCGAGATCGGCGGCCGCGCGCAGCGGGTGGACGTGCACCTGGTGGGCCGGCGCGCCGAGGAGGTGCGCGGGGCGCTGACGGCGCGGGCGCCGAAGGGGATCGAGGTGCGGCTCCCGAAGGAGGCCCGGGTGCCGCGCGGTACGCGTACGACCGTCCCGCTGGAGGTGTCGGTCGCTCCGGACGTGCCGGCGGGCTCGTACCAGGTGCCGGTGTCGTTCGCGGGCGAGGAGCGGGTCCTGACGGTCCGCGCCTTCCCGCGCACGGCGGGCCCCGACCTGGCGCGCGCCGCGACGGCCTCGTCCTCCGGCGACGAGACACCGGACTTCCCCGCGGTCTCGGCCGTGGACGGCGATCCCGCCACCCGCTGGTCCTCCCCGGCCGAGGACGGCGCCTGGTGGCAGCTGGAACTCCCCGAGCCGGCCCGGATAGGCCAGGTGGTCCTCCACTGGCAGGACGCGTACGCCTCCCGCTACCGCATCCAGGTCTCCGCCGACGGCCGTACGTGGCGTACGGCCGCGACCGTCGCCGACGGCCGTGGCGGCCGCGAGACGGTCCGCATGGACGCGGCGGACACCCGCTTCCTGCGGGTCCAGGGCGACGCGCGGGCGACACGGTTCGGCTACTCGCTCTGGTCGGTGGAGACGTACGCCGTCGCCCCGCCGCAGCAGCCCGAACCACCGGCGCAGCCGCCACAGCCCGAGCAGCCGACCCCGCCCGAGCAGCCCCAGGACTGAGGGGGCGCCCGGTCAGGCGGCGCCCCCGTACGACGAAGGCCCGGCTCTCACGCCGTCTTCACAGCCCCCGTGGGGTGTGTGGAGACGGCGTCGATCCGGGCCATCACGTCGTCCGCGCCGTACGGCTGCAAGTACGGAAGCCAGCGCGGGTCCCGGTGTCCGGTCCCGATGATGCGCCAGGCCAGGCCGGTCGGCGGCGCGGGCTGGTGCCGTAGCCGCCAGCCCAGCTCGCGCAGGTGACGGTCGGCCTTCACATGATTGCAGCGGCGGCAGGCCGCCACGACGTTCTCCCAGGCGTGCGTACCCCCGCGGCTGCGCGGAATCACGTGGTCGACGCTGGTTGCGACGCCACCGCAGTACATGCATCGTCCGCCGTCGCGGGCGAACAGGGCTCTGCGGGTCAGAGGAACGGGCCCCCGGTAGGGGACCCGCACGAACCGCTTCAGCCGGACCACACTCGGTGCGGGGATGACGCGGGTCTCGCTGTGCAGGAAGGCGCCGGACTCCTCGAGGCAGAGTGCCTTGTTCTCGAGGACGAGGACGAGCGCGCGGCGGAGCGGTACGACGCCGAGGGGCTCGTACGACGCGTTGAGGACCAGGACATGCGGCACGGATGCCTCCTATACGCCGGCGGCGCGTGGCTCGCGCCGGGACGAACTGCTCTCAGTCTCTCCTCATGCCTGGTCGGAGCGCCACCACGTACCGGTAACGGGCTTGAAGTGTTCTCGACCACACGGCATCGACTCCTGGTTCATCCCCGGGTGAGGTCCGTCTCTCCCTCGAACAGGGCAACGGGAGCACATCCGATGCCCCGATAGTGTGGATGTTCTGCGAACGTCACGCCTGGAGGTTTGTACGTGTCCTGGTCCGCCCTGCTGACCGCCGAAGATCCGCAAGCCGTCCCCGTCACCCTGGACGAGGCCGCGGAGAAGGCGACGAACGCCGCAGGCTGGGTGGAGGAGAACTGGTCCACCTGGCTGAACACCGGCCTGCGCATCCTCCTCATCCTGATCGTCGCCCTGCTCCTGCGGATGGCGATCCGCCGTGCCCTGACGAAGCTGATAGCGCGGATGAACCGCTCGGCCCAGGCGGTGGAGGGCACGGCGCTCGGCGGCCTGCTGGTCAATGCCGAGCGGCGGCGGCAGCGATCCGAGGCGATCGGGTCGGTGCTGCGCTCGGTCGCGTCCTTCCTGATCCTGGGCACGGCCGGGCTGATGATCCTGGGCGCCTTCAAGATCGACCTGGCGCCGCTGCTCGCCTCCGCGGGTGTCGCCGGTGTCGCGATCGGCTTCGGCGCCCGGAACCTGGTCACGGACTTCCTGTCCGGTGTCTTCATGATCCTGGAGGACCAGTACGGCGTCGGCGACTCGATCGACGCGGGCGTGGCCTCCGGCGAGGTCATAGAGGTCGGTCTGCGGGTGACGAAGCTACGCGGAGTCGACGGCGAGATCTGGTACGTACGTAACGGCGAGATCAAGCGGATCGGCAACCTCTCCCAGGGCTGGGCGACGGCGGGCGTGGACGTCACGGTCCGGCCGACGGAGGACCTGGACCAGGTGCGGTCGGTGATCGAGGAGGCTGGGGCCGCCATGGCGAAGGAAGAGCCCTGGAACGAGCGGCTGTGGGGCCCGGTGGAGATCCTCGGCCTCAACGAGGTGCTGCTCGACTCCATGACGATCCGTGTCTCGGCGAAGACGATGCCGGGCAAGGCCCTGGGCGTCGAGCGCGAGCTGCGCTGGCGGATCAAGCGCGCGCTGGACGCGGCCGGGATCCTTATCGTCGGCGGTGTCCCGGCCCAGGCGGAGGAGTCCGCTCCTGACCCGACGGCGTCCATGGCGGCCCCCTCGGCCTTCGCCTCGCCGACCTCCCCGCAGGGCGCGGCGGCGGCCCCGATCCCCGCGGCCAAGACGGACCTCTCCAAGTAGCGCATCCCTACCGACGCCCCGACGCCCCGACGCCCCCGCAGGTAACGCTTTGGTCGCCTTCGGGGGCGTCGCGCGTCCGCGGGTATTGACGCCCCGGTGACGCCCGTCCTACGGTCCTCCCAACCGAATAGGAAACTTTCCTAACAGTGCAGTTGGGTGAGAAGGCCCCGGGGCCGCAGAATGACCCCGTCCAGAGCCGAAGGGCAGGTGCATCCGCAATGGCCGGTACGACCCCGGGAACCCCCGGCACCCCGCGCGTGCTGCGGGCCATGAACGACCGCGCCGCCCTCGATCTGCTCCTGGAGCACGGGACCCTGTCCCGTACCCGGATCGGCAAGCTCACCGGCCTCTCCAAGCCGACCGCCTCACAGCTGCTCGCCCGGCTCGAAGCCGCGGGGCTCGTCGTCGTCACCGGCACCACCGCGGGCCGGCCGGGACCCAGCGCGCAGCTGTACGCGGTCAACGCCCGGGCCGCCTTCGCCGCCGGACTCGATGTGACCCCGCACCGGATCCGCGCCGCCGTCGCCGACATCACGGGCGAGGTCGTCGGCGAGTTCGAGCTCCCCACCCCGGGCCGGGCCGCCGAGGGTGTCGTACGGCAGGTCACCACCGCCCTCGACGGCGCCGTCAAGGACGCCGGGATCACCCGGGCCGAGGTCCACCGGCTCGTCATCGGCACCCCCGGCGCCTTCGACCCGGCCACCGGGCGGCTGCGGTACGCCTCCCACCTGCCCGGCTGGCACTCCCCCACGCTCCTCGCGGAGCTGGCGGCCGTGCTCCCGATGCCCTTCGAGTACGAGAACGACGTCAACCTCGCCGCCCTCGCCGAGCAGCGCCTCGGCGCCGCCCGCGGCCACGAGGACTTCGTCCTGCTGTGGAACGAGGAGGGCCTCGGCGCCGCCCTCGTCCTCGGCGGACGGCTCCACCGCGGCTTCACCGGCGGCGCCGGCGAGGTCGGCTTCCTGCCCGTGCCGGGCACCCCGCTCGTACGACAGGTCACCAAGGCCAACTCCGGCGGCTTCCAGGAACTCGCCGGTGTCCAGTCCGTGCCCCGGATCGCCCGGGCGCTCGGCATCGAGACCCCCGAGCAGCCCTACGTCGCCACCGCGACCGGACTGCTCGCCCACGCCGCCGCCCACCACGGCGACGACCCCCGGTACGCGGCGCTCCTCGACCAGTACGCCGAGCGCCTCGCCACCGGTCTCGCCTCCCTCGTCGCCGTACTCGACCCCGAACTCCTCGTCCTGTCCGGCGCGGTGATCGTCGCCGGCGGGGAACCCCTGCGCGAGCGCGTCCAGTCCGAGCTGGCCGAACTCGCCGCCTCCCGGCCCCGGCTCGTCCTCGGGGAGGTGTCCGAGGACCCCGTGCTGCGCGGGGCGCTGGAGCGCGCCCTCACCGCCACCCGCGACGAGGTCTTCGACACGTCCCGGTAGAGCCTCTCGTACCGCTTCACCCGGCAGTTCCCCTTCCCCCGTAACCCCCTCCGCCACAGGGAGACTTCGTCATGCCCGCACGCCCGCGCAGAGCCGCCGTCGCGCTCGCCGCCACCGCCTCGATAGCGCTCCTCGCCTCCGCCTGTACCGGCTCCGCCCAGAACACCGCGAGCGACGACCCCGACGCCAGGACCGAGATCACCTTCTGGCACGGCTGGTCGGCGCCCACCGAGGTCAAGGCGATCAAGGAGAACGTCGCCCGCTTCGAGAAGGCGCACCCGAACATCAAGGTGAAGGTCGTCGGCAACATCAACGACGACAAGCTCAACCAGGCGCTGCGCGCGGGCGGTTCGAACGGGCCCGACGTGGCCGCCTCCTTCACCACGGCCAACGTCGGCAAGTTCTGCGCCTCCGGCGCGCTCGCGGACCTGAAGCCGTTCCTGGAGAAGGACAAGGTGGACCTGGACAAGACCTTCTCCAAGGTCCTCCAGGACTACACCCAGTTCGAGGGCAAGCGCTGCTCGCTGCCGCTGCTCTCCGACGCGTACGGGCTCTACTACAACAAGGACGCCTTCAAGGCGGCCGGCATCACCGCCCCGCCGAAGACCTGGTCGGAGTTCGGAGAAGTGGCGAAGAAGCTGACCAAGGAGAAGGGCGACTCCTACGAGCAGCTCGGCTTCATGCCGAACTACCTCGGCTACGAGACGGTCCCGTCCCACTACATGTCGCAGTGGGACCACACGTACTTCGACGCGAACGGCAAGTCGAACCTCGCCAAGGACCCGGCCTTCGCCGAGATGCTGACGTACCAGAAGTCGCTGGTCGACGGCCTGGGCGGATTCGCCAGACTGGACAAGTACCGCACCACCTTCGGTGACGAGTGGGGCGCCAAGCACCCCTTCCACACCGGCCAGGTCGCCATGCAGCTCGACGGCGAGTGGCGGCTGAACTTCATCAAGGACGCCAAGGTCGGCTTCGAGGTTGGCGTCGCGCCGCTGCCGGTCGCGGACGACGAGGTGGCCGAGTACGGGAAGGGCTACCTCTCCGGCACGATCATCGGCATCGCCCCGCAGAGCAAGAAGCAGAACGCGGCCTGGGAACTGGTCAAGTACATGACCATGGACACCGAGGCCGTCGTGAACTTCGCCAACGGCATCGGCAACGTCCCCTCCACCCTGGAGGCCCTGAAGTCCCCGAACCTGACGTTCGACGACCGGTTCAAGACCTTCCTGGACATCGCCCAGCACCCCGAGTCCACCACCTCCGACGGCGCGGTGAACGGCTCCACGTACCAGGACACCTTCCAGGACTTCGC
The DNA here is from genome assembly GCF_005517195.1 of Streptomyces vilmorinianum. Classification (NCBI taxonomy): domain Bacteria; kingdom Bacillati; phylum Actinomycetota; class Actinomycetes; order Kitasatosporales; family Streptomycetaceae; genus Streptomyces; species Streptomyces vilmorinianum. The sequence continues at coordinate 1,346,320 of NZ_CP040244.1, read as the reverse complement.
CCAGAAGTACGAGAAGGGCCAGGTGCAGGACCTGAAGAAGGGCCTTGAGGAGACCGCGGCCCAGATCGACCGCGACATCGCGCAGGCGAAGTAAGAGTCAGGACCGGTTCCTCATGTCCACCGACACCCTCGACGGGCGTCACACGCTGCGGTCGAAGCGCGTGCGCAGCGCGCTTCGCACCGTGGCGTTCATGTCGCCCTGGCTGATCGGATTCGGCGTCTTCTTCGCCTATCCGCTCGTCTCGACCCTGTACTTCTCGTTCATGAAGTACGACGGGCTCAATCCGCCGACCTGGCGGGGCCTGGACAACTGGACGTACGTCTTCTCGGACCTGCCGAAGTTCTGGCCTGCGATGCAGAACACACTGTGGCTGGCCGTCGTCATGGTCGCCTGCCGGGTGGTCTTCGGCCTGGGGGTCGGCATGCTGATCACCAAGATCAAGACGGGCGCCGGGGTCTTCCGCACGCTGTTCTACCTGCCGTACCTGGCCCCGCCGGTGGCCGCGACGCTGGCCTTCGTGTTCCTGCTCAACCCCGGTACCGGGCCGGTCAACTCGCTCCTGGAGGCGGTCGGCATCCCCGCCCCCTCCTGGTTCAACGACGCGGCCTGGGCCAAGCCCGCGCTGACCGTCCTCGCCGTGTGGGGCGTCGGGGACCTCATGGTCATCTTCATGGCCGCGCTGCTCGACGTACCGAAGGAGCAGTACGAGGCGGCGGAGCTGGACGGGGCCTCCGCCTGGCAGCGGTTCCGGTACGTGACGCTGCCGAACATCTCGCCGATCGTGCTCTTCGCGGTCGTCACCGGGATCATCGGCGCGATGCAGTACTACACCCAGCCGATCGTGGCCGCGAAGGTCGCCTCGGGGGTGATGGGCGGCTCCGGCCAGACCTTCGAGCCGGGCTATCCGGACGACTCCACGCTGACCCTGCCGCAGCTGGTCTACAACCTCGGCTTCGGCCGCTTCGACTACGGCGCCGCCTGCGTCGTGGCGCTCGTCCTGTTCGCCCTCTCCATGGCCTTCACCGCGCTCCTGATGCGCCGGCGCGGCGGCCTGATCGGCTCGGGTGACTGACCCATGACCACCACCGCGTCCACGCTCGACCGCACCGTGACGAGCCCCGCCGAGAAGCGCGCCCGCCGCACGGCGGCACTGCACTGGATCGCCGTGCACTCCCTCGGGATCGCCGCGGCCCTGTTCTTCGTGCTGCCGTTCATCTTCGTCTTCCTGACGTCCCTGATGAGCGACCAGCAGGCGCTGACCCGCGACCTCACGCCCGACACCTGGCACTGGGAGAACTACACCCGGGTCTTCGACACCCCCGGCTTCCTCACCTGGTGGCGGAACTCCCTGCTGTACGCGGGGGTGGGCACCGCGCTCGTGGTGGTGTCCTCGGTCCCGGTGGCGTACGCGCTCGCCAAGTTCCGCTTCCGCGGCCGGCATCTGTCGCTGCTGCTGGTCATCTCGATGATGATGCTGCCGCCGCAGGTCGTCATCATCCCGATGTACCTGTTCTGGGCGAAGCAGATGGATCTGTCCGGCACACTGTGGCCGCTGATCATCCCGATGGCCTTCGGCGACGCGTTCGCGATCTTCCTGCTGCGCCAGTTCCTGCTGACGATCCCGAACGAGTACATCGAGGCGGCGAGGATCGACGGGTGCGGCGAACTGCGCACCCTGATCAAGGTCGTGCTGCCCATGGCGAAGCCCGGCATCGCCGCCGTGGCACTGTTCCAGTTCTTCTACTGCTGGAACGACTACTTCGGGCCGCAGATCTACGCCTCCGAGAACCCGGGGGCGTGGACTCTGAGTTACGGGCTCGAGTCCTTCAAGGGCGCGCACCACACCGACTGGAACCTGACCATGGCCGCGACCGTGCTGGTCATGGCCCCTGTGATCCTCGTGTTCTTCTTCGCCCAGAAGGCGTTCGTCGAGGGAGTCACACTGACCGGAGTGAAGGGCTGATACGACGATGCTGCGTTCGATCGGGGGACAACCCCCGAACCCCCGGGCGTCAAAGATCGCTGTCGTGGGGGGCGGCTCCACCTACACCCCCGAACTGATCGACGGATTCGCGCGGTTGCGCGACACCCTGCCCATCACGGAACTCGTCCTCGTCGACCCGGCCGCCGACCGCCTTGAGCTGGTCGGCGGGCTCGCCCGGCGGATCTTCGCCAAGCAGGGGCACGAAGGGAAGATCGTCACCACCTCCGACATCGACGCGGGGGTGGAGGGCGCGGACGCCGTCCTGCTCCAGCTGCGGGTCGGCGGGCAGGCGGCGCGGCTGCGGGACGAGACCTGGCCGCTGGAGTGCGGCTGCGTCGGGCAGGAGACCACCGGCGCGGGCGGTCTCGCCAAGGCGCTGCGGACCGTCCCGGTGGTCCTGGACATCGCCGAGCGGGTCCGGCGGACCAACCCGGACGCGTGGATCATCGACTTCACCAACCCCGTCGGGATCGTCACGCGCGCGTTGCTCCAGGCCGGGCACAAGGCCGTCGGCCTGTGCAACGTGGCCATCGGCTTCCAGCGGAAGTTCGCCGCCTTCCTCGGCGTCGCCCCGGCCGAGGTCCACCTCGACCATGTCGGGCTCAACCACCTGACCTGGGAGACCGCGGTACGGCTCGGCGGGCCGGAGGGTGAGGACGTCCTGCCGCGGCTGCTCGCCGAGCACGGCGAGGCCATCGCCGACGACCTGCGGATGCCGCGCGAGATCGTCGACCGGCTCGGTGTCGTCCCCTCGTACTACCTGCGGTACTTCTACGCGCACGACGAGGTCGTACGGGAGCTCGGCACGAAGCCCTCGCGGGCCGCCGAGGTCGCCGCGATGGAGAAGGAACTCCTGGAGGTGTACGGGGATCCGGCGCTCGACGAGAAGCCGGCGCTGCTCGGCAGGCGCGGCGGCGCGTTCTACTCGGAGGCCGCCGTGGACCTGGCCGCCTCGCTGCTGGGCGGGGGAGGTTCGCCGTACCAGGTGGTGAACACGTACAACAACGGCACGCTGCCCTTCCTGGCGGACGACGCCGTCATCGAGGTGCAGGCGGCGGTGGGCGCCCAGGGCGCCTCGCCGCTGCCGGTCCCGTCGCTCGACCCGCTGTACGCGGGGCTGATCGCGAACGTGACCGCGTACGAGGACCTGGCCCTGGACGCGGCGCTGCGCGGCGGCCGGGAGCGGGTGTTCCGGGCGCTGCTCGCGCACCCGCTGGTCGGGCAGTACGCGTACGCCGAGGGGCTCACCGACCGGCTGATCGCGCACAACCGGGAGCACCTCGCGTGGGCGTGAACGACGTGCTCCTCGCCATCGACGCCGGCAACAGCAAGACCGACGTGGCGGTGGTCGGGACGGACGGCCGCGTGCTCGGCGCGGCGCGCGGGGGCGGCTTCCAACCGCCCCTGGTCGGGGTCGAGGCGGCCCTGGACGGGCTGGCGGAGACGGTGGGGCGAGCGGCCGCCGAGGCCGGCCTGCCGCCGGCGTTCACGCATGTCTCCGCCTGCCTCGCCAACGCCGATCTCCCGGTGGAGGAGGCGGGGTTGAGGACCGCCCTGGAGGCGCGGGGCTGGAGCCGGTCCGTACGGGTCCACAACGACACCTTCGCCATCCTGCGCGCCGGGGTGGACGAGCCGCGGGGCGTGGCCGTGGTCTGCGGGGCCGGGATCAACTGCGTCGGCATGCTGCCGGACGGACGGACCGCCCGCTTCCCCGCGCTGGGCAAGATCTCCGGCGACTGGGGCGGCGGCAGCGGACTCGCCGAGGAGGCGCTGTGGTTCGCGGCACGGGCCGAGGACGGGCGGGGCGAGCCGACCGAGCTGGCCCGCGCGCTGCCCGGGCACTTCGGGCTGCCGACGATGTACGCGCTGATCGAGGCGCTGCACCTGGGGCGCATCCCCTTCGAGCGGCGGCACGAGCTGACGCCCGTGCTGTTCCGTACGAGCGGGGAGGGCGACCCGGTCGCCCGCGCGCTGGTGCGCCGGCTGGCGGAGGAGGTCGTCGCGCTGTCGACGGTCGCGCTCGGGCGCCTCGGGCTGCTCGACGAGGAGGCGCCGGTGCTGCTGGGCGGCAGCGTCCTTGCCGCGCGCCACCCGGAGTTGGACGCCGGGATCGCGGAACTCCTCGCCGTCAAGGCGCCGAAGGCCGTGATCGGGGTCGTAACCTCGCCGCCCGTGCTGGGCGCGGCGCTGTTCGCGCTCGACGAGGTGGCGGCGGGGCCCGAGGCCGCGGCCCGGCTGCGGGCCCACTACTCCTGAGGTTCGCGTAGGCGCGGGAGGTGCGGGGTGTCCCCTGGGCGGGGGCGCCCCGTTTCGCGTCACCCGTTCGTGGTGGAACCGATTCCGGCCAGGCGGCGTAAATAAAGTAGGGGTTCGCCTGCGGGGGTGGCGAGGGCATGGGGCACGATAGGAACAAGATCGAGTCAATCCTGGTGTGCGGGTGGGGCCCCTGAGGTCATACTGCCCTCCGGGCAGCCGTCATCGACCGAGGGGGAGGTCTCGTGACATACCCGCCGAATGCGCCCGCCGCCTCGGCTCCGGGCACCGTGCCCACGCAGTCGGGACCCGGCGTGCCCGCGCAGCCGTCGCGGCCGCTCGCCGCGCCGACGCCGAGCGCGCCGACGCCCGCCGGGCGCGGGGCCTGGGACGAGGCCAGGGTGCGGCTGCGCCGCGCCGCCACGACGGAGCCCGGCCGGCTGCAGATCCTCGGCGCCGTACTGGCCCTGCTGGTCGTCGCGTTCGGGACCGTCACCGCCTTCGAGGTCGCCGACCGGGCCTCCTCCGCCGACGACGTGGTGAGCCGCAGTCAGCCGCTGAGCGCCGACGCCGCCGACATCTACCGCTCGCTCGCGGACGCCGACACCGCCGCGGCCGGCGCCTTCCTGGCCGGCGCGCAGGAGCCTGCGGACGTCCGGAAGCGGTACGCGGACGACATCACGACCGCCTCCCGTCTCCTGGTCAAGGCCGCGGCGAGCACCGAGGGGTCGGCCGAGTCGGCCCGCGAGATCGCCGCCCTCAACGAACAGCTCCCCCGCTACACCGGGCTGATCGAGCGGGCCCGGGCCGCCAACCGGCAGGGCCTGCCCCTCGGCGGCGCCTATCTGCGGTACGCGAACCAGCAGATGACAACTGAGCTGCTTCCCGCCGCAGAGCGGCTCTACGAGCTGGAGACGGCACGACTCCACCAGGACGACGAGGAGGCCCGCGCCTGGCCGTTCCTCTCCCTCGCGCTCGGGATCGTCGCCCTCGCCGTCCTTCTCTGGGCCCAGCGCCGCAACTACGCCCTGACGAACCGGGTGTTCAACCGCGGACTCCTCGCCGCCACCGCCGCCTGCGTGATCGCGCTGCTCTGGCTCACGGCGGCGCACACCGTCGCGCGCGCCGGACTGAACGAGGCGCGTGAGCACGGGCAGGCCTCGCTCCAGATCCTCAACACCGCCCGGATCAGCTCGCTCAAGGCCCGCGCCAACGAGAACCTGACGCTGGTCGCGCGGGGCGCCGTCCTCACCGACGACGGCAAGAACGACAAGTACGAGACGGACTACACGAGCAGCATGGAGACGCTGACGACCGCGCTCGCCCAGGCGCGGGAGCTCGCCGACGACGACGCGGGGCGCGATCCGGTGAGCGCCGCCGCGGACCGGACGGCCGAGTGGAAGCAGCGGCACAAGGGCGCCCGTGACCAGGACAACGCGGGCAACTTCGAAGGCGCGCTGGCCAGCGTGATCGGGCCGACGGAGTCCACCGGGCAGTCCTTCGACCAGGTCGACGCCGCCCTGAAGCGGGCCCTCGACCACGAGCAGTCCGAGTTCACCCGCGCCGCCGAGGACGGCAGGGGCGCCCTGGGCGCGCTCCCGCTGGGCGCGGCCGGGCTCGGTGTCCTCGGCGCCGCGGGCGCCGTCCTCGGAATCAACCGCAGACTGTCGGAGTACCGGTGAGAGGGGGCGGGATGCACAACGGCGTCGACGGCGCGAGGATGCGCGGCCCGGCCGGGCTCCGCGGACGCCTCCGGGGCAGACGGCCCCTGGGGCGGCTGCGCGGCTGGGGCGGGGTGGCCGCGATGGCCGTGGCCTGCGGTCTGACCGCCTCACTGACCCTGCTGCCGCTCGCCCACGGCGGCGCCGACGCGGGGGCGACCGCGGTGAGCGGCCCCGGCGTGGGCAAGGGTGTGCCCATCAAGGCGGACACCTGCGAGAACCCCGAGGCCTCGCTCACGCCCTCCGCCGCCGACGGCCCCTCGATCGACGCGATCAAGGCACGCGGCAAGCTCGTCGTGGGCGTCGACCAGTCCAGCTACCGCTGGGGCTACCGGAAGACGGTGATGCGCGCCGACGGCAAGGAGGTCGCGTCGCTGGAGGGCTTCGACATCGACCTGGCCAAGGCGATCGCGAAGAACATCCTCGGCAGCGAGGACAGCGTCATCTTCCGGGCGATACCGACCAACCAGCGCATCGCCGCCCTGGAGAACGGCACGGTCGACCTGGTCGTCCGCACGATGACGATCAACTGCAGCCGGATCCAGCAGGTCGCCTTCTCCACCGCCTACTTCCAGGCCGGCCAGCAGGTCCTCGCCCCCAAGAACTCCAAGATCTCCGGGTACGACTCGTCGCTGAGCGGAAAGCGGGTCTGCACGGCCGAGGGCTCCACCGCCTACGAGGCCCTGGAGAAGAACTCCTTCGGGGCGGTGTTCAAGGACGAGGGCGACGGCACCAAGGCCGACAAGGACCTGCTCACCGTCCCGAACCAACTGGACTGCCTCGTCCGCCTGCAGATGGGCGAGGTCGACGCGGTCGTGACGGACAACGCGCTGGCGGCCGGCCAGGCCGCCCAGGACCCGGCGGTCGAGCTCAAGGGCGAGCCGTTCACCACCGAGTACTACGGCGTGGCTGCCAAGCTGGGCAACGACGACCTGGTGCGCCGGGTCAACCACGTCCTCGTCCAGTACCGCCAGGGCCCGTGGCAGACGGCGTACGACACGTGGCTGAAGGCGGACCTGCCCGGGATATCCGGGCCGCCCGCACCCAAGTACAAGTAGAGCGAGAGGTGATCGATGGGCGTCGCGGGCACCCCCGGGCCGGTGATGGACCGGGACGAGGTGGACCGTGCGCTGGCGCGGCTCGGCGCGGAACACAAGGCGATCGAGGACTCGCTCCTCGCGCTGCAGGACCACGCGGGCCGCAGGCTGCTCGAAGGCGCCGAGCTGACCGGGACGACCCGGGAGCGCTGGCGGTCCACCGAGCGGACGATCACGCTGCTCTGGACGTACTTCGACGCGTACACCGCCGCGCTCGCCGAAGCCCGTGAGCTGCGCGCGCGACGGCGCTGGTCCAGCCGCGAGGACCTCGTGGAGCTGACCGAACGGCTGCGCGGCGAGAGCGTGCTGGTCTCCGGCGGGGCACAGCAGCCCGACCCGTCGGACGCCGGTTCGGCCCGGCTCTCCGAGCGGTTCACGCTGGAGCGGCTCGTCGGCCGGATGAACGAGCTGTACGCGTCCTCGCTCGACATGGTCGTGACCGCCGACGCCGTCTGGTCCGCGCTGCCCGCCCGGATAGATCTCCTCGCCGCCGAGCTCGGACGGACGCGCTCGCTGGCGCACTCCGTCGGCGTACGGCCCGGGGAGCACCCGGCCGGCGACGAGCTGGAGGAGATCACGGCCGAGCTGGCCACCCTGCGCGCCCAGGTCGTCACCGACCCGCTGGCCTTCTGGCGGCCCGCGGCGGGCAGTTCGGCGCCCGGCGGCGGCCGGCCCGACACCGAGCGGTACGACCGGGCGGCGCGCGCCCTCGAGGACATCCGGCGGGAGATCGAGGCGGTCCTCGCGGTCCGGCAGGACTCCGAGGAGCGGCTGATGCGGCTGCGGGACGTGCTCTCGCGCGCCGACCGGACGCTGGCCGAGGCGCGGTCGGCGCGCGGCGAGGTCCTCGCCAAGATCGCCGCCTCCGAGGTGCCGGCGGTCAGCGGCCCGCCGACCGTCCTCCAGGAACGGCTCGCGACGGCCGCCGAGTACCGCAGACACGCCCAGTGGCACCGGCTCTCCCCGCTCCTGGAGTCCCTGGAGCAGGAGGCCGAGGACGAACTGCTGCGCGCCCGCGAGTCCTTGACCGCCGTCACCGCGCCGCTCGCGGTCCGCGCCGAGCTGCGCGGCCGGCTCGACGCGTACAAGGCGAAGGTGGCCCGGCTCGGCGCGGCGGAGGATCCGCTGCTGATCGAGCGGTACGACGCGGCGCGCCGGATGCTGTGGAGCGCGCCGTGCGACCTACGGGTCGCCGAGCAGGCGGTCCTGCGCTACCAGCAGGCCGCCGCAGAGGTCCTGTCCGGCCCCAGAGATTCCAGGGGGAGTCAGTGGTGAGCACCTGTCAGCGTCCGGCGTGCGAGGGATCGTACGAGGACATGGGCGGCGGCGAGCTGTACTGCGACACCTGCGGGCTCGCGCCGGTCGTCGCGCCCGGCGGGATGCTCCGGTCCACGCCGACCGGGATGGCGGTGGCCGGCAAGGGCGCGGACTCCGCCTCGTCCCGTTCCTCCCGCAGCAGTTCGCGCGCCTCCTCGCGCTCCTCGACGTCGCACCGCTCGGTCTCGGGGCGGCTCTCGCGCTCGCTGTCGGGCGGGAGCACCGGCCGTTCTGTCTCGGTGCGCAGCTCCGGCTCGTCGACGGCCCAGTCCGGGCGGAACCGGCTGGGCGCGGGCCTGGTGACGATTCCCGAGGTGCCGCGCCCCGACCCGCGTGCCGCGGTGATGGAGAACCCCGAGGTTCCCGAGCGGAAGCGATTCTGCTCGCGCTCGGACTGCGGTGCTCCGGTGGGCCGTGCGCGCGGGGACCGGCCGGGCCGTACGGAGGGCTTCTGCACCAAGTGCGGGCACCCGTACTCCTTCGTGCCGAAGCTGCGCGGCGGTGACATCGTGCACGGGCAGTACGAGGTCGCGGGCTGTCTCGCGCACGGCGGGCTCGGCTGGATCTATCTCGCCGTCGACCGGGCGGTCTCCGACCGCTGGGTGGTCCTCAAGGGCCTGCTCGACACGGGAGACCAGGACGCGATGGCCGCGGCGATCTCCGAGCGCCGCTTCCTCGCCGAGATCGAGCACTCCAACATCGTCCGGATCTACAACTTCGTCGAGCACCTCGACCAGCGCACGGGCTCCCTGGACGGCTACATCGTCATGGAGTACGTGGGCGGCAAGTCGCTCAAGGAGATCGCCAACGACCGCCGGACACCGGACGGACGGCGCGATCCGCTGCCGGTGGAGCAGGCGTGCGCGTACGGGATCGAGGCCCTGGAGGCGCTCGGGCACCTGCACAGCCGGAACCTGCTGTACTGCGACTTCAAGGTCGACAACGCGATCCAGACCGAGGACCAGCTCAAGCTGATCGACATGGGCGCGGTCCGCCGGATGGACGACGACGAGTCGGCGATCTACGGCACGGTCGGCTACCAGGCGCCGGAGGTGGCCGAGGTCGGCCCGTCGGTGGCGAGCGACCTGTACACGGTGGCGCGCACGCTCGCCGTGCTGACCTTCGACTTCCAGGGCTACACGAACGTCTTCGTCGACTCGCTGCCCGACCCGGAGCACATCGAGGTCTTCCGGACGTACGAGTCGTTCTACCGGCTCCTGGTCCGCGCGACGGACCCCGACCCGGCGCGCCGGTTCGCCTCCGCGCAGGAGATGGCGGAGCAGCTCACGGGCGTGCTGCGCGAGGTCGTGGCCCTCCAGTCGGGCCGGCCGCGACCTGCGCTCTCGACCCTGTTCGGTACGGAACTGCGGGTCACGGACACGGAGTTGTTCGCGGAGCTGACCGAGGACGTGTCGGTCCTGGGGGCCAGGGAGACCCGGCGCGGCGGCCGTCGCGTGGCGCAGGGCGGGGCGCCGGCCGGGGCGCGTGTGGCGGCACCGGTCGGGGCACCGGCCGTGGTGCCCGCCGGAGTGTCCGCCGGGGGCTCCTTCCTCGTACCGCCGGACGGGAGAGCCGGCGCGCTCGCGCTGCCGGTGCCGCGCGTGGACGCGGCGGATCCCAACGCCGGTTTCCTCGCCGGACTGATGGCCTCCGCCCCCGCCGAGCTGATCAGCGCCCTGTACACCGCGCCCGCGCCCTCCCTTGAGCTGCGGCTGCGCGAGTTGCGTGCCCGCCTGGAGATGCACGACCTCGGCGCGGCGGGACAGGCGCTCGCCCTGCTGGAGGAGCAGCACCCGGACGACTGGCGAGTGGTCTGGTACCGGGGCGTCACGTCGCTGGTGACCGGCGACCGTGAGAACGCGGCGCTGTCCTTCGACGCGGTCTACGACGCGTTCCCCGGGGAACCGGCGCCGAAGCTGGCCCTCGGCATCTGCGCCGAGGTGCTCGGCCAGTTGGACAACGCCGCGGAGTACTACCGCCTGGTGTGGGCCACCGACCCGAGCTACGTCAGCGCCGCGTTCGGACTCGCCCGGGTGCAGCTCGCGGCCGGCGACCGTACCGGGGCCGTACGCACGCTGGAGTCCGTACCGGAGGCGTCCATCCACTACACCGCGGCCCGGGTCGCCGCCGTACGGGCGCGGCTGCGCAGACGGCCGGCGCACGAGCCGCTCGGCGCGGACCTGACGGCGGCAGCGGCGCAGGTCTCCGCGCTCCAGGGCTTCGGTCTTGACGCGGTGCGCCGGGAGCGGCTGTCGACGGAGGTGCTCGGCACGGCGCTCGACTGGGTCCTCTCCGGAAGCCCCGGAGCGGGACCGGGCGGGGCGCAGCTGCTCGGCAACGCACTGGACGAGCGCGGACTGCGCTTCGGCCTCGAACGCTCGTACCGGGTGCTCGCCCGGCTCGCCCAGCGGGGCGAGGAGAGGATCGAACTGGTGGAGCGGGCCAACCGTTTCCGCCCCCGGACGTGGGTGTGAGTATGTCCCAGATGCCGCAGAACGACCTCTCCGCCTGCCCTGAGTGCGCGGAGCCGCTGGAGTCGGGTGACCGGTTCTGCGGGGCGTGCGGGTACGACCTGTCAGCCGTACCGGAGCCGGAGCCGGAGCCGGACCGCCCGACGGTGGCCATCGGCACTCCGGTGAACTGGCCGGAGGCCCCGGGCCGCGACCCGGCCTCCCTCTCGACGGCGACCCAGCACCCGGGCGACCTGCCGGGCACGGACTCGGGCGGCCACGACCTGCCGACGACGCCCGCGCACGGGACTCCCGGCGTCGGGACCCCCGGCGTCGACGCGGCGGGCGCTACGGCGGGTTCCGAGAGCCCGGCCGCCGTGCCGCCCGCCCGGGACCTGCCGACCGTCCCGGTCCGCACGGACGAGGCGTTCCTCGCGCCGCCGGCGGGTGCGGGCGTCAGCGGACTCGCGCAGCTCGCCGCCGAGGCGGGCCAGGCGGCCCCGGCCGAGGCAAGCGGCCCGGTCGGCGCCGGCGGCGCGGCGCCCGCCGCGCCGGTGGTCCCCGCCCCCGCCCCCTCCCCCGACGGGGACTTCGCGCTCGCCGCGCCCGACCCCCGGGCCGCCGCGCAGGTCGCCGCCGCGCAGGCCGCCACCCCGCCCGCCGGGACCAAGCTGTGCGTCGCCTGCCGGGCCGGGCACGTCGACCCCGACGGGTACTGCGAGAACTGCGGCCACGCCCAGCCGCGCGAGCGCGACCACATGGAGCAGGAGCTCTCCGGCGTCGCGGCCGTCAGCGACCGCGGCCTGCGCCACCACCGCAACGAGGACGCGTTCGCGGTCTCGGCCACCGCGCTGCCCGACGGCACCCCCGCCACCCTGGCGATCGTCTGCGACGGCGTCTCCTCGGCGACCCGCCCCGACGAGGCCTCCGCCGCGGCGGCGAACGCCGCCGGGCAGTCGCTGCTCGACGCCCTGCCCCGTGGCACCCACCCGCAGCAGGCCATGCACGAGGCGATCGTCGCCGCCTCCGAGGCGGTCAACTCCCTGGCGGAGGAGCCCGGCCAGGACGGCATGGAGCACGATCCACACCGCCACCAGAACGCCCCGGCCTGCACCATCGTCGGTGCCGTCGTCGCCGACGGGCTGCTGATCGTCGGCTGGGTCGGCGACAGCCGGGCCTACTGGGTGCCCGACGACCGCACCTCCCCGCCCGCACGGCTCACCCAGGACGACTCCTGGGCGGCCCAGATGGTCGCCGCCGGGCTGATGAACGAGGCGGAGGCGTACGCCGACGAGCGCGCCCACGCCATCACCGGCTGGCTGGGCGCCGACGCGTACGAACTGGAGCCGCACACGGCCGCGTTCAAGCCCGACCGCCCGGGTGTGGTCGTGGTCTGCACCGACGGGCTCTGGAACTACGCGGAGGGCGCGGACGACATGGCCAGGGTCGTGCCGGCCGACGCCGCCGGGCGGCTGCTGCACGGCGCCCAGGTCCTGGTCGGACACGCCCTGGACGGCGGAGGCCACGACAACGTCACCGTGGCGCTGCTGCCGTTCACCCTCTCGCCGCAAGGGGCAGGATCGGCCTGAGCGGTCGCCGGCCCCCTGCCCTTTCCACGCTGTCGTCGAGGAGCCGAATCAGATGGCGAACTTCTCCAAGTCGCACGTGCCGCAGTTCTCGGTGGACGTGTACCAGAACGAGTTCCTGCCCGAGGGCGGCCGTGAGGTCAACGCGATCGTCACGGTCACGTCGACCGGCGGTGGCACGAGCGGCGGCGCGGCGCTCGCGGACGACAGCGCCGACGCCGCCGTGGTGATCATGGTCGACTGCTCCGGTTCGATGGAGTATCCGCCGACGAAGATGCGGGGCGCGCGGGACGCGACCGCCGCCGCCATCGACGCCCTGCGCGACGGCACCTCGTTCGCCGTGATCGCCGGTACGCACGTGGCGAAGGAGGTCTTCCCCGGCAACGGCGGCCTCGCCGTGGCCGGTCCGGCGACCCGTGGCCAGGCCAAGGACGCGCTGCGCCGGCTCACCGCGGGCGGCGGTACGGCGATCGGCACCTGGCTGCGTCTCGCGGACCGGCTGCTCGCCTCCGCCGATGTGTCGATGCGGCACGGCATCCTGCTCACCGACGGCCGCAACGAGCACGAGTCGCCGGAGGACCTGCGGGCCGCTCTGGACGCCTGCGCGGGCCGGTTCACCGCCGACGCGCGCGGTGTCGGCACGGACTGGGAGGTCAAGGAGGTCACCGGCATCGCCTCCGCGCTGCTCGGCACGGCCGACATCGTGGCCGATCCGGCGGGCCTCGCCGCGGACTTCACCGCGATGATGGAGAACACCATGGGCAAGGAGGTCGCGGATGTCGCGCTGCGCCTGTGGACCCCGGTCGGGGTGGAGATCGGATTCGTGAAGCAGGTCGCGCCGACGGTCGAGGAGCTGACCGGCCGGCGTACGGAGGCGGGTCCGCGGGCCGGGGACTACCCGACGGGCTCGTGGGGAGACGAGTCCCGCGACTATCACGTCTGCGTCCGGGTTCCGCAGGCCGGGATCGGGCAGGAGATGCTGGCGGCCCGGGTCTCCCTGATCGTTCCGGACCCGGCGGGCGGCACCCCGAAGACGCTGGGCCAGGGGCTGGTGCGGGCGGTGTGGACGGACGACATGGCGATGTCCACGTCGATCAATCCGCAGGTCGCGCACTACACGGGCCAGGCCGAGTTGGCGCAGGTCATCCAGCAGGGTCTGAACGCGCGGAAGTCGGGCGACCACGACGGGGCGACGGCCAAGCTGGGCCGCGCGGTGCAGCTGGCGGCCGCCTCCGGCAACGAGGGCACTGCGAAACTGCTTTCGAAGGTGGTGGACGTCGTCGACGCGGCGACAGGTACTGTGCGTTTGAAGGCGAAGGTCGCGGAAGCGGACGAGATGACTCTCGAGACCCGCTCCACCAAGACGGTTCGCGTGAAGAAGTAGCCCGGCCAGCGGGCCGGACGACGAGAGGGGGAAGCACCGACATGCCGACCTGCCCGAACGGACACCAGTCGGTCTCCGACGACTGGTGCGAGGTCTGCGGCCATCGTATGGCCGGGGCGGGTGCGCCGACGGGTGCCGTACCGCCGCCTCCCCCGCCGCCGCCCGCGTACGGATACCCCGGCCCGGCCGGTCCGGGTCCCGGCCCCGCGCCCGGTCCCGGGGGGTACGACCCGAACGCGACCGCCCAGGCGGAGCTCTGCCCGCAGTGCCGCACCCCGCGCGAGGCCATGGCCCCGTTCTGCGAGGAGTGCCGCTGGAACTTCCTGACCAACACGGCGACCTCGTACACGCCGGTGGCGCCGCCCTCGTCGCAGCAGAGCCCCGCGCCGGGGCTCAACCTGCCGCCGGGCTTCCAGTCGCCGCCGCGTCCGCCGCAGCAGCACCAGCCGCAGCAGCCGGATCCGTACGAGTACCAGAGTTCGCGGCCCTCGCAGATGAACCGGCCTGCGGAGCCGCTCTCCGCCGACCCCACCCACCACCAGGCACCGCCGCAGCGCCCGCAGGCGCAGCAGCAGCCGCAGGGGTTCCAGCAGGGACCGCCGCCGCCTCCGCCGTCCTTCTTCCAGCCGCCGCCGGCCGCTCCCGCGCAGCCCGGGCCGCCGCCCGCACCGCCCGCGCAGCAGCAGCCGCCGCAACCGCCGCAGCGTCACGCGCCCGGCGGAGGCGGCGACGACTGGGTGCTGCCGCCGCCGTCCCAGCCGCAGCCTCAGCCGCAGCAGCAGGCACCCGCGCCTCAGGCGCCTCAGGCGCCCCAGCAGCAGTACCAGCCGCCCCGGCCCGCCGCGGGCTGGTCGGCGTACATCGGCCCTGACCGCGACTACTTCATGGCGATGATGCACCGCAGCGGTCCGGAGGCCTCGGGCCTCAACCTGCCCGCGTACTCGCCCGAGCAGCATCTGCCGCTCCAGGGCAACCAGGTCAGCATCGGCCGCCGCCGGCACTCCACCGGCGAGGCCCCCGACATCGATCTGTCCGTGCCGCCGGAGGACCCGGGCGTCTCGCACCAGCACGCGGTGCTGGTGCAGCAGCCGGACGGCTCGTGGGCGGTGGTGGACCAGAACTCCACCAACGGCACCACGATCAACGGGGCCGAGGAGCCGATCCAGCCCTATGTGCCCGTCCAGCTCCAGGACGGCGACCGGGTGCACGTCGGCGCCTGGACGACGATCACGATCCGACGCGGATAACGTACGAGCTACGAGCGGGGCGGATATCGGATCCAATGTCCTGGATCCGATATCCGGGATCCACGATCCACGATCCACGATCCACGATCCGATATCCCGGCTCAGCCGTCCGGCAGGGGCCAGGCGTACGGCCCTTCGGGGTCGTCCAGCCACGCCCACTGCCGGCCCCCGCTCACCGTCACCCCGAAGCGCTCCCGCTCCGGCCGCCGCTCGCGCTGCCAGAGCGAGAGCGCTTCGCGCGTGTCGAGGCTCTCCTCCACCAGGGTGCGCAGGAAGCTGAAGCGCTCGTCCTCGTACACGTGCCGGGGCAGCCCCATCGGTCGTGCGCGGTGGAAGCGGGCGTTGCCGCCGCGCAGGGCGACGAAGTACGCGGAGGTCGGCAGGAACCGCCCCTCCGCGTGGGCCTCGTCCCACACCCGCAGCAGGATCAGCCCGGTGGAGAGCGGCGAGAGGACGAGCGCGCCGGGGCGGCACTGCGTCAGCCAGGCGTACGGGATCGACGGCAGGGTGCAGGTCGCGATGATCCGGTCGAAGGGCGCGCGCTCGAGGCAGCCGCGCGCGCCGTCGCCGGTGATCACGGCGGGCCGGTAGCCGGCGGCGGCGAGATGGGTGCGGGCGGACTCGGTGATCTCCTCGTCGAGATCGACGGTAGTGACGTGTTCCGCGCCGAGCCGGTGGCTGAGCAGGGCGGCGTTGTAGCCGGTGCCGGCCCCGATCTCCAGGACGTCCTGCCCGTCCCGTACGTCCAGGGCCTCCAGCATCTCGGCCATCAGGGAGGGCTGGCTGGCGGAGCTGACCAGCTCCCCGTCCCGGACCCGGGTGGCCAGGGGCTCGTCCCGGTAGGCACCGCGCAGCCAGCGGCGGCGCCGGGCGGGGTCGGGGTCGCCGGACCAGAGCCGCTCGTAGCCGGCGGCCCCGGAGACGTAGTAGTAGGGGACGAAGAGATGGCGGGGCACGTCGGAGAAGGCCGCGCGCCAGGCGGGGTCGTGCAGCGCGCCGTACGCCTCGATCTCCCGTACGAGAGCCAGCCGCGCCCGCGCGCCGGCCTCGGCGAACACATCCGGCTGAGCTCCCATGACTCCACTGTCCTGCGGTGGGAGTGGCGAAGCGAGCGGTTCCGGCCCCTTGGTCCTGGGCCTCCGGTCCTCGGCCGGAGCATCTGAGACGATGGAACGGTGAACGAGATTCCGCGCGGCACGCTTCAGGAGCAGACCTTCTACGAGCAGGTGGGTGGCGAGGAGACCTTCCGGCGCCTCGTCCGCCGCTTCTACCAGGGAGTCGCGGAGGACCCCCTGCTGCGCCCGATGTACCCCGAGGAGGACCTCGGCCCGGCGGAGGAGCGCCTCGTGCTCTTCCTGATCCAGTACTGGGGCGGCCCCCGCACGTACAGCGACCACCGCGGCCACCCCCGGCTGCGGATGCGCCACGCGCCGTTCACGGTGGACAAGGCGGCCCACGACGCATGGCTGCGGCACATGCGCGCGGCGGTGGACGAGCTCGCCCTCGCCCCGGAGCACGAGCGCCAGTTGTGGAAGTACCTGACGTACGCGGCGGCGTCGATGGTCAACACCGCCGACAGCACGGACTGAGCCCTCGGAGTCGTGCGGAGTCCGCGGAGCCTGCGGATCCCGCTGCCCCACTGATCCCACTGGTTCGCGCCAGCCGTCGGCCACATTCGGTCATCTGACCGACACGTGCTGCCATCGGTCTCCCTCACCCCATAGGTTCACCCGCGCAACACGCAACACCGCAACACATCGAATGGGCATCCGCACCGGGCGGGTGCCCCTCGTCTTGTGGAGGTTCGTCGTGCGACGGAGAACCATGCGTCTGGGTGCACTGGCGGTCGGCGCGGTCACCGCCCTGATCGGGAGCAGCAGCGCCTTCGGCGGCACGTTCTACGTGTACCAGGGCAGCGACTTCGGTTACATCGTCTCCGACCACTCGTACGTCGGGGTGTGTGACAGGGAGGTCGACGGCTTCAACGTCTACAGCGAGTACAGGCGCCTCAACGGTGTCACCGGGCGCGTGGAGGAGACCGGCGGCTACTGCCGGACGGGCGGGTCGAGCTCCTCGTCGGTCTACCAGCTGAACGTCTGCGAGAACATCCCGTTCGCCCCCGACGCCTGCTCCGGCTGGAAGACGCACTACTGATCCATGAGCTCCTCCCCCACCCTCGACGTCTCCGGCCTGACCTGCGCGCTCGGCGGCCGCACCCTGCTGCGCGACATACGCCTGACCGCCCACGCGGGCGAGTCGATCGCCGTCATGGGCCCCAGCGGCAGTGGCAAGTCCACGCTCCTCTCGGTGCTCGCCGGGCTGCACCGGCCGCAGGCGGGGACGGTACGGGTGTGCGGGACCGACGCCGCCACGCTGCGGCCCGCGAAGGCCGCGGCGTGGCGGCTGCGGACGATCGGCTTCGTGTACCAGTTCGGTGAGCTGCTGCCGGAGCTGAGCGCCGTCGAGAACGCGGCCCTGCCGCTGCTGATCGCGGGCAGGGGCCGGCGCGAGGCGTACGAGACGGCCGAGCGGCTCCTCGGAGAGCTCGGGGTCGGGGAGGTGGCCGACTCCCCGGCGAGCGTGCTGTCCGGCGGTGAGCGGCAGCGGGTCGCGGTGGCCAGGGCCCTGTCCACCCGCCCGCCGCTGATCCTCGCCGACGAGCCGACCGGCGCGCTCGACGAGCGGGCCACCGACGAGGTGCGCGCGCTGCTGTTCGGCCTGCCCGACCGGTACGGCACGACGCTGGTCGCCGTCACCCACAACCCGGCCGTCGCCTGCCACGCCGACCGCCGCCTCCACCTCCGCGACGGACGCCTGACCGAGGCGGACGAGCCGGAGGCCGAGGCGGACGAGCCGGAGGCCGGGGCTGACGCCGCAGCGAGGACCGAGGTCGTAGCCGGGGCCCGGGCCGAAACCCGCGCGGAGGGCAGCGCGTGAGCCGCACCCGACCCGGCGCGCCCGCGTCGGCCTCGCCGAGCGCGTCGGACGCCGGTCGCCCTGGCGCGGGCCTCACCGCTCCGGCCCCCACCCGGCCCAGCACGGCCCTGCCCAGCAGGCCCCGGCCGAGCCGTCGCCGGCGGGGTGTCACGGCGCAGCTGCTCGCCGTCGGACGGCGGGCCGCGGGCGGGCGGCGGGATCCGCGTCATGCCGTCCAGGCGCTCTGTCTGACGCTCGCCGCCGTCGCCGCGGCCCTGCTCGTCTGGGGCGCGCAGGTCGACCGGGCCGTGTACGGCGCCCGTGACTTCCGGGCCGCCGCCCGGCTCCCGGTACCGGCCGCCCCCGGCGCCACGCCCGCCGCCCTCTGGTGGGAGGGCTCGGACACCGTGGGCGACCGGGCCTTCTCGGTCGTGGCCGTCGAACCGCTCCCCGGCCGGGTCGCCGCCCCAC
Source organism: Streptomyces vilmorinianum (assembly GCF_005517195.1). NCBI lineage: Bacteria > Bacillati > Actinomycetota > Actinomycetes > Kitasatosporales > Streptomycetaceae > Streptomyces > Streptomyces vilmorinianum. Next base: position 1,327,893 of record NZ_CP040244.1, on the reverse strand, counting down.
CGCCGGGTCTGCCCCGCTGGCCGGAGCCCGGCGAGGCGTTCGTGTCGCCCGCGCTCCTCGACATCCTGCCCGCCGCCGCGACCCGCTTCGGCCGATCGGCCGGCACCATCGCCCCGAGCGGTCTCGTCGACCCGGGCGAACTGTTCGTCTACCGGCACCCTCCGGCCGACGCGGGGATCGGGGGCAAGCCGTACTCCCGCCTCATCACGGGCTTCGGCGGCGCCCCGCTCACCGGACCGTCCCCGTTCCTGAGTCAGGGCTTCGACCGCGCCGAAAGCGACCTGTACTGGCTGATGTTCCCGCTGCTCGGCCTGCCCGCCGCCGTCCTGCTCGTCGTCGGCGCGCGGCTCGGTGCCCGCGGCCGGGACCGCCGTCTCGCCGTGCTGCACGCGATCGGTGCCGGCCGTTCCGTACGCGCCCGCATCGCCGCAGGCGAGTGTCTGCGCCCTCTGGCCGTCGGCACGCTCGTCGCGGGGCTTCCGCTGACGGTCCTCGCCTTCACCGGGTTCACGCTTCCCGTGACGGGGTACGAGATCGCCGCCCGCGATCTCACCGCCCTGCGCTGGTCGTTCCCGCTCTCACTCCTCGTGGTCTGGGCCGTGCTGTGCCTGGCGTTCGCGCTGCTGCATCTGCGGATCGGTCCCGCGGCGGGCGCCCGTCCGCGCCCGGTCCGGGACCGGCCGCCCGCCTGGCCAGGCCGGCTCTGCGGGATCGGGACCCTGTGCGCGCTGTGGGGCGCGATGATCGGGGATCTGCCGGGCGTACGGCTCTTCACCGTCGGCGCGATCCTGGCGCTCGCCGGGCTGCCGCCGCTGCTCGGCAGGGCCGCCGCGAGGCTCTCCGTACGCCTGACCGGACCCCGGCGCGGCGACGCGGCCCGGCTGGTCGGGGGCCGTTGGGCGGCCGCGCACCCCGGGGTGATCGCCCGGACGTGTGCCGCGCTCGCGGTGCTCCTGGGGCTGCTCGCCCAGGTTCAGGTCAGTATCAGCGAGTTGACCACCGAGGCCCGGCATGCCGCCGTGCTCGCCGCGCACCTCGACGGCCGGCTCCTCCAGGTGAACGGCGCGTCGGACCGGAGGGAGGCGGACCGTTTCCTGGCCGCGCTCGCGCCCGGCGACCGGGCGCTGCGGATCGTCCACTCGGACCGGAACGCCCGGCCCGTCCTCGTCGGCGAGTGCCGCGACCTGGTGGCGCTGGCGCCCGTGACGGTCTGCCCGCACGGCGAACCGCTGCCCGCCGCCGAGGTGTTCGCCGAGCGGACCCCGCGCACGGAGGCCCTGCGCTGGATGAGCTTCGGCGAGGTGGACGTCCGGGCGGCGGCCGGGTCCGACGAACTCCGCGAGGGTGCGGGCGCGTTCGTCGTCCTCACCCAGGGAGCCGACGGGACCGACCGGGCTGACGGGACCGCCGTGGCTGACGGGGCCGAGCGGATCGAGCGGGCCGCGTACCGGGCCTTTCCGATGCCCCAGGTCGAGGTGCCCGGTGTCGAGTACGGCGTCGGGTCGGCGGCCCGCGCCCGGATCGCGGACTGGGTGATGCTGATCGCGGCGGCCGGATTCGCCTTCCTGACGCTGACGGGCTCGGCGGGGCTGCTGCACGCCTTCCTCGACCGGGCCGACGAACTGCGCCCCCTGGCCGGGTACACCTCGGGGGTGCGCTTCCATCTGCGGGTCGCCTGGTGGGGCATGGGGGTGCCGACCATCTGCGCGCTGGTCCTGGCCACGCTCTTCGCCGGGCTGCTCGCCTCCTTCAACCTCGGGTTCCTGGCGCCCTCGGGCGACTCCCCGCTCGGGCTGCTCGCGTGCGGGCTCGCGCTCGCCCTCGCCGTCTGCGCGGCGGCCACGCTGGCGGGCGGGGTCCTGGCCGCCCGGTTCACGCACCGCTGGGTGCCGCGCGGCGACTGAGGGCACGCATTCCGGTTCCGTACCCCCGGATAACGGTCACGATCCAGTCAAGGTCTCCCCGCAAGCGGTTACCAGCGGCACGTGCCCTCTGAAAGCATCCGATGAACGTTCGACGCGCGTTCAGGGGATCACGGGTTTCAGGGGTTTCAGGGGATTCAGGGGGATCGGTGACCGGGTTCGTACTTCTGCGCGTCAGAGCACACCAGTTGCTGCTCGCCGCGGCGCTCCTCGCCGTCCTGCTGACCACCTCCGTGCTCGCGGCCCTCGCCGCCTTCTCCGGCTCCATCGGCAACGCCGCTCTCCAGAGCACCCTGCGGGGCCGTGCCGCACCCGCCGCCGCTCTGGTCGTCGCCGGGCAGGTGCCGGTGGCGAAGCGGGAGAGCGCCGACACGGCGGCGCGTGAGGCCGCGAGCAGGACCTTCGACGGACTGCCGGTGAGCGTACGGAAGCTGGAGCGCTCCGGTCCTTACGCACTGCCGCGCACGCTTCAGGATCCGGCCGCGCGCCTGGGCGAGCCCGACCTCACCCACATCGCCGCACTCGACCGGTCGAGGCTCGCGCTCGTGAAGGGCGCCTGGCCGGACAGCACGAGCAGCGACAGCATCGACGTGGCGCTGCCCGAGGAGGCGGCCAAGCGGTTGCGGATCGGTCCGGGGACCGTGCTCGATCTCACCGACCGGCTCGGCGGCCCGTCGGTGAAGGTCCGGATCACGGGGCTCTACCGGGCGCTCGACCTCACCGACCTGTACTGGCAGTTGGACCCGGCCGGCGGGCGCGGCGTGAAGACCGTCGTGTTCACGACGTACGGCCCGCTGGTCGCCGACCCCGCCGTCCTCGACTCCGGGCGGGTCACCGCGGGCGAGACGTCCTGGCTGGCCACGGCCGACTTCACCAGGGTCACCACCGACCGGATGGAGGCGCTGCACGCGGCCGCCTCGGCGGAGCCGGCCGCGCTCGCCGCCGACACCACAGGATTCGGCGGCACGGTCAGCGCCCGCACCTCGCTGCCGACCGTCCTGGAGCAGACCGGACGGGCCCTGCTCGTCTCCCGGTCCACGCTGGCGATCGTCGCCGTGCAGCTGGTGCTGCTCGCCGCGTACGCCCTGCTGCTCGTCGCCCGGCTGCTCAGCTCCGAGCGGTCGGGCGAGACCGAACTGCTGCGGGCGCGCGGCGGTTCGCGGCGCCGGATCGCCTGGCTCGCCGCCGTCGAGGCGCTGCTGCTCGCCGTGCCCGCGGCCGTGGTCGCACCGCTGCTCGCGGGGCCGCTGACCCGGCTGCTCGCCGACCGGACCTCGCTCGGCGCGCTCGGTGTACGCCTCGACGACGCCCCGCCCGGCCAGGTGTGGCTGGTCGCGGCGCTCGTCGCCGTGTGCTGTGCGGCCGCCGTCGTGGCGCCCGCGCTGAGCACGGGGGACGGCGGTGCGGTGACCCCGCGCAAGGGGCGTACGGCCGCCCTGCCCGCGCCTGTACGGGCCGGGGCGGACGTCGGCCTGCTCGTCCTCGCGGCCGTCGCGTACTGGCAGCTCGACCGGCAGACCGGCGCGTCCGGCACGGGGTCCGGGTCCGACACCGGGTCCAGCTCCGGGTCCGGGTCCGGTTCCGTCACCGTTTCCGGGGACGCCGGCGGCGGTGCGCTCAGCGGCGACCGCTGGGGCGCTCTCGGCATCGACCCGCTTCTGGTGGCCGCCCCCGCGCTCGCACTGCTCGCCGGCACCGTCCTGACCCTGCGTCTGCTGCCGCCGACCGCCAGGCTCGCCGAGCGGCGCGCCGCCGGCGGGCGGGGGCTGCCGGCCGCGCTCGCCGGCTGGCAGTTCAGCCGCCGCCCGCTGCGCGGCGCGGGCCCGGTGCTGCTGCTCGTCCTCTCGGTCGCGATGGGCATGCTCGCCATCGGCCAGAGCGCGTCCTGGGACCGCTCGCAGACCGACCGGGCCGACTTCCGTACGGGAACGGCGCTACGGGTCCTGACCGAAGGCGCCGCCGACCCCGCCCAGAGCGGGCAGTACACCTCGCTGCCCGGGGTCCGCTCGGCCGCCCCCGCGCACCGCACGACGACGACCCTCGCGGGCAACCGGACGGCGACCGTCCTCGCCCTCGACACCGTGCACGCCGCCGACGGTTTCCTGCTGCGCGACGACCTCGCGGACCGCCCCGCCGGCTCCCTGCTCACGTCGCTGGCCCCGAAGGCCGGTCCGCGCCCGGGGGTGGCCCTGCCCGTCGGGAGCCACGGCCTCACGCTCGACCTGCGGCGCACGGCGCCGCCCGGCACGGCCCCGGCGCAGGTGACGGTCGTCGTGGAGGACCGCTACGGCATTCCGTACCGTCAGCCCCTCGGGCCGCTTCCCTCCGACGGGCAGCCGCACCGGCTGACCCTCGACCTGGGCGGCTCGCCAGGAGCCGTGCCCGGGCCCGGAGACGGGCTGACGCTGACCGGCGTGGAGCTGGACGGGCGGGTCACCGACGGGCGGGGCGGGCCGCAGACCTTCGCCGTCGAGCGGCTCGTCTCCCTCCACGAGGGCGGCGGCGAGCGCCCGGTCGACGCCGTGCGCTCCCTCACCTCCTGGAGCACGGGCTACCAGGAGACCTCGAACGGGCGGCGGGGGAACCCGGTCCCGCTGACCGGGTCGGCGACCGCCACGGCGCCGTACTCGGTCGGGTTCGTGGCCGGTAGGCCCTCGGCCGACCCCGCGCATCCGGCACAGGAAGGGCAGGAGGAGTACGGCCTGCGGATCACCGCCCCGCTGCCCGCACGGCCCGCGACGCTGCCGGCGGTGGCGACGGACGCGTTCCTCACGACGGCCGCCGCGAAGAAGGGCGACCGTGTCGAGGTGTCCCTGGGCGGCCTGAGGCTGAAGGTGACGATCGTGGACTCCGTACGGGAGCTGCCCACCACCGGCGCCGGGGCCAGGACCGTTTCGGCGACCGCGCCGTCCGCCACACCCGACGACGGAGGCGCGCTCCTGATCGATCTGCACGCGGCCAACCGGTTCCTCACCACCGACCCCACCGCGTCCCTGCCGCCCACCGAGTGGTGGCTGACCACCGCGCCCGGCCGGGCCGTGGAGGTCGCCCGCACGCTGCGCGCCCGGCCCGACGTCGACCCCACGCAGGTCCTCGTACGGGACGAGGCGGCCGCCGAGCTGCTGGGCGACCCGCTCGGCGCGGGCCCCAACGCCGCGCTGATGGCGGTGGCGGCGGCCGCGGCGGCGCTCGCGGCGGTCGGCTTCGCGGTCAGCGCGGCCGGCTCGACCCGTGAACGGTCCGCCGAGTTCGGGGTGTTGCGGGCGCTCGGCGCGCCGCGCCGCCAGCTGGCCCGGCTGATCGCCGCCGAGCAGGGCCTCCTGGTCGGCATCGGCCTGCTGGTGGGCGTGGCGCTCGGCGCCGTGCTGACCCGGGCCGTCGTCCCCCTGATCGTCCTGACCGGGCAGGCGGCCCGGCCCGTTCCCCGTGTCCTGGTCGAACTCCCGCCCGGCCACGTGGCGCTGCTGCTCGCCGGGGTCGCCACGCTGCCGCTGCTGATCGTCGCCACGATCGCGCTGCGCCGCACCGACCCGGCCGTGACACTGCGCCACCAGGGGGACCAGTGATGCGTACGGAACAGTGGAGGAAGGCGACCGACATGCCCCGCAAGGACGGCAGACCCGCTCGCGCCGTGGCGCCCTGGGTGCGGACCCGGCTGCGGACCGCGCCGGGGACGGCATGGGCCTTCGCGCTCCTCGTCCTGGTCACCGCGTTCCTCGCGGCCGCCCTCCCCCGTACCGTCGACGTGTACGAGACCGAGGGCCTGCGGCACGACATCTCCACCGCGGCCCCCCGCAACACCGTCCTCGACATCACGAGCCAGCCGCCGCCTCCCAACCTGCCGCTCGCCTCCCGGCAGTACGGCATGCGGCCCGGTCCGCTGGCCCGGAGCCGGTCCGCGCTTGAGCGGCTGCTGCCGGCCCCGCTGCGCATCGACGCGGCCGAGTCGGTGCACGGCGTACGGACCACCACACGGGTCATCGGCCTCGATCCCTGGCTCCCGCAGCCGTACAAGCTGCCCCCGGAGTTCGTCCTGTCCGCCCCGTCGGCGCTCGACCGGCACGCGACGGTACGGGAGGGCCGGCTGCCCTCGAAGGCGGACCCGGCCAAGGGCACCAGCGAGGCCGCCGTGACCGCCGAGACGGCGAAGTCGCTGCGTCTGAAGGTCGGTTCGGTGGTGCACGTGCCGGCCCGCTACTCCCTGACCCCGCTCGCGGTGACCGTCACCGGCATCGTCGAGCCGGTGCGCCCGCAGGGCGGCTACTGGTCGGTCGAGCCGCTGCTGCGCACCCCCGCGTACGCGGTCAAGCCCGGCGGCGACGGCACCCAGTTCTACTGGCAGGCCGCGCTGCTGCTGCCGCCGGAGGGCGGTCCCGTACTCCTGGTGAGCAACGGCGATCCGGAGCTGTACTGGCGCCTCGCCCTCGTCTCCGGCCATCTCTCCGCGCAGGACGAGCCCCGCCTGCGCGCCACGATCGCCTCGCTCTCCAGCGGCCCCGATCTGGTGAAGGTCCGGGAGGTCGTCGGGCCGAGCGGCGCGGTCGGCACCGGCCTCGACGAGATCGTCGAGGCGTACCGGGGGATGCGTACGGCGATCGCGCCGGTCGTCGCCGTCGCGGCGTTCGGCATCGGCGCAGTCGCGGCGGTCGTACTCGCCATGACGGGCGGCCTGTTCGCGGCCCGGCGCGCCGCCGAACTGGCGCTGCTGCGCTCGCGCGGCGGCTCGACGGCCGGGATCGGCGTACGGCTGCTCGGCGAGACGGCCGTCCTCGCCCTGCCCGCCGCCGGCCTCGGTCTGCTCCTCGCGACGCTCGCGTTCCCCGGGGCCCGCTTCCTGCCCGCCCTGGCCGCGGCCGGGGCGGTCGCGCTGCTCGCCGCCCTGGCGCTGCCGCTGCGCGCGCTGTTCCTGCACCGGGGGCCCCTCACGCGCGGCGGCCGCGAGGACCTGGTCGACGCTCGCCCGTCCCGGGGCCGTACGGTCGCCGAGCTCACCCTCCTCGCCCTGGCCGTCGGCGCGGTCGCCGCGCTGCGCCGCCGCGGCACGGAGGATTCCGGGGACTATCTGATCAGCTCGGCCCCGGTGCTGGTCGCGCTGATCGCCGCGCTGGTTCTCGTACGGCTCTATCCGCTGCCGCTGCGCTGGGCGACCCGGCCGGCGCGCAGACTGCGCGGCGCGGTCGGCTTCCTGTCGCTCGCCCGCGCCGGGCGGTCCTCGGCGACCGGCGCGCTGCCGCTGCTCGCGCTGCTCGTGGCGCTGACGACGGCCGCGTTCGGCGGCTCGGTGCTCGCCGGGGTCGCCGACGCGCGCGACCGGGCCGCGCTCCTGGAGACCGGCGCGGACGCGCGGGTGTCGGGGAACGCGGACGCCGTGAAGCTGCCGGACGGGATGGCGGCGGCGGTGCGGGAGACGGCGGGGGTACGGGACGTGGCCCCGGTCCAGGTCGAGTACGGCATCGCGCTGCCGACCGGGACGGGCCTCGCGCCGGAGCTCCGCACCTCGGCCCTGGTGGGCGTGGAGCCGGAGTCGTACACCCGGCTCGCCCGGCAGACCGGCTTCGGCCCCTTCCCCGCAGACCTGCTGAAGTCCACCGGGACGGGCGGCCGGGTCGACTACAACCGGGTCCTGCCGGCGATCGCCTCCCCCGAGGTCGCGGAGCGGCTCGGCACCGAGCCCCAGGACGTGGTCGCGGCGGCCGGCGAGTTCAAGGTGCGGATCGTGGCGGTACGGAGCTCCACGCCGGCCCTGCCCGGCGCGGACTTCCTGCTGGTCAACGCGGCCGACCTGACCCATCGGGCGGACACCGTGCTGCTGGCCTCCGGGCCGTCGGTGGACGGGGAGGCGCTGCGGTCCGCGGTCGCGAAGAAGTCCCCCGACTTCTCGGTGGTGCTGCGCACCGAGCAGCGGGCCGCGTATGTGGACTCGCCGATGCAGGCGGGCGCCGAGCGGATCTACCTGGCGGCGATCGGCGTGGGCGCGGGCTACGCGGTGCTCGCCGTCCTGCTGTCGCTCCTGCAGTCCGCGCCGGAACGGGCCACGCTCCTCGCGCGCCTGCGGACGATGGGCCTGACCCGGCGGCAGGGCAGGCGGCTGCTCGGACTCGAAGCGCTGCCGCAGGCGCTGCTCGCGGCGGTCGGCGGAACCCTCGTCGGCTGGGCCACGATCCTGCTGCTCGCGCCGGGCGTGGATCTGGTCCGGCTCTCGCTTGCGGCGGCGCCGGGGCTCGCCACGCTCGACGGCGCGCCCCTGCGGGCGGACCCGTGGTCGCTGGGGCTGCCGGCCGTGAGCGTGGTGGTCCTGACAGGGGTGGCGGCGGCCCTTCAGGCGTGGTGGTCGACGCGCAGAGGCTCGATCAAGGAACTCAGGGCAGGAGACGCACGATGACCGACATCAGCCTCGCGGAGCTGGAGCAGCGGGCCACGGCGCGCCGCGACCGTCCCTCGTACGGCCACGACGCGCTGATCGCCTGCGACCGGCTGGTACGCATCTTTTCCGACCGGGGGTCCGGGGGTCGCCCCCCGGGTCAGCACAGCACGGCGGACGGGGTGGAGGTGCAGGCGCTCCAGGGCCTCGATCTCCTGGTGGAGGAGGGCGAGTTGATGGCCCTGGTCGGGGCGTCGGGCAGTGGCAAGTCGACGCTGATGAACATCCTGGCGGGACTCGACGTGCCGACGGCGGGCGCGGCGAAGGTCGCGGGCTGCGATCTCCTTGCCATGGACGCGAAGGCCCGGCTGCGGTACCGGCGGGACGTGGTGGGCTTCGTCTGGCAGCAGACGGCGCGCAACCTGCTCCCGTATCTGACCGCCGCTCAGAACGTGGCGCTGCCGATGCAGTTGCGGGGCCGTTCGAAGCGGAAGGCCGAGCGGGCGGAGGAGCTGCTCGCGATGCTGGAGGTCGCGGACTGCCGGGACCGGCGCCCGTACCAGATGTCGGGCGGTCAGCAGCAGCGGGTCGCGATCGCGGTCGCGCTGGCCAACTCCCCCTCGGTGCTGCTCGCCGACGAGCCGACGGGCGAGCTGGACTCGGCGACGGGCGAGCAGGTCTTCGCGGCCTTCCGCCGCGCCAACGAGGAGCTGGGCACGACGATCGTGATCGTCACCCACGACCAGGCGGTCGCCTCCGAGGTCCGCCGCACGGTCGCCATCCGCGACGGCCGCACCTCCTCGGAGGTCCTGCGCCGCACGGAGGTCGACGCGGAGGGCCAGGAGTCGGTGGTGGCCCGCGAGTACGCGATGCTGGACCGCGCGGGGCGGCTGCAGCTGCCGGCGGAGTACACGGAGACGCTGGGCATGGAGCACCGCGTGATGCTGGAACTGGAACAGGACCACATCGGGGTCTGGCCGGACGACACGGCCCGCTAGCTCGGCCGGAAGCCGCACTGTTCGTTGAACGGCGGCGAGGTGGGGCTCGTGGTCGACCTGGGGCTCGTGGTCGACGAGGGGCTCGTGCTCGACGTGGGGCTCGTGCTCGATGAGGGGCCCGTGGTCGGCGAGGGGCCGTCGGCCCGCCCCTCCGGTCCGGATCAGCGTGCCGCGGCGCCCGGGGTGACCGTGAGGGACATCGGCACGGTACGGAGCGCGATCGAGCCGTACGGGGTGCGCAGCCGGAGCCAGGGCCCCGAGGCGAACAGGGCGACCGGCATCTCCTGCGGCGGCAGGAAGCCCAGCGACTGGGCGGCGTGCACGGCCCGCAGGGGCAGCTCGGTGGCGGCGAGGGTCCGGGACCAGATCTCGCGGCCGATACGGTCCCGCTCGGCCCTGGTGCGCCGGCCCTCGGGCAGCTCCTCGTCCCGGGCCCGGAATTCGGCGACGGCGGCGGCGACCGCGCCCCTCATCTCCGCGGCGCCGGGTACTCCGGCGACCGGCTCCCAGCCGCCACGGGGCGGCAGGACGCCGGCCCACGGCGGCCCGGTGACGGCGTCGGGGACGACGGCCTTGCCGGCCGACTCCTCGATCCCTTCGAGGAGCTCACCGGCCGAGACGGTGATGTCCAGATCCACCGCGTCGACCAGCCGCGCCGTGCGGATGGCGAGCACCTCGAACGACGGCGGCCGCCCGAACACGGCGAGCGCCCCGCCCCCCGCCTGGAGGCGGACGGCGGCGGCGCGGTCGTAGTGGATCAGCCGGGCCAGGAAGGCGGCGAGATCCGCCGCCTCCCGGGCGTCGGCGAAGTGCAGCGGCGCGATCATGCGGCTGACGTCATCCCGTCGTCGACGTACTCCTGGAGGAACGCCCGCTCCTCCGCGCTGATCCTCCGCGGCCGCTGCGCCTCCAGGTCGAAGGGCACGACAACCGTGGAGGCCCGTACGTACGTGACGTCCGGGTCCTTGATCTCGTACGCGATCGTCAGGGACGCCGCGCCTATCTTCGTGACCCACGACTCGATGGTGACCGGCGTGTGCCGGTGCACCAGCGGCCGTACGTAGTCGATCTCGTGCCGGGCCACGACGGACCCGCCGGAGAACGACGGCGAACCGTCGCCCGGCGCCAGCCGGAACATGAAGTCGATCCGCGCCTCTTCCAGATACCGGAGGAAGACGACGTTGTTGACGTGCCCGAAGGCGTCCATGTCCGACCAGCGCAGGGGACAGCTGTAGATATGGCGCACGCTCAGCCTCGGGTCAGCTTCTTGTACGTGGCGCGGTGCGGACGGGCCGCGTCCGGGCCGAGGCGCTCGATCTTGTTCTTCTCGTAGGACTCGAAGTTGCCCTCGAACCAGAACCACTTCGAGTCGCCCTCGTACGCCAGGATGTGCGTGGCGACCCGGTCGAGGAACCAGCGGTCGTGGGAGACGACCACGGCCGCACCCGGGAACTCGAGGAGCGCGTTCTCGAGCGAGGACAGGGTCTCGACGTCGAGGTCGTTGGTCGGCTCGTCGAGGAGCAGCAGGTTGCCGCCCTGCTTGAGGGTGAGCGCGAGGTTGAGGCGGTTGCGCTCACCACCGGAGAGCACGCCGGCCGGCTTCTGCTGATCGGGACCCTTGAACCCGAACGCGGAGACGTACGCACGCGAAGGCATTTCGACGTGCCCCACGTTGATGTAGTCCAGCTCGTCGGAGACGACGGCCCACAGCGTCTTCTTGGGGTCGATGTTGGCGCGGCTCTGGTCGACGTACGAGATCTTGACGGTCTCGCCGACCTTGATGTCGCCGGAGTCCGGGGTCTCGAGGCCCTGGATCATCTTGAAGAGCGTGGTCTTGCCGGCGCCGTTGGGCCCGATGACTCCGACGATTCCGTTCCGCGGCAGCGTGAAGGAGAGGTCGTCGATGAGGACCTTCTCGCCGAAGGCCTTGGAGAGGTTGTTGACCTCGACGACGATGGAGCCCAGACGCGGGCCCGGCGGGATCTGGATCTCCTCGAAGTCCAGCTTCCGCATCTTGTCGGCCTCGGCGGCCATCTCCTCGTAGCGAGCGAGACGGGCCTTGGACTTGGCCTGGCGCCCCTTGGCGTTCGACCGCACCCACTCGAGCTCCTCCTTCAGACGCTTCGCACGCTTGGCGTCCTTCTGGCCCTCGACCTTGAGGCGGGTCGCCTTGGTGTCGAGGTAGGTGGAGTAGTTGCCCTCGTAGGGGTGGGCGCGACCGCGGTCGAGCTCGAGGATCCACTCGGCGACGTTGTCGAGGAAGTACCGGTCGTGGGTGACGGCGACGACGGTGCCGGGGTACTTGGCGAGGTGCTGCTCCAGCCACTGCACGGACTCGGCGTCCAGGTGGTTGGTGGGCTCGTCGAGAAGCAGCAGGTCGGGGGCCTCGAGGAGGAGCTTGCAGAGCGCGACGCGGCGCTTCTCACCACCGGAGAGGTTGGTGACGGGCCAGTCACCGGGCGGGCAGCCCAGCGCGTCCATGGCCTGCTCCAGCTGCGCGTCCAGGTCCCACGCGTTGGCGTGGTCGAGGTCCTCCTGGAGCTTGCCCATCTCCTCCATGAGCGCGTCCGAGTAGTCGGTCGCCATGAGCTCGGCGACCTCGTTGAAGCGGTGCAGCTTCCCCATGATCTCGGCGGCGCCGTCCTGCACGTTCTGCAGCACGGTCTTGGACTCGTCGAGCGGCGGCTCCTGGAGGAGCATGCCGACGGTGTAGCCCGGCGACAGGAAGGCGTCACCGTTGGAGGGCTGCTCGAGCCCGGCCATGATCTTGAGGACGGTGGACTTACCGGCACCGTTCGGGCCGACCACACCGATCTTCGCACCGGGCAGGAAGCTCAGCGTCACGTCATCGAGGATGACCTTGTCGCCGTGCGCCTTGCGCGTCTTGCGCATCGTGTAGATGTACTCAGCCAAGAGAAACCGTCCGGCAAAGAGTGAGTGGGCAGATACACCCCATCTTGCCTGACCGCCACCCCCAGGCGGAAACCAGTACCTGGCGGGGCCCCTGACCTGCGGGGTTCCGGGAGCGTCTCGGTAGCCGAGTTGTCACTGCCGGTGTTCGGGGCCCCGGGCGGCCCCGAACTCGTCGGCCGTCGTCACTGGCCGACCCTTCCGTCGACGCGCTCGCGCAACAGGTCGGCGTGCCCGCAGTGGCGGGCGTACTCCTCGATCCTGTGCACCATCAGCTCCCGAACCGCGATCCCGTCCTTCGCCAGGCGCTCGCTCAGATCGGGGTACGCGGCCAGCGCGGCGTCGGCCGCGGCCTGCTCGCGCTCCAGGTCGGCGTACGCGGCGTCGACCTCGGCCCGATCGGCGATCGCTCCGTCGAAGTCACCGTCGTCCTCGCCGTACAGCGTCGGCAGCGGATCGCCGTCGCTGATCCAGTTGCGCCAGTCCCGTTCCACCTCGGCGAGGTGCCGGATCAGGCCGAGCAGCGACATCGTCGACGGCGGAACCGACCGACGGGCCAGCTGCTCCGCGTCCAGGCCCTCGCACTTCATCCGCAGGGTCATGCGGTAGCCGGACAGGAAGTCCTGCAGCGTCGCCCGCTCGCCTTCCGGACTGGCACCTTCGCTGTTGCGGGGGTCGTCGTTCGGGTCGGCCCACATGTCGGGGTAGACGGTGGCCTGGCTCCATCGTGCGGGTTGATCGCTCATGCGCTTCATGATCGTCCGCGAGGGGCCGGGCGCGCCAGTGTGTTTCGGCCTTCGCTCCGGCCGTCGAGGCGATCGGCACGTGCGACGGCCCCGCCGCGCGGTGGGCGCGGCGGGGCCGTCGGTGAGGGTGTTGCTCGGTGTTACTGGCCGGTGGTCTTCTTCTTGCGGAGGAAGAACACCGCGCCGCCGCCGAGGAGCACGAGGGCCGCGGCGATGCCGGCGATCATCGGGGTGGCGTTGGAGCTGCCGGTCTCGGCGAGGTCGCCGCCGCCCGTGGTGGAGCCGGTGGAGCCGCCCGTGGTGGAGCCGCCGGCCGTGGCCGGGGAGGGCTCGGTGGACGGGGTGGTGGACGGGGCCGGGGTGGCCGTCTTGCAGTCGAGGACGCCCTTGAAGGTCTTCTCGAAGCCGTTCGGGCCGGTAATGGTGAAGTCGTACGCCTGGTCCTCGGCGAGCGGGACCGTCACGGTCTTGGACTCACCGGCGGCGATCGTGTACTTCATGCCCTTCAGCTCGAAGGTGAAGTCCTGGTCGCCCTCGTTGGAGGCGGTGATGTCCAGGCCGCCCTTGGCGCAGTTCTTCTCGGCCGAGACGGCCGGGATCGCGCCCTTCGTCGCCCAGGTCGCGGAGGCCTTGGCCTCGACCGTCGAGGTGCTGGTGCCGGCCAGGATCAGGGTCTGGCTCTTGACCTTGGTGGAGACGAACGCGCGGCCGATCGGGACCGTCGTGTCGGCCTTCACGTTCAGCTCGGCGGAGCCGTCGGCCGTGCCGGCCGGGACGTCGAAGAAGACCTGGTCGCCGTTGGCGGCCGTGGTGACGACCTTGCCGTCCTTGTCCACGATCTTCACGCCGGCCGGGGAGCCGGGGGCGAGGGAGACCGTGGCCGTCGCGGCGTTGGTGTTCACCGTGATCGGGCCGAGGCGCTCACCGGCCTTGCCGGCGACGGAGGAGGGAGCGAGGCTGAGGGAGGCCTTGGGCTCCTCCAGGTTCTGCGCGTTCTTCTCCAGGTACTCGGTCAGCTTCTTGGCGTCGTCGTCGACCGGCGTGGCCTCGACGTCGTCGGAGAAGTGCCAGATGGCGGCCTGCGTGGCGGCCGCGGCGGTCTTCTCGGTGAGGTTCGTGGCGCCGACCTTCTTGGCCAGGGCGTCGAGGTCGTTCACCTGCGGGTAGGAGTTCTGCAGGATCCAGCGGATCTTGCCGGCGTCCTGGTTGTCGTGCAGGGAGGACTGCTCCCAGCCGACCTCCTTGTACTCCTCGTCCTTCAGCGCGGCCGTGTGCAGGTCGATGCAGTACGTCTGGATCGACCCGCCGGGCTTGACCGTCATCTCGAAGAGACCAGCGGAGACATTCCGGTCGCCGATCTTCACCTTGTCGAAGATCTTCAGGTCACCGAGCGTGGCAGTCGCGCCGCCCGTCCCCTGCAGACCCTCGTCGGCCGCCGCCGGTCCCGCGACGGCTATCGCGCCCGCAGCGACAAGGCCGGAGACCATGGTCGCGGCGGCAAGGCGGGCAACGCCGCGCCTCCGAACAGAAAACATGAATTTCCCCTCCGGGCGAGCTGCTCCGTGTCATTGGTCGAGACACGTGGGGGGAGCGCATCGCCAGCAGACTCACAGACCCAGTTGACTCAAGTAGTCGACTCAAGCGCTGACTCAAGTCCCGTATGAGTACCCGGGAATCCTATGGATGGGGAAGAGCCGGGTGCCCGTTCGTACGGTCTGATAACCATTCCGAATCGGAATCGTTATGTGCGGGGCCCGCGCGGCAGGAATGCGCTGGTCACGGTGTCGACAAATCCCCACAACTCCCGGTCAGGCCACGGGTTCCAGGACCTTCGGCTCCTCCGCCCCCTCCCACGGGTCCCGCTCGCCGCCCCCGTTCCCCTGCCGTTCCGTCAGACCTGGTCCCCCCTTCACCACCCGCCGGAACGCCGCCGTGCCGCGCGTCAGATCGTGGCCCACCGCCAGCGCGTCGATGTCCACGAACGTCCGCCGCCGGGCGTCCGGCCTGCCCTCCTCCGGCTCCTCCTCCCGTACCCTCAACCGGCCGTGCACCACCAGCGGTTCGCCCACGGAGACCGAGGCGGCGAGGTTGGCGCCGAGCGCCCGCCAGGCGAACACCGTGTAGAAGCTGGTGTGTCCGTCGGACCAGGTGCCCCGCTCCCGGTCCCAGCGGCGCGCGGTCACCGCGAACCGGAACCGGGCCACCCCGCCCGTCGCCGTGTCCCGGTACTCGACGCTCGTCGCCACGTTCCCGACGAGCGTCACCATCGTGTCGTTCATGTCCCTCCCCTTTCCCGAACCCTTCGGCCGGTTCCATGCTGGACCGATCGGAGGCAGCCCGCCGCAGCCTGTGGAGGGACGACGCCCTGGGGAAAAGACCGTCACCCGCGGGAGTGAAAGGAGACCCTCACCGCATCCGCGCACCCGCCCTCGTACCGCCCCACCGCATCGCCCCGCCCAGCCGCGTGACCCGCGCGCCCGACCGGGTCCCCGACACCGTCACGTACTGGTCGCGCACCTCCCGGTAGCGCATCAACTCCGCCGAGATCGGGTCCAGGACCCGCGCCCGCCCGCAGCCGGCCGCCGCCTCCCGCAGCTTCCGTTCGGCCTCCTGCCCGTACCGCCGCGCCGGGCCCTTGACGGCGCCCGCGCACGCCCACTCCACCAGCGGTCCGCCGACGATGCCGGCGAGCATGATGAGGACGGGCGGCAGCAGCCCGGGCGGCACCACGCCGACGATCTGGCCGACCAGCCACAGCGCGCCGAAGATCTGCAGGAGCGTCATCAGGGCCTGTGCCAGGACGGCGGCCGGCCACCAGGCGGGCCGCGGCGGGCGGGCGGCCGGGTCCCCGAGGGTCACCGTGAGCTCGTCGAGCGCCTCGGGGAGCCCGTCCGCCCCCCGTACCGCCGCCTCGCGCACCGCCTGCGCCCAGGGCGCCGGAAGTCCCCGCGAGGCCTCGTCGGCGACGATCCGTACCGCCTGTTCCACGCGCTGGCGCGCCGTCAGTTCGTCCTCCACCGGCGCCTGGAGACGCGGGTCCGTCGAGCCGTACGCGCGGATCCGCTCGTACCAGCGGTAGAGCCGCAGCCAGGGGGTGCCGCAGGCGCGGATGGCGCCCCGGCGCCAGACGCGTTCGGCGGCCTCGCCGGCCGCGACGGCGCCGACCGCGACCGCGAGCCGGGCCGCGAAGTCCTCCCGTGCCCGCTCCCCCAGACCGGTCTGGCCGTCGGCGACGTACACCGGGCGGAGCCGGGCCGCCGCCGCGTCGACGTCGGCCGAGAGCCGGAGCGCGGGCGCGGTCCGCTCC